>CAJFPF010000158.1 GCA_904398655.1 uncultured Anaerotruncus sp. | reverse complement strand
TTTTGAAAGGCTGACGGGGAACGGCATCCCCTTTTCCCGTACAAAGGCATTGGCAAACAGGTTAAACGCTGTAGAGGTGCTCATGCCCAGTTGCTTACAGATTTCGGCCATTTGCTCCTTGACGTCAGCATCGATTCGGAAGGTGATGTTGCTGTCCATAAATTCACGCTCCTTTGCAATACAATTATATTACATATCGTGTGCAAATGTCAATTTAATAGGAGGGACTGTATGAAGAAAATTGTAAAGTACACCGAGCCGTCTTCTTGGCAAAGGGCGCTCGGTAGGATTGCCGATTGGGTTCAAAAAGCTCGTAAGGCAATGCTTACATTGTCTGTGACAGCGACTTGCGCAATACTGACCGCTACTCCTGCCTTTGCAACGGATACGGATGGCACAGGAAGTACAGGCGGCGTCGGTGCCGGCTCGGACATCTGGGCATGGCTTGATTACGCCTTGAGCGATCTGTACCAGAAATTTCTCTCGGTGTCCACCATAGCGGCCTGTGTAGCGGCCAGCGTGTGCCTGATCCTGATGAATTTTTCCACGGACGACCGGGCGGTGGCAAGTTCCCGGGCCTGGCTTAAGCGTATTTTGCTCAGCTGGGTCATCCTCAATGTGCTCGGTTTTATCATGACCTACTTGGTCAACCTGACGCAGGGCGGCAGCTATACCGGCTGAGATACTTCATCGAAGATGCCCTTGAAAGGAGGTGAGATGCAGCATGGGCATTTTATCCGGAATTATCAGCTATGCTTTTGGGCTGGCGCTTAACCTGCTGGATGCCGCTGTCAACGGGTTCCTCGGGGCACTTGGGTTTGACTTGGATGCCTTCGAGCACTACTTTCCCGCTGCTGCCGACTTCTATGATGTGATCATCGGCTTTTCCATCGGTCTATTGCTGATGATGCTGATTTTTCAGCTGTTCCGCAATTTTGGTATTGTTCTGGACATGGAGGCAGAGGACCCTCTGAAGATGTTGGGAAAGACAGCCCTTTTCTTTGGCATGATCCTCTCCTCCCGTTCCATCATCAATCTGATCCTACAGCTGATGGCCGATCCCTATGCCATTTTTCTCAACACGGCCTCCGACCCCTATGAGTTTGAGTTGATCACCCTGGTGACAGCCATGTTCGACAGCATCTTTGCTTCTCCCTTTTTCTCCATCGTTGCCATGATCATGATGCTCGTGCTCGGCTGGCAGTTTCTCAAGCTTACCGTGGAATGTGTGGAGCGGTACATCGTCTTTTACTTTGTCCTTTACTGCGCGCCGGTGGTCTTTTCCACCGGCGCTTTCAAGTCCACAGCCCAGATTTTCAAATCCTGGTGTCGGATGGTCGGGTCACAGGCCCTGCTGCTCCTCATCAACATCTGGTCGATCAAGCTGTTCCTCAGCTTTATGCCGGTGTTTGAGAGCGGAGCCGACGATATGATTTTTAACTTTATCTTGGGCTATGCTTTTCTCAAATTCGCCCAGAAAGCAGATACTCTGCTGCGGATTTTGGGCCTTAACACCGCCAGCACTGGAGATATGATGGGATCGTTGACCAGCAGCGTTGCAGGGGTAGCTATGGCCATTCGGTCTATCGGCGGTGCGGCAAAAGGTGTTATTTCTGCTGTTGGAGAACGTCTGGGCAACGCACCCGGTGGCAATCCGGCCTCAGATGGCGGCGCCGGCAGCGATCCGGACGGCGGAGATGAAATTGGGGGGATGCGTTTTCCCAAAACTCCACCGCCATCAGCGGGGGGCGGAACCGGCGCACAAGAGCCGGTCGGCATTACAGCGGCAGGAATCAGCACCGCCAAACAGGGATATATCGCCGACGTCCTCCGTGCTGCCCGCATGCAGGGGAATGGAAATGCAGATATAGATGTGTCCAATGAGGAATCTCAAAAAGGTCAAGCAGTCGGCGAGGCCTCCCACAGAGATGAGGACCTGGCCGCATCCAGAGGAAATATCCCGATGCAGGAGCAGGAGGGCGGTTCTTCGGAGAAACCGCCGGATCTCTCGTCCATTGACGAGGAAACCTCCGAAGGGCTTTCCAATCTGGCCCATGGGATCCCCCATGACCATTATGACCCTGAGACCCGGAAATTTTCCGGCGGCGGGTTCCCTGAATTTACCGGCAAGGACGCCAACCTGATCGGTCCTATGCAGCTGTCCCCTGCGGAAGGGTATCAGCGCAGTTCCATCCGGCTGCCCGATGGGGGAGTCGGCACCGTTTATCGCAATGCTGAAACGGGGGATGCACAGATCGTGCAGCTTGCCAGCGTGGACAACGGCGTTATGCAGGGGACCATCCGGCGGCTTGATCCGGAGACCGGCAAGATGGGAGAAGATTTTGCTTTCCAGGCCGTTCACAGCAGTGTCCCCGGTGCGGAGAGCGTCAGTATCCATGCAGTCCCCGTAAAGGAACCTTCTGGAGGCGCCTACTATGTGGCGACCGGCGCGGATACCTCCTTCTTGGCACGATCCTCGGGTGAAACCGCAATGGTATCCGGGACTTCTTACACGCCAGGGGGTACCAGTAAAATGCAGCAGCCACAGAAACCTGTCTCCGGGGCCGGTACGGTGGAGGTATTCCACAATGCCATTGGAAGTGCTGCGGTTTCATCGGATATCGCGGGTTCCTCGGAGTTTTCATCTGTGGATACGCCGACGGTTTCGCCGCCCTCTGGATCCGAACCCTCTATGGGCGTTATTTCTTCGAGTGAAAGCAGCTGGCAACAGCCCCCGACCCCTCAAGGTGCAGCGGCCACTGGCCCCGTTTCATCTCAAGCGACGGCGGAAGGTCCGGCTTTTGCCCAATCAGTGGCATCTGCGGAAACTCTGCCAGTTTCCACCGGAATGGGTACACCACAAAACCAGGTGCGCCGTTTTTCAAAACATAACCCTGCCAATCTGGAGGTGTTCCGCCGGGAGTCGGGCGCCATAGAAACCTTTGAAAAGAACGCAGACGAGGGCCCTATTCGGGTAAGTCCTCCTCAAAAACCAAACAGAAAGGATGACCAAACATGAAAAAGATGAAATCACTGTTCGCTGTTCTCTTCGCGGTGACCTGTATCAGCTCAATGAGCTGTGTAGCTTTCGCACAGACGCTGACCCCAGTGGTGGAGATGCCGCCGGTGGTATCGGAAAGTTCGGATATGTCCGGTTCCTCTTCCGATACGGCAGAGGAAATTCAAAGCGAGGAATTTGCCATAGAACCTCTGCCTCAAGTGGTGGAGATCGATCCTGAGGAGTACGCGGCCGCGGTAGAGCAGTCGGGCGTCGGGGGGGAGCAGGAAAGTGAGGAGATCCTCACGGAGCAGGCTGATCCGGCAGAGGGATCTTCAAATAACACGATGTACTTTGTCGGGGCCGGCGCCGCTGTGCTTTTGCTGGTGGGTGTCATCACATTCTGCAAAGTAAAGGGCAAGCAATAAATAAGGAGGGAATCCCCTATGCGTATTTTGAAAATCGTCCTGGTCAGTGTTGTCTGTGCGGCAGGCGTTACGGTCGGCATCTGTGCCGTGCGATCCCGTTCTTCCACCCGTCGCAGAAAAAAACACTCCAAAACATATGACAGCGGTTTGAATTTTGAGATGGTGTAATTGAAGTGGAGTCCCGAAAAGCAGCCTGAAACCAGGCTGCTTTTCTATTTTGGCCCTTGAAAGGTGGTGATCAGGTCATTGGGTGAGGAAGAAAAGAGCTCCGATAGTTTGGAACAGACCATAGATGGCGGAACAGATGCGACAGCCTCCGCAGCCGGTGCCGCCTATGATGCCAGCCAAGGGATTGGAACGGCAGCTGGCGCAGCGAGCCAGGCGGCCGCAGACAGTGCAGCTGCCGCCGGCGCCAGCGCTTCCGGGGCAGCAGGCGCGGGAGCCGCCGCGGGTACCGCCGCCGGTGGCCCGGCCGGCACGGTGCTGGGAGCCGTGATAGGGCTTGGTATTGGGATTTTGGCAAAACCGCTTGTGAAGGGGACCATCGTCATTATCGTTTTTCTGGTGGCGGTTTTTTCTTCGATTCCCAGCATGTTTTTTGAAGAGCCTGTGGATATGGCCGACAGTTCTGGTTCCCAGGCGGTCTATCAGCAGTTCAAGGATTATGTGCTGCAGGCCTATCAGCAGGAGATCGACCATCGGAAACAGGAGATCGAAGAGGACTTCCAGGCCAGACGCAGCTCTGGGGAATTTTCGGAATACGACCATGTGACCATGTCCTACTCGTTTATCCCCTCGGAAGCACAGTTCCTCTCGGAGGTCCAGGAGGCCTCTGTCCTGATCATCGCCATGTTTGAGATCCATACGGACGATTGGCGCAAGGCGTCTTTCGATCATTTTAAATCGGCCGTGGATGCGGTAAATTTTTGGGACCGGACCGTAGAGGTGGAAAAGGAATCTGAGGAGCATGAGGTCACCTGGGACGACGAAGAATCCACCCTCCATGTAACCATGACCTACAACATCTATGACCGCGGCGTGGAACGCTTCCGCGAAAAGTTTGGACTACAGGATGACCGTGAGTTCCTCAAAAGCGTGGAGATGGCCTATAACACGAAGCTGCTCTTCGGCGAGACGACGGAACTGCCGTTGGGAGGTGTTTCCGGCGGAGCGGCCGGTTCTTTCCCTGGCGGAGGGACCCACAATGCCATCCGCCAGGCTCTTGGGACGCTGGAAGAAAAGCGGGACTTTTTTGGCGGAAACACCGCCATGCCCATCCGCTCCTACTCCGGCATTACCAGCGAATTTGGGCCGCGCAATTATGCCCCCGATCCGATCCACACCGGAATTGACTTTGCCGCGGAAAGCGGCACACCCATCTATGCCGCTATGGATGGGATCGTCCTGTTGCGGCTGAGCAGCCCGGGAGGATTTGGTAACCATATCATCCTCTACCATGGCGGCGAGGTCACCACCATGTATGCGCACATGTCCTCTTTTGGAGACTACCAGGTGGGCGATCCTGTGAGCCGTGGGGATGTGATCGGTTATGTCGGCAGCACCGGCCTTTCCACCGGCCCGCACCTGCATTTTGAATACCAGAAAAACGGTTCTGCCTACAATCCCAGGGAGATACTGCCTCTTTAGATTTGGAAAGGAGTACAGAAGCTATGAAATGCGCAGATATCCAGTCCCTGCTAAAAAATTCCCCTGATGTTTTAACCGTCAGCGAGGTGGCGTCCCTGATCCGTTCCAGCGAATCCTACTTATGCCGCCTGATTCGGGAAGATCAGCTTCCCGGGTTTCGGGTCGGTTCCCGTTATCGGGTTTTCAAGTCGGATGTGATCCGTTGCCTGGAAGCGTTAAGCACGGGTGCGCCTTCGCTGCCGTCCGAGTTGATCCGGCCGCCTCCTGGTCGGCTTTTTTAATGGCGGTATGGATCGCTTCGGGAAAATGGCACTATTTTATTCGCAGAAAAGGAAGTGATCCCGTTGGCTGAAAAGAAAGAACAATACGACGCCTTTGTCGTGCCCCGCAATTTCGGAGAGGATGGAATATCCTTCAATGGGTTATCTCGCCGGAATCTGGTGGAGGGATGCATTTTGGCGTTTGCCTCCGGCTATCCCATTGTCGTGTACTGCCCCGTGGAACTTTCGCTGAAAGTGATCCTGCTGTGTTTTGTATCCTTACCTTTGTTTTTCATCGGGCTGGTCGGCCATGGTGGGGAAAGCCTCAGCCAGTTTCTGGTGACGGTGCTCAAATTTCTGTTTTCCCGCCGGAAGCTGCGGTATTACATTGATACCGGGGAACCGGAACCGCCAAAGGCTAAGGGCTTTGCCCGGATCAAGGCCATCTTTGCAAAGCGTGATCCGGACGCGGTGCGGTATAAAAAGGTGAAACCGCATAAGGCGGAGAAATCGGGCTGGTTTGACCGGGTCTTCCCCTCCCGGTTTCGGAAAAAGGAGGAGGAAAGCCCCTCGGCCAGTAAGAGCCGGAAGATCTACAATATGGCACAGGAGTTCTTTCCTGTGGAAGATATCCGCGGCGGCATGGTCGTCACCAAGGATAAGCGTTACCTCAAAATCGTGGAGATCCGCCCCATCAATTTTCTTCTTCGCTCCGCTTCGGAGCAGCGGGACATCATTCTGTCCTTTGCAGAGCTATTGCGGATCGCGCCGATCAAGATGCAGTTCAAATCCAATGCCAACCGGGCGGATATCACCAAATTTTTGGAGAATACAGTGGAGGAAATGCGGGAGGAGACCAACCCCGCCTGTATTGAGATGGATAAGGATTATATTGAACATGTTCAGTCCATTGCCACCAACAATGCCATTTCCAGGCGCTTTTTTGTGATATTCGAGTACGAAAATCCTCTTCCTGCCTACCACCCGAGCGAAAAGGAGATCCAGTTTGCCCTGGAGAGCGTAGCCCGCAATTTTCGCAGCTATTTGTCACGCTGCGGCAACTCTACGGTGGATTTTGATGAGGGAAAGGAGGAAAATGAGTTCCTGCTGCAGCTGTTTTATACGCTGCTGGACCACTACAATACCGAGGAGCTGTCCCTGCAGGATAAAATCGACCGTGCCTTTCGGATGCGCCTCAAAGGGGATAACCTGGAGGAGATGTGTACCGCCGATTATATCTGTCCGGACCAGTTGGATTTTACCCACTCCAAATATGCTGTCATTGATGGCGTCTATCACGCCTACCTGTACATCCCCTCTGCCGGGTTCAAAACGCTGGTGGGGGCGGCGTGGCTATCGCCGCTGATCAATGCCGGGGAAGCCATTGATGTAGACCTCTTTTTGCAGAAAATGCCATCCGACCGAATGCAGGTGCAGGTGAGCCGAAATCTCCGGCTGAACAAGGCAAAAATCCGGGATGTATCTTCCACCAGTATTGACTATAACCGGATGGGAGACATTATGGAATCCGGATACTTTATCCAAAGGGGCCTCAACGACGGTCAGGAGCTGTTCTACATGAATGTGCTGATCACCGTCAAAGCCTTCAGCAAAAAGGATCTGGAGAACCGGGTAAATGAGGTCGTCAAGATGATGACGGCCAAGCAGATTACATTGAAATACTGTTCCTATATGCAGGAACAGGCATTCCTGTCCACCCTTCCCCTGGCAAAGCTGGACCCCAAGCTCTACAATTTGGGGAAGCGGAATGTCCTCACCAATACGGCGGCCAGCACCTATATGTTTACCGCCTTTGAGCTGTGTGATGAACGTGGGGTACTGATGGGGACCAACGAGCACAACAATTCCCTGGTGATTCTGGACCTGTTCAATCAAAAGAAGTATAAGAATCCCCATCTTACCATCCTGGGTACTACTGGCAGCGGCAAAAGCCATACAATCCAGTGCCTGGGGACCCGGCTGCGGCGCAAGCATGTGAGCACCTATGTGATCGCGCCGCTCAAGGGGCACGAGTTCATCCGTGCCACCAAAGCGATCGGAGGGCAATTTGTGCGGATATCCCCGGGCAGCCCCCATTGTATCAACATTATGGAGATCCGTCCCATGGACCACTCTGCCAGCGAGCTGTTGGACGAAGAAGTGGAGGAGCAAAGCTATCTGAGTATGAAGATCGACAGCCTGCTGACCTTTTTCTCCATCGTTATGCCGGAGATGACCAACATCGAAGAGCAGTTGCTGGACGAGGCCTTGATGAAAACCTACGCCGATTTCGGCATCACCAACGACAACGATTCCCTTTGGGACCCAGAGCGGCCTGGCCATTTCAAGGCAATGCCGATCCTGGGGGATCTGCACCGCAACCTTCAAAGTAACCCCAAGGCGGAGCGGCTGGCCATCGTCCTCAACCGGTTTGTCAACGGTTCCGCAAGGTCTTTCAATCACCAGACCAATGTGGATTTATCCAATCCCTATACGGTGATTGACCTGTCGTTCCTGAAAAAGAGGCTGCTCAGTGCGGGAATGTATATCGTCACCGACCTCATCTGGGATATCGCCCGGCAAAACCGCCTGAAACAAAAAGCCATCATCATCGACGAGGTTTGGCAGCTTATAGGCAGCGGTTCCAGCCCGCAGGCGGCGGAGTTCCTGGTCGAGATGGCAAAAATCGGCCGCGCGTTCAACACGTCGGTCATCTTTGCCACTCAGGACATCAATGACTTTTTTGCTCTGGAAGGAGGAAAGTACGGCAAAGCAATCATTGCCAACTCCAAAACCAAGATCATCCTGAACCTGGAGCCCCATGAGGCCGAAAAATGTGGTGAAATCTTGAATTTGACAGCCACAGAGGTCCATAAGATCAAGAATTTTGAGCGCGGCCATGGCCTGCTCTCTTCCAACGGCAACAACATTGCCATCCATTTTCAGGCCTCCAAGCTGGAAAACTCCCTGATCACGACTGATCCAGATGAATTGCAGAAGATCGCGGAGGAAAGACAGCGGTATTCCGGAGGGGATGAGAGAATGGAATCGTCATAGATAGGTCCCCAAACTCATAGATGGGAGCCTATCTTCCTGTTTAGGCGCCTGTTTTAGAAGGACGCTGGGACTTTAGGCGCCTATCCTGGAAGTTAGGTCCCTAATCGGGAGGTTAGGGGCCTTCTTTTATCAAACAGGAAGGAGGAATGGGTATGTATGGGATCAAGCGGCCGGAAGAGGTAGACCTGGAATATTGCTGCTCCCTGATAGCGGAATATACGGCGCTGGATTGTGCCCAGATGTTCAGCCTGCTCAAGAGGTATGGCGGATATCGGAAGCGAGACCGAATTGATATTTGCCGCCAAATGCGTATGCAAAAATATATTCATCGGATCGAGGTGGGGGATCGCAAATATTTTGTCCTGAACCCGCAGATTTCCATTACCGGCCGGTTACAGCAACAGATCCGCTGTTTTTGGCTGCTGCTGGATTACCTTGACCGCGTCGATCAGCATTTTGCCGCCGGGACTCCCAGCAGTGTCATCACAATGGAGATCGAGGGGAGGGATTACAGCATCCTCTATGCGGCAAAAGGCAAGGAGCGGGCCTGCAATTACAGTATGGAGCGCGGCGGGATCACCCGATATTTTGTGATGGTGGAGGATCTCGGCCAAATCCCTCTTATCAAGAATGGACAGATCCACGCATTTGCCATGCTGGATGAAAAGAACACCGTTCACTATTATTTGCCGGAAGGAGCTGTATGAATTTGGATGCCAAATTGACAAAAGGATTCCGCCATCGCGTGGCGGAAAGTTCCCGGAAAAGAGCGTTGCAGCTGGATAAAGCTGTGCGGCGGATGGATACCGCCATCGGCTTCGAGCAGCGGGAAGCCGTTTATGAAGCGCTTTCCGATCTGGCCAAGTGTGTGGAAGCGCTTGGCAAGGATTTACGCGAAGCTTCGGTTTTGCTGTGCCAAGACCTGCAGAATACAGGGTTTATGCCGCCGGAAATCCCTTATCCGGCAGGCGGGGAAGCGGAAGTGGCCTGGGTGGACGGGTGCCTGTGTCTGACCTTTTCTGAAATGCTGCCCTATCCGGTCAGCGGTCCGGTTTACTACCTGCATGAGCAGGTGGAGCAGGCGCTGGAGGCGTTTATCCGGGAATACGAACCGCCGGTCCCCCTATATGACGAACGTTGCGCAGTGGTTTTCCTGCATCACTATGAAAGCTCCCGGCAGGCTTTGCGCCATCTCCGGGATTACGACAATGTGGAGCATCGCTGCATCACCAATGTGATCGCCTCCAAAGCCCTATGGGGCGACAATCCCCGCTGCATGATCCAGATGGATGTGCTGGCGCCTGGAGACCATAACTATACCGAGGTGCGGGTGATGCCCCTTTCCAAATTTCAGGAGTTTGCAATGTCCGAAGAAATAGGGTACCTTCCATGACAAAATTTCGCAGGGAACCAGTGCAAAAAATCGGATTTTTGGATTTCCTTATTTTTTGCGATATTCTGTGGCTCGAAATCCGCTACCCAAGCGGGGAATCGGGCCATACAAGGTCAAAAATACAACCAGGTGTATAGTTGCCCCGTTGCGAAACGGGGCGGCTATACACAACAAAGGTGGTGATCCCTATCTACCATTTTTCGGACATCCATTATTCCATTCTTCAGCTCCTGGCTGAGTGTGGCTGGGTGTCCCAGCCGCTGCTGGAGCTGACGGGTTACAGCTATACCTATCGTTCCCGCTGCCTCAAAATGCTTTTGGACAGCGGGTTTATCCGCAAGCGGGGCCAAGGCCGCTCCAAGGCCTATGCCCTCACCGCTGGCGGCCGCAAGGTCTTAGCCGGCTACAATACTCAGCGTTATCGTAAAGAAATTTTAAATGCTTCCCAAAAGCTGACGCGCCATCCTGAGCGGGATATCCTGCGCGGCGACGTGGCTGCCATCCTGTCCTTTGCCGGTTTTTCCGTCCACCCGGACGACAAGCCGGCGCTACCGGCACCCATCCCACTGCTTCCTTCTGCTTCAGAGCCAGACGCTTGGAGGGCGCTTCTTTGTGAGGAGGAGTGGGTCGCCTATCCCTGCGAAGCGGATCAAAAACGTTACCACCAAAGGAACACGGCGATCGGCTGTTATTATGACGCCGTCGCGCTGAAAGAGAAAATGCCGGAGGGAAGCGAAGGCGTCAATTACTCCCGCGCCTGCGGTGTTCTCGTTACCCCATCCCATCTGCTGACCGTGTATCACAGCCGGGATGTGGCGATGATGCTGCGCATGACCGGGGAACGGAATTTTCAGTCCTTTCTATTCTCTGGCAGGGCTTTTATCGGATACCGGCCGGAAAAGCGCACTGCTTTGGTGTTCGGGAACGATTTCACCGCTGCGGTCCATGTGATCGAATCTCATATCAGCGGGAGAGGGATTTCTCACTCCGCTCCAGTGAGATCTGATAAGCAAAAAAAGAACGATGTAACAATGAAAGGTGGTGGGGAACCACTTCGGCCGGGGAATCTGGGAAATCCGACTTTTTATCTCCCACTTTGGCCGGAGAGCCTGAGTCTGCTTCGGATGATGCAGCATCCTTTCTGGCAGGAATGGATGGTCAGCCAGGTTGCCAGAGAAGTTTTCCACCTGGAAGCAGAAAGATGGTGCTTTGAGCAGGACGGTTATATAGTCTATATCCTGGCCGTGCTGAATCTGACGCAGATCGATGCCGCACTTCGTACCATCCGGGACCAGCCCGGCGGAAGATTTCGCATCCTCTGCTTTTACTGGCAGGAGCCGTTCTTCCGCGAATTGTTGGAACCCTACCTTTCGGGCAGGGAAATATGGATAACCAGGCTGCCGGAGGATTACATCTCCCTCCTGCTCCGTCATCTTTCAACCTTTTGGAGAAATGCCGTTGAAAATGATTCGAGAACAGATTTTAGCACAACTTGAAAAGGGAAAGGAATGGATCAGAGAGCCAAAGCACCGCTGGCTGGTTCTCTGTTTCGCCCTTGTATTCTTCTATCTTGCCGGCCTGTTGGCCCAGTTTCTGAATATTCGAAGCCGGTGGGTACCCGGAAACGAGCTTCGATTGCCAAGTATCAATCCTTTCAAATGCCTTGTGATGCTGTTTACCCCCTTTGGCCTGCAAGCCATTGTGGGGCTTTTTCTTTTCCTGGTGGTTGTCCTTCTCTTTATCTGGATGAACCGGGAGGAGCGGCCCAAGATGCGGTATGACAAAGAGCGGAACTTTTGGTATAGCGACAAAGGCGTTTACGGTACCGCCGGCTGGATGAGCGATAAGGAATTGCGCGCCTGTTTTGATGTAACACCGGAAGAGGAGGCCGGAAATTTGGAGGAGATCATCTACGGATGTAAGGATGGCATGGTGGTCAGCCGGAAAGCGGATTCCATGTTAGGCCCACACATTGCGGTAATGGGGTCCAGCGGTTCTATGAAATCCAGAACCATCAGCCGGGCCATGATCATCTCTACCGCAAAGAAGGGGAACAGCCTGGTGGTGTCAGATCCCAAAGGGGAACTGGCTGCCGATACCATGGAATATCTCAAGGGGTATGGATATGAGGTCAAGATCCTCAATGTGGTGGACCCCTACAACAGCCACAGATTTGACGGGTTGGAAGGGGCTCGGGAAAATCCGCTGTTTGTTTCCAACATTGTGCAGGCGGTCATCGACAATACCGGCGGGGGGATCGGCGATCCCATCTACGATGCAGCAGAGGGCGATCTTTTGTCCGCACTCATCTTTTTGCAGTTTGAGCGGGATGATATCGACTACCCCAGCCTGAAAGGGGCCTATCAGGTCCTTCTGGACACCGAGGATGCCGATGACCTGGATGCCTATTTCGACGCCTTACAGCCGCCTTCCCGGGCGCTTATGGCATATAACCTGTTTCGGAAAGCAAGCGATAATATGCGGGGTAACATCTGCCTGGGACTGGGCGTCCGGCTTTCGGTCCTACAAAATGAGGAGATCGCTGATCTGATGTGCGGGAATGACATGGACCTGGAGATGCTCGGGAAAAAGAAAACCGCTTACTTTCTCATCCTGAGCGATCAGGACACCACAACACGCTTTGTGGCCGCTACTTTCTTTTCCCTGCTCTTCCTGCGCCTGGTGCGGTACGCGGATATGGAGTGCCCTGACCGAAAACTGCCGGTTACCGTTACGCTGCTGCTGGATGAGTTCTGCTCCATCGTGGGGTCTATCAACGGATTCCCGCAGAAACTCAGCAATGTCCGCTCCCGAGGGATCCAGGTCTGCATCGTGTTCCAGCAGTTGGGCCAGCTCATGAACCGCTTCCCGGATAATCTGTGGAGTGAGATCCTGGGCAACACCGATACCATCATCTGCCTGGGGTGCAGCGCCGATCCGGTCACGGCGGAATATATCAGCAAACGCAGCGGTGAAGTGACCATCTATGCCGATACGGTCATGAAACAGCGCAACATCTTCACCCCCTCTGCCCTCCAGCCCAGTTACCGGCACAGCGAGGGAGCGGGGCGCCGTATGCTGCTTACTCCGGATGAGGTGATGCGCCTCCCTGCCAATAAGATGCTCGTAATGGTCAAGGGAGAGCAGATGTTGGAGCTGGAGAAATTTGACTATACACGCAACCCGGAATCGAAGAAGTTCAAGCCTACCCCGATCCGAGGCCTCTCCATTGTGCCGCAGCCCCTATCGGTGGACCCGGAAGAGGGCCTGGAAGCCCTGAAATCCGTTCCAAGCTCTGACTCCAAGGGAAAAAAGGATGAAAAGGAACCAGCAGCATCCGAATCGGCTCCCACCGCATCCCCGGAGGGGTCGCCTATGGCGAAGAAACCTGCCGGACGCAGAAAACGAAAGGGGGTGGTTCCAACGAACTCAGATGAATACCAGCTTCGCATCGATGATTTTGTACAGTATCCTTCCCCGGTTTCTGCCAGGGAAAGCGGAGCTGCCGCTTCAAAAGGGCCGGACGCCGACGGCGAAGCGGATGGGAAGAAAGCCAGCGGCGTTCAAAGTATTTCCAAGCCGAATGTATAGGAGGTGTTTCCATTGTTGGAGTTTGAAAAGCTCGAGCAGTTTGAACAGGATCAGGAGCAGGATCTTCTCTCAGAAGAAGGCCCCCAGCTGGAATCGGATACCCCAGCAGCCGATCTGCCGGAGGACTGGGCTGAACTAATGGATGACGATGAAGCCTTGCTGCCGAATGAGGAGGACGACATAGATGGGACAGAACAGGCGCCGGAGACGGAGGAAAAACCAAAACGTCGATCCCGCAAGAAAAAGGATGCAGCCGCTGCCGCCCCTGATGCGGAAAACGGAGATTTTGATGAGGAGGAGCAGCCGGAGCCTATCCAGGAACCCCTCTCCCCAAATGCAGAATTACCGGAAGATGCCAGCAAAGAGGATGGCTCCATTTTCCCGGAGGACGCAGAACAGGGGGAGCTGACGGAACAGGACCCGGAGGCAGAGCCTGCCGCTGACCCTGGCCTGGAACGCCGGAGGCTGACCCGCCGAAGAGCGGTGACCCTCGATAGCTCCGGTAATGTGATCCGGGAGCGGGCGGACAGCGCGCTGCATGACATTTCTGTGCTGACCGCCGCCCGTAATGCGCGCCGCATCCTTACAACTACGGTGGACGCAATCGAAACCGGCGAGGATATGTTGCCCCGCGTCATTGTTTTTGTAGGCACGGTTAAGCTGATAATCCCCTTTTCGGAGATGGGCTTCGACCTTGACCCGCAGACGGTGACGCCCCGGGAAGCCAGGCTCCTGACCCACTCTATGCTGGGCGCCAAAATCGATTATATGGTGCGCGGCATTGATATGGAGAATCGGCTCGCGGTAGGCAGCCGGCGGGACGCTATGCTGGTGCGGCAGGCTACGATCCTCAATGCCCGGGGGATCAATCGGGAATACCGAGTGATCGAGGGGATGCGGGTAACGGCCCGCATCACGCATGTGTCCCAGTACACGGTCCGGGTGGAGGTCTATGGTTTTGAGACCTGGGTACCGATTGGGGACATCTCAAACCTTTGGGTCAAGGATATCCGTGAAGTGATTCAGGTGGGCGAAGAACGGCCGGTGGAGATCACCTCCCTGACTCGTGGTGAAGACGGGAAGGTCACTGCCATGAAGGTGAGCATCCGAGCTGCCGAGGAGATCCCCCATCTGGAGGTGCGGGCTGGTAACACCTATACCGGCTATATCACCAGCTTTTCTGAAACTGCCTATTTTGTCCGCATCGCAGGCCTTCCTGTGGAGATCCGCTGTCCTGTCCGCTCCAACCATACGATGGAGCTGCTGAATGTCGGCGATATGGTGAAGTTTTATATCAGAGGCGTATACGATGATGTCCCTACTGGGGCCATCCTGAAAGTGATCAAGAGAAAGCCAATGCCGCATTTCTAATATCATCCGAGGAAAGGAGAAGGGCGGGGTTATCCCCGCCCTTAAATTTTTATATGGTATTTGCCACCGAGAAAGACTGCCCCTCCCTGTTGGCGTTCTTAGGGGAAGAAAGTTGGAAATCGTCCCGAAAAAACAGGAAAGATCGTGCATATAGTCTGGTCTCCTGGGTAGGAGATCGCATTGTCACTGCGGAAACCTGTGGGGACATGCAGCTGCTTCGTGTTACCGCTGTGCTGAAATCTTGCAAAGCGCCCCTGGCAGATCAAATTGAGGACCGTATCGAACAGGCCTCCCTCCAGGAGGATGGAGACTATCAATACTCCTGCCGCCATCTTATGGGTTTCTTTTTGGCTGAGGTGACGGTCTATCTGCCTTTGGAAGCGAAATGTCGGGAACGAGAGTTCAAATATCTTTATGATAAAATGAATCACCTGTTAGACATAAACAGAAAGTGATTTTACATAAACCAACAGGAGAAGCCGGCAAAACACAACCGCTCTGCTCTGCGTAATCCGTTTCTCAAAATAACTCTTTTGTCGCAGTGGACAGAAGAAATCTATCGTTCAAAAAGGTGGACTAGCATATTTAGGCGGGAAATCTCATAGCTATTTGCGAGGTGATAGACATGAATGAGATGGGCATAGATGCCATTCGTCAGGAAATCCGACCTAAAATAAAAAAAGAGGAGATGAAATACGTCGAAATTGAGATCATGCTGCAGATCAACCGCCGGCTTTTCCAGCAGGGTTTGATTACCGAAGAAATGTACCGTCTGGCCAAGGAAGAGTTCATTCGCACTTGAATCTGTTCTTGATTTGTTTCACTTCATATGATAATATTAAACAAAAAGAATGGAGGGAGAGCAGAGGATGGCGCGGGAAGTGAAAAAAAAGGGAGATTATCTGGATCTTTACGAAATACGTAACGCGCTGGCACAGGGAAAATCCATTTTTGACCTAAAGCTGCGGGTTACATATTACGCACGGGTGTCCACCGATAAGGACGAACAGCTCCACTCCCTGAAAGCACAGATCGACTATTACACCGAGTTTATCAAGGCAAATCCAAACTGGGTTTTTGTTCCCGGGTATATCGACGAAGGGATCAGCGGGACGAGCGTTACAAAGCGGGAAAGCTTCATGCAGATGATGGACGATGCCGAACTTAGGAAGTTTGACTTTGTCATTACCAAAGAGATTTCCCGGTTTTCCCGCAATACAGTGGACAGCATCCAGTACACGCAGAAGCTGCTGAGCTATGGGATCGGGGTGTTTTTCCAATCGGACAACATCAATACGCTTCTGCCGGATTCGGAATTGAGGCTGACCATCATGTCCTCCATTGCTCAGGACGAGGTGCGCAAGCTCTCTGAACGGGTAAAATTTGGTTTCAAACGGGCCATTGAAAAGGGTGTCGTTTTGGGGAACGACAGACTTTGGGGTTACCGGAAGGACCATGGGAGGCTGGTCATTGTCGAGGAAGAAGCGGTCATTGTCCGGAAAATTTTTGAAATGTATGCGACTGAGGGTGTGGGGATCCGAGCGGTCGTAAAGTGGTTGGATGACCATGGCTATAAGAATTCCAATGGAAATCCGTTTTCTTTCTCGACCATCCGCAAGATCTTGATCAATCCCAAATATAAGGGGTATTACTGTGGGGGTAAAACCCATAAGACGGATTACAAGCTGAAAGACATTAAACAGATGGATGAATCCGAGTGGGTGATGTACAAAGACGAAACGGGCGAAGTAGTCCCAGCTATTGTTTCGGAGGATCTTTGGGAAAAGGCCAACCGGATTTTAGCAAGGCGCAGTGCCAAAATGAAATCCGACAATCCCACCAGCTATCAAAACAAATACGTATATTCGGGAAAGATCATTTGTATGGAGCATAATGCTCCCTATTATCATGCTCGCTATCATTACAAAACAGGCGATAAAGAGGTCTGGCAGTGCCGGGAATATTCGGCGAAGGGAAGAGCTGGTTGCCATTCCCCGACTGTTTACACGACCGAGCTGGACGAGATCATGCGTCAGGTAGCGGATCTGTTAATCGAGAATAAGACGGAAATCATTCAAAAGATGATGAGGGTCTATTGCAAAATCGGGGAGAAATCCACACTCAAGGCGGATATTGCCAAGTTGGAAGTCGATCTTAAAACTGTTTTGCAGAGAAAGGACAAGATTCTCGACCTCAACATCAACGGAAGGCTTTCTGATGAAGAGTTTCAGGAGCGCAATCGGAAGTTTAATGATGAAGCGGACGAGCTGCGCAAACGCATCGCAAACCTGCGGGACCAGCAGATAAAATCGGAGGATATCGCAGACTCCATTGAGGCTTTGCGGGAGATTATTACCAAGGAGCTGGACTTCTCAAACGGTATGGACCAAGATCTGGTTGACCGTCTTGTAGACCGGATTGAGGTCCATCGGACGAATGAGGAAAATTCCTTGCTGCTCAAGGTGTATTTGAAGGTTCTTGAGGACGACGGCCAGCTTCCTTTCCACGTAAAAAGGGCTCGGCAAGAAACTTCCGTTTGCTATACACCATCCACATGATGGCGGCGGACATCACCACCGAGGTGAATCCCATTGTGGGCAGCGAGAAGCAGTCGGAGGAGCTGGTCCACTATCTGCTGCGGGAGTTTGAGGAGAATCCCCAAAAAATCTGGGAGTCCAACATCTTTGGAAAGAGTCTGCATGAGCTGGTGAACGAGGGATTACACAACAAACTCTACCGGATGCCGGCGGAGGCCCGGATGAAACTGCAGGAAACCATTGAACGGATCATCAACGAGGGATGCGCCGGCCTCATCTGTATCATTCTTTAAAAAACCAAAAGGCTGGCGCCGGGAACCTTCCCGGCGCCAGCCTTTTGGTTTTTCAAGTGCGGTCAACGCACCATGCAGAACTGTTTCAAATCAAAGTGAGCCTGTACCACCTCGAACAGGCGGAAGCCATAGTGCTCATACATCTTTACATTGCGCTCATTGTGGGTTTCCAGGGAAACCATCAGATGGTTCTGGTCGGCATATTCCTGCACCGCCCCCATCAGTTTGGTAGCGATCCCTTTTCCCCGCATCGAGGGACGCACCGCAAAATAGACGATATGCATCCGCCGGTCGGTGCCCAAATGGTTGGTCCAATGGGAATTGAGGTAGTCCTTGCCCTTGATGAAATTCCAGAGGGTCTTCAGCGAATGATCGTCCCGGATCAGGTAGAGCCCCGACTTGAGCACGCTGCAAAGCTCCACAGCGTAGAACTTGAAGGGGTTGTAGGGCTCGCTCTCGTCGGAGACGATGATGATGCCGTTGAGATCCGGGCTGTCGGCATATACCTCACAGTTTTCAAACAGTTCGTCCAAGTCGCATCGGAATAGGTCCGGCAGCATTTTTTTGCGCTTTTCGCTCTGTGGGATCAGTTGCAGGTAGAGCGGGTCGGTGCGGAAACATTCGGTCAAAAGCTGATCCAGTTTGTCCTCATCCTTGCGCTCCACGCGATATAATCGGTCGGTTTTCAAAATTTCACTCACCTTTTCAAAATTGCTTGTTGCGCTGTGCCTTGCGGCAGGTTTTTGGAGACAGCCGGTGAGTTTTACTCGTTCATAATTCCACCCCTAGAAGCTACCCTCACCGGATAGCCGATTTGCCGGATGGAATCCCGTTTCTTGGACACCTCTATTATAGCGCTTTGCACAAGTTTTTGGCAAATGGATTGTGCAGTTATTGGCCGCTCAGGAACGCCGGGAACCGTCCCCCGCCGATGTTTGCCGAAGTGGCCCTCTGTTTTCTCTGTTTTTTAAAGATTTTCTCCGATTTTCACCGCATCCTCCAGCAGTTGGGCCAGCCTGCGGCAGCCGTTTGCCGCCAAGGACAATGCTTGCTTCAGGAGCGCCTGTTGAGCGAGCACGGCATTGGCCAGCTCCCGCTCCAACCAGGCGGCATCCACCTGCCCGGATGCAAGCGCCCGTACCGCCTCCGAAAGATCGCAGAGGCCGGGGACTCTTCCGGCCCCCCACATGAGCCGTTCCTCTGGCATCTCCAATACCCGCTGGGAGAACTGCCGGCAGACCACCGGATCGAAATAGCGGGCATACCAGTTCACATCCACCTGGCAGAGCTGCTCCAACGCCTCCGCATGGTTTCCCTGCCCCAGCTGCACCTGGGCCTTTTGGATCAACGCCAGGTTCCTCTGGGCGTATTGGTGGGGGAATAGCACCTCATCCCGCCATCCCAGCCGCACGAATACATCCTCACAGAGCTGAAACGCTTGAAGCAGCGTCCGTTCCAACAGCCGGGCCGCTGGACGCAGAGCCGCCCACTGGCTGGGCCCGCCATCCTGGGGCAGGCGGGCGTTTAACTGCTGTACAAGGTTGTAACAGGTGTCCGCGGCTTTAGAAGCCCCCGCCAGCCCCTCTGTCAGCCCCGAGGGCAGAGGATCCCCCAATGTCTCTAAAGAGGCTCTCAGAGCCTTCAGACGGGATCGGAAATCCAACGGAGCCACTAAGCAGCAGTCAAAGGCCAGGGCCAGCAGCCCATACAGCCGGTGGTGGCATAGATAGACCTGCTCGTCATAGGCGTCATCGTTGTCGAACTGGGAGTGGTAGTGGGTCTGCATAAATGGGCTGTCCGCGAAGTCGTTTACCAGGGAGGGCACCCCCGCGATGGCGATGGAAAAGTCGTCCGACCAGGTGAGCACCGGGCTGACCACCGAAATTCCCCCTGGATAGAGCTCACTTGGATGGGGAAGCACTGCGGTGAACTGACGGATAAATGTCCCATACTCATAGACACACCGCACAATGTCCTGGTGGTCGTGAGCGTGGGCGGGCAGCTCAAAATTCAAGTCCAAAATGGCCTTCCCCCGCCATTCGGGGCGTACCCGGAACAGCTGGTTGTAAGCGCCGGTGGACCAGTCATACTTGGTGTTGGACATGCCCCACTCCTCCGCCGCCATGGCGCAGAAAACCAGGGTGTGCCGGGGCTGGTAGCCGCTGCGCACCAGCGCCCGGGCGATCCCCAACAGCATGGCCACCGCGGTGTTGTCGTCCTGG
>CAJFPF010000157.1 GCA_904398655.1 uncultured Anaerotruncus sp. | reverse complement strand
GGGGAGCGGCTGGCTGCTGGGGCAGATCCGGCCCTGGCTGGTGTATGTGTGGATGGCGGTACCCTTCCTGTGTATGGCCTTGCCGCTACCCGACGCACTGGGAATCTGGAACGGACATTTTTTCAGCAGGTACCCTCTAACACTTGGTACTTTAGACCCCGCCTTCTCTATACCGGCTGCAGTTCTTATCGTCCAGTGCATACTGTTTGCCGCGGGCATCGTCCTGTTGATGGTTCATCCCTCACGATCCAAAAGATAAGAAACGGGGAGAAATTGAATGATTGGAGGTGAGCTGTTTGGGAAGTTTATAATTCTATCCTTTAGGGACGATGAAGATGCCCTTTATAACAAAGTAATATCGGCCATTTACGCCATTTCAAACTTTCCCATAATGGCCGCCTCCGCAGACGCCCCGCTGCTCTTTGGCTCTCTGCAAATCGACCCGCAATGCAGGCTGGTATGGCAGTCCGGCCAGACGGTGGACCTGACCCCGATGGAGTTTGACATTCTGCTCCTGCTGGCCCGCCGGCCGGGGCAGGTGTTCTCCGCCCACCAAATCTATGAGGCTGTCGCTACGGACTCTTTTGATGCCAGCTGGACCGGGATCTCCAGCATGGTCTACAAGCTCCGCCGCAAGCTGGGGGCTGACATCATCGAAACCGTTCGAGGGCACGGGTACAATTCGCGGCGTCTCTCTGGAAACCCTGTTCAAAATCGCACAAGTGCTGAAAATCCCGCCCTCCAAGCTGCTGGAGGAC
This sequence comes from uncultured Anaerotruncus sp., assembly GCA_904398655.1. Lineage (GTDB taxonomy): Bacteria > Bacillota > Clostridia > Oscillospirales > Ruminococcaceae > Anaerotruncus. The sequence goes on along the minus strand of CAJFPF010000157.1, from coordinate 9,164 downwards.
GACTAGACCTTTCGCAAAACGGGAGCGCCTCTCTCGGCCTAAGCCGGAGACTGCACTCCCGTTTTGCTGCGAATAGATGTCCAAAGAACCCCTTTTTGCCTCCAATTTCAAGGGAGTGGACCCGCATGGGAAATCGCTAAAAGTTCGTTAGTCTATATATAGTATTGACAAAATAATTATAACACTATATACTGTATTTACAGTATTATTTGAAGCTTTCAGTAGCTTTTTCCGAGGCAGTTTCGGCGCTGCCGTTTACGATGTTTTGTCCTGGCGCAGTACCCCTTTTTCAGGTGTACTGCGCCTTTTTTATTGCTCTTTGTTAGGGCATTTCAAACCTGTTAAAAGCCAGTTCCAATACCAATTGGAGCTGGTTTTATTTTTTTAGAGAGGAATGATGCAGATGAAACTGAGGAAAATCAACCGGGAACGGCGCCAGGTCATCACCTTTACGGATGCGCAGGGTATCCGGAGGGAAGCCGTCATCTTCCGTGACGATCTCCGCAACCACAAAAAGCCCCCGGCCTGGATGCAAGAGCTGATGCGGGAGCAGGAGCTGGAAGACGCCGTAGGGAAAGGAGCGTAATATGGAAACCGGGTATGCCAAACTCCAATTGGAAAGGGAAGCCCCCTTGGAGAAGAATCTCTATTTTTCAAGTGCATTTGATCTAAAAAATGCCGAGATTCATCTGCGGGCCTGCGGTTACCCGTGCCGGCCCGTACCGCTGTCCAAGGAAGAATACTTTTCAGAAATAAAACAGGAAATCGGATATGTCTGGTGGACAGCGCGCATCGGCCCTCTTCTCCCCTGGGAGATTGCTTGGGAGGCGCAGCGCATCCTCTACCGGCTTACTGATTGCCATGGTCCCGGGATACGCGACCAAAGCGGCCAGGAATTCTATGGGATTCAGATTGCGCCGGGCTTTTTGTCCCGGGCAACAGGAGATCAGCTGGATGCACTGTGGGAGGAATTTCCCCATCACAGCGTGCAGCTTGGCTGGGAGAAATACGGGAAACCCGATGATTTCAAAAAGTTTTTTGTGTTTGACAAACAGGAAAAGGAGGAGTTGGAAGGGATCGGAATGGCAAATAGCGAAAAGCGATTCCGCACGAGGGATGGCAAGCTGTCCCATTCCATCGAGGAGATAGCGCGCCAAATACGAACTGAAGGGATGGCCTATTTTCGAAATGGGAAACAGTACCTGATTGGAGGGATGCTGTTCACCTTCACGGATCGGGACGGAATGTCTCTGTTCACTAACGGCATCTTTAACCTGTTTGTCAACGGCGACCGGATCGGCACCTTCCTGCCGGATGTTGCCGACCGGGGCAGTGAAATTGTAGCCGTGGAGGATCACCGCTATCTTCCGCTTTCTTTGCCCAAAAGCCTGCGCACCTATGTGGCAAACATCCGAAACCAAATCGGAAGCGGCGTGTGCCAATGTCCCTCGGTGAGAAGATCCGTTTGAAAAACAGACAGGAGGAGTCAAAGCCATGAAAACCAACGATCAGATTATGGAAGCGCGCTGCCGGTTCTGCGGCGGTGAAAACCCGGATGAACAGGGCCTGTGCCCCCGCTGCGCTGCTATCAACGCGGTCCTGGGCGGCGAGACAGAGATGATCAACCTGTTCCTCCCCGTATTCTGGGACCACTGTTTTCAGTGCGGGGCCGAAGTCCTTTCAATCACAGGCACCAGCCTGACGCCCGATACCCTGGTCTTTCAATGTGATGGATGCGGAGAGGTTCACGAAATCCCCTTTGCACTGGAGGACATCCAGCGGTACATCCGCAATGGTATCGTCCGGGAGCTGTCGGAGGATTAAAGTAAGATTCTAAATACCGAACGTGCCTTATGCGAAACCATGCCGTTTTGCAGGGCACTTTTTTATGCGAGGAGGATCAGTCAATGGACATTCAAAAGGTTATTCAGCATCTATTTGCAAAGGCAGCGAGTACACACTCCGAACATGAAGCTGAGGCCGCCATTTTGAAAGCGCATCAGCTGATGGCTAAATACGGTATCCAGGAGGTCTCCAGCGAGGAAGGAATCCAGTACCTGACGGAAAGCTGTAAACATCCGGGCAACCGCTCTTTTCGCCGGTATCTGGCAAATATTATCGCACCCAATTTCCGGGTCAAATATTTTTTGCGGAATATGCAGGTCACCTTTTTCGGGCACGAAGGCGATGTGCGCATCGCCAAAGAGGTGTTTGAGTACGCCTACCGGTTCGCAAACCGGCAGGCGCAGTGGCTTTGCCGCGAGTATCGCACAAATCATGTGGACACATCCGGCCTGTATAACTCCTATACTCTGGGGTTCTGCAGAGGCCTGAAAGAGCAGTTGGATGCCCAATCCACGGCTCTGCTGGTCATTACCCCGCAGGATGTGGATCAGAAATACCAAGAGCTGTCGAGGGATTTCAAAAAATGCTCACGTCAGATGCAGATCAGTAAATTTTCGCGGACTGTGTATGAACAGGGCCGGCAGGACGGACGCTCGATTTTAGGGCGGCGCCAGCTGGAGGAAAAGAAGAGCGCCTAAATCCGCAATATATCATCGAATTGGAGTGAAAATATGACAAAACACAAAACAGATCATTCGACAGCCCATGCAGTTCCAACGGAGCATGTGGTAGATGAGCATTATGGAATCACCCTCATGGACAGCTACCGGACAGGCTCCATACCCTACCACCAATTAGACTCTTATGGCAAGTTCGCTTGGAACCAGGGTTGGAAATACCCAACTCAAAAAACTTTTCAAGATGCGTTTCACCGGTTTCAGAAATACCAGGCAAAGCAGCTTCTCTCCGAGGAAGAATTTGTTCAGGAGGCCGGAGATCGCTATGATCCAGATACCCTCAAAGCAGTCTATGCCAGATTGGTGAAGCTGGTGGAGGAAGGAAAACTGCCGGCGGAAGAGGTCTACCGCTATGCAGCCTACAAATGGTGCCTGCACACCCCAGAAGCGGTAGTCGCCTGCCAGACCGGGCCCAAGGAATGGATCGTCAACTGCTGCGACACCGAAATACCGGCAGAGGCAGCAGTCGCCAAGGTAAATGAAGAATGGGGATTTGAGATGGACCGTATTCAAATCATCGGCATCCCCTACTATGAGGCGACCGACTACCAGTTTATCCGTTTCGACTGTAAAGGCGCGCACTGGCTGTGGGCGGATGAGCAGCTTTTCGAGGTGTACGAAATATGAAACGAATCTGCATCACCTATCATCTATTCAAGGGGTATGGCCAGCCGGCCGGTTCTCCGCCTTTTCCCAGAGAGACGGCGGAGAACTGCATCATCACTTCCCTTCCCGACGAGGTAGCGGAAGATCTTCTGAGCCTACAGGGGGACAGCCAGTATGTTGCATCAGCGGGGCAGGAAACCATTTCCGCCTGGCTGGACCTGCTGGCAAGGCTGCAGGGCTATGACAGTGGGTGTTTTGTTATGGCAGAGCCTGCTCAGGAGAAAAAATTTTTGTTTTGAGAAATCAATATGTCGTGGAAAAGCAGTCTGTAGAAAAAACAGGCTGCTTTTTTGAGTTCCAGGAAAGGAAGGATCACAATGAAAGATCAGGAACAGAATGTACGCGGATATGCCCAGATGCTGGAGGATGGCCTGAAGGAGGTGTTCTCCACCGAGACCTACCGGCATTTTCTGGTGTTCATCTCCAACAACCCCAACTACTCCTACCGCAACGCGCTGCTGATCCTGCAGCAGTGCCCAGGCGCTACCAGGATCAGAGGCTTCAAGGGATGGCTCAAAGTAGGGCGCTGCGTTCGTGCCGGGGAAAAGGGAATCCGGATCAACGCCTATTTTGACAAGGACCCCAAAGAAGAGCCGCAGCACTTTCCCATGCCTCAAGATAAACACCAGCCTGAGCAGGAGGAGAACCGTTATCGCCGGATCAGCGTCTTCGATATCTCCCAGACGAGCCCTTTGGAGGGACAAGAGGAATTCCCAGAGCCTGAAGAGCCGGCCACAGCCGTAAGCGATCTCTTTGAACCGAAGCAGCTGGAGGGCAATGTGCCGCATTACACCCACCTGATCCAGCTTTTGCGTGCAATCTCCCCGCTGCCGATCTATTTTCGAGGCGGCGTTCACGCCGAGGGAAGCTGTGATGCCAACTGCATTACTGTTCGGAGCGATATGAGCCAGCTGCATACCCTTCGCACCGTGATTCATCAAATGGTGCGGAGCCGGCGGCGGGATTTCACCCTCAATCCGGAGCAGATGGAGATCGAGGCGGAAAGCGTGGCCTTTATCGTCTGCCAATACCTGGGCCTGGATACCTCCGGCTTCAGCTTTCAGCATATCGCCAAATACAGCCTGGGCAAAGAACAGCAATTCCTCAAAGAATTTCTGGATAACATCCAAAAGACCGCCCTCTACTTTATCGATTCCATCGAGGGTGTTCAGGAAGCGGAGCGGATCGATTACGATACCACGGAATATTTTCTGTTCCAAAATCCCGCCACGGCAAAGCGGCTGTTTCAGGCCGGCGCCCCAGTCTATCTCGTGATCCCCGGAAAAGGCGAACTGCTGACCGTACAGAAAAAGGCCATTGAACAGCACGAAGGGCCGTTCGCCACCGACCGGGATATCTGGTTTGGCGGGATGCGGCTGCAGGCAGCATAATACGCATACGTCGTCAGCAAAAAGAAAGGAGGCAATCTTTGAAATATCCAACTTGCACCGAGAAGATCGCCCTAAAGGACCGCCCGGCGCTGAACCGCCTTTGTTTGCAAGCCGCCAAGGAGGAAACACCCTCCTTACCCATCGAGCAGATCTACCATAAGTTCACCGGCCGCGGTGGGCTTCACGGTCTCCACTATGTGGACTTTGGAAACTACCACGATTTCTCTGAGGCCAAAAAGGAGATCGAACAGGGGCAGTTCTTCACCTCGGATGCGCTTTGCCAGTGGTTGATGCAGTGTATTCAGCCGGAAAGCCGGCATCGGATCGCCGATCTGACCTGCGGCAAGGGCTCCTTTCTCAACCAGGTCGAGGACGAGGAAAACGCTTATGGCTGCGAAATCGATCCGGACAGCTACGCCATTGCCCGCCGGGCCTTTCCCAAGGCCCACCTCACCCTGGGGGATATCCGCACCTACGACCCGAAGGTCCACTTCCATCTGGTGGTGGGGAATCCCCCCTATAACCTGACCTGGAACTATCGGGGGAAATCCATGAGCAGCCAAACGGTGTACCTGTTAAAAGCAGCCGAGCTGCTGTTTCCGGGCGGGCTGCTTGCGGTGATCGTGCCAGAAACCTTTCTGGGGGAGGAAACCAAAAAAATAGAGGTAAAACGGATCTACCAGCAATTTAACCATGTGGTGCAGGTGAAGCTCGACGCCAACGCCTTTGCCTGGCTGGGGGTACGAAACTTCCCCACCAAGCTGCTGATCCTTCAACGGCGGTCGGAGGCTCTGCCGGCCGTCCCCTATTCCCCGGAACTGGTTGAAGCAACAGATCCCCAGGCGGTCTACCGGGACTATGTATGGCCGGTCATGATGCGCTTTCAAAAATGCGCGCCGGAGATCCTGCTGGAGCACAACCGCTCTCAGAGCAGTCAGCAGGAAAGGCAGCGCAGGGAAGCCCTTCTCCTCTATCAGATCAAGGTTCACCCCCGCACCCGGGAGAAGTACAGCGAGTGCAAAGCGCTTCTGGACCAGTACTATCACCAGCAATGCCCGCTGGATATGCGGTACGATGAATGGGAGAAAAAACGCCTCCATTATGGGCCGGTCCTGCGGCAGATCCAGGAGGTCCTGAACCAACAAAACCGGGTGGAGGAAGATAGGGTCACACTGGTAAAGGGGAAGGAGCGTATCTACTACAAAGCATATTCCAAAAGGATGCAGGAAAAGGCCGAATGGCTTAACAGCCAGATGCCGATGCAGAAGATCTCCCAGCTGGTCACATTCGGCACAGCGGAGGATCTCGCCCGGTGCGGCCCCTACCGCAAGCTGCTCCGAAAAAAACAGCGGGAATACCGCCATCAGATCCAGCCGTTTTGTGATATGGAGGAGGACGGCAAGATCCTCGATTGGCTAAAGAACTGGGAGTTGACCGACTCGTGGGGTGAACATCCTGTTAAGCTCAACGACCGGCAGCTGCACGATTCGGCGCTCGCGCTGCAAAAGCGGTATTCCTACCTCCAGTGGTCCCAAGGCGCCGGAAAGACAGTCTCCGGCACCGCACAGGGGATGTACCGGCTGGCCCATGGGCAGACCGATTATGTGTTCGTCGTTTCGTCCGCCATATCCATCGAAACGACCTGGGCTCCATTTCTGAAGAAATATGGGATCCCCCACAAGGTCATCTACACCCGGGCCGACCTGCGCCTGATCTACCCCGGGGATTTCGTGCTGATCACCTTGGGACGGGTGAAAAACTACCAACGGAAGATCCAGGAGATCGTAAAGCTGACCAGTAGGAAACTGTTTCTCATCTACGATGAGGCTCAAAATTCTTCCGCCCTGGAGGAGAGCGAGGATGTGGGAAAGCTGACCAAGGCCACCCTCGCCTGCTTCCGGGCGCTCAAATACAAGCTGCTGATGAGCGGCACCTCCATTAACAACAATGTGATCGAATCCTATCCCCAACTCTACCTGCTCTACAACGCCTCGGTGAATATGCTCTGCAAGGCCGAATACCTCTACTCTTTCAGCGAAGAAGAGCTGGAGTATGTGCCCTACCCCAACGACCGGTATCTGGAACCCTATCCACCCTATATGGAGGGACTTCGGTATTTCCAGCACAGTCATCTACCGGAGAAGCTCACCGTGTTCGGTGTCGTGCAGCGTAGGCAGGACATCCTCAATGCAGAGGTCTTGCGGGAGATCATCAGCTATACCATGATCACCCGCACCTTTACCGAGGTAACGGGAAAGGATCTCGAGCGGCGCCAGGAGTTGCGGGCCATCATGACGCCGGCGGAAAAGGCGCTCTACGAGGTGGCGCTCAAGGAATTTTACCGTCTGGAGGGCGAATACTTCAAAGCCGCCAATATGTCTGCCCGGAAGATGGCCCAGGCGAGGATCATCGCCCAAATCAAAATCATGCTGCGGATCTGCACCTGCGCGCCGGTGTTCAGGGATTATCATGGCAGCCCGGTCACCGGGAGGATGGAAGCCATCTTCCGGGAAATCGAAAAGGTCCCAGGAAAGAGGGTTGCCATCGGCGTCCGGCAGAACAACATCGTCCGCGCCTATGCAGCGGCTGCCCGGAAACGCTTCCCCAACCGGCCTGTGTTTACGATCACCGGCAGTGAGTACCAGCCACGGCAAAGGCAGAATCTGATCCATGGGAAGTTTGAGGATTTTGACAACTCCATCCTGATCTGCACCCAGCAAAGCCTGTCGGAATCCATGAGCATCGATTCGGTGGACTACTGCTTTATCGCAGAACTCCATTGGAACAACTCGAAAATGTCCCAGTTCTATTACCGCTTTATCCGTTATACCAGCACCAGGGAAAAGCACATCTACTATGTGAACTACCCTGACAGCATTGAGACTAACCTCATCTATCTGCTGGTTTCCAAAGAGCGGATGCTGCGCTTTCTCAAAGGGCAGGACATCTCCTTTGAGGCCCTGTTTGCCGAGATGGGCTTCGAACTGTCGGAACACCAGGGCGCCGTGTTCAAGGGATATGACCGTGACGGCCGCCCAGAGCTCTACTGGGGGCAGCAGCAGATCGCGGCGTAACTCGTTTCCCCTATTCAAAGCAGATATCCCGATCATAGAAAATCCCACCCGGCTCCGTCTGGAACTGGGTGGGATTTTTCTTCGTTTCAAGCAGCGGAGAACGAATTTCCGAATTCCATTTGGCGGACAAAGCCATCACTTCAATTTGTAATTATACATGGCCGCTTTTACTTTTTCAACATAAAAGAACGTGGCAGACATGTTTTCTGCCACGCTTTTCTTACTCTCCATCTGCTCTAATAGCATTTAAAACGTCAGCTGGGCGAAGCGCCAAGACAGGGCTTCCTTTCACACTAATGAATCCTTTATCATTTGTAGCGATATAATCAGCGTCTTCTTTAGCAGCGCAAACGGCAAGCACAGCATCTTCATAGTCGTTCATTGGTGTACTAAGAGCTGTTAGACATACATCTCCATCTACTGGAGCAATATCAAACAAGGACAGAACATTGTAGATGACAATTCTAGCCTTTTCCTCTCCAGCTCTTTTTCGTACAATAAAATGAATATCTGTGAGACTATTTGCTGTAACAATCCCAGAGATCTCTCCGCTGATAACAGCCTGGATCAACTCTTGCGCTTTCTCGTGTCCAGGTCTTCCCATAGCTGCATTGAGGACAACATTCGTATCGAATACAACCTTCATTATCTCAGAATCCTTTTCTGTTCCCCCACCAGTTTTCGCTTGATTCAACCGATGAATAGGCATCGCTTGCCCAGACAGAATCCGCAGCCTTCCTATACTGCCATCATTCTCATAAATCGAGACACTGCCATCCTGTGAAGAGTACATTCGTCTGTCCCTTATGAAGCGGCATAATGATAGCATATCCGCGCAGTCCTATTCAAGTCCGTTAGATGTTCAAGCACCAGAAAGCGCCAGGTGAATACCTGGCGCTTTCTGCCGCTTGGAAGAGGGCATCTGAATGCCGGCGTTTATGGACGCCTTGTTGTCGTAGCACACATACACCATATCGTGGCCATACTCTATGACACCGGGCAGGGTAGCTGCCGCACACAAACCGATTTGACCTCTGCAAACCTGAGGGCCATGGAATAAATCTGCCATCCTTGCTCGTGACAGCAAAAGTTTCCGCTTTCTTCCGCGCCCCGCAAATGGCTTCGCTGGGGAAGAAACTGAACTTGGCCTAGTCCACCTTTCTTTCCCTCACGCCAATCTCCAGCCCTCGGCCTGCTCCCGTATCTCGATGAACCGCCGGTACAGCCCACCTTGGGCCATCAGTTCCGCATGTGTGCCCTGCTGGACGATGCGGCCATCCTCAACCACCAGGATCTGGTCGGCGTGCTGAATGGTGGCCAGCCGGTGGGCGATGGTAAGGATGGTCTTCCCCTTCGTCAGGGCGGACCGGGCCTGCTGGATCAGGTGCTCGTTCTCCGGGTCCACGCTGGCGGTAGCCTCGTCCAGGATGACGATGGGCGCGTCTTTCAGG
>CAJFPF010000156.1 GCA_904398655.1 uncultured Anaerotruncus sp. | reverse complement strand
CTACACCTACCGCTATTGGCACTATTACACCGGCGAGAGCAGCAAGGCCATTTTCCAGACTGCCGGAGCGGAGACCATGAACGACTGCTGGCTAGGATTCCACACCTTTGATGTGGAAATGGCCATTGACGATTTAAAAGAACTCTACGCGCAAAAATCGAAAAATGACGATCAATAGGTATATCCCGTCTCTTATGTTGACCGATGTATCGTCCGTGTAGAAAGGATGCATTGCCCACGTTTATTTCACTGCCGACTTGCACTTTGGACATTCCAACATCATCCAGCACTGCGGCCGTCCTTTTTGCTCAGTGGAAGAAATGGACCAGGCCCTGCTGGAAAACTGGAACTACCGCGTTCGCACAAATGACACGATCTACATCCTCGGAGATCTCATGTTCTTCTGCAACGACCCAGAATCTTACCTCCGCCAGCTTTCCAGCAAAAAACACCTGATTGTGGGAAATCACGACCGGGTATGGATGAAAAAAGTGCGGGTTGAGGACCATTTTGAAAGCGTGCAGCCTATGCTGGAGATCAGCGACGGCACCCATTATCTGACCCTGTGTCACTATCCCATGATGACCTGGAACCGGGTCAGCTACGGCAGTTATATGATTTATGGACATATCCATAACAACAACGGCGGTCCGTACTGGCCCCTTTTGCACCAGATGGATCAGGCATTGAATTCCGGTGTGGATGTGAACCACTTCATGCCTGTGACCTTTGAGGAGATGGTGGAAAATAATTGTCTCTTCCGCGCTGCCCATCCACCTCAGATAGAACAAACCGATTCCGAGTTTTGTCTGTCCACACAATAGGCGTAATACCAAAGCCGCCCGGCGCATCCATCCGATGTGCCGGGCGGCTTTTTGCGTTTCTGCACAAATTCTCAATCCATGTTATCGTAAGGAGGTCCTACCATGAAAATCAAGAGAGAAAGATTACAGTATGGCATTCATCGTAACAAGAAAAAACCGCTTCGCCGTGGTCTACATGACTACTGTGAACGGGATCCGTAAGCAAAAGTGGGAAACCTAACATACCTTGCCGGAAGTGGTAAGGTGAAAAGAACAGTTGGAACTGTATCACGATTTACGGAAATCAAAGAAGATCGGAGGGGAGGTAGAGACCGTAGCGCAGCTGATGTCGGTCTATCTCCGGCTTCACGGAGTTTCACGCTGGTCACCCTCTACCTATCGATCGAATTTCGGACTCATTCAGTATTACATCCTGCCCTATTATTTTTTAAATTAATCTTTATTCTAAAAAATATTCTTCCTTGACAAAACTTTATAAGACCAAGTCATTCTATATTTTTATTAAGAAAATCATAAAATGAATGAGATATAAGTGTAGAGTTGGCATTTTGAAGTTCCCACAATTTATCTCGTCTATCGATAATGATGCAGCATTTCATCTTGTCCGCATGTCTCCTGGTACAATTCCTAACGGTTTTGTATGGAAAAAGAAGACCTCCCAATAACCGGAACGGTAATTAGCCCGCAACCGTTTTTCCAACATAATATTACTATCCTCTTTTATCTTAATGACCCCTGCGTTATCATTGAGCATATCCTCATATTTTCCATCATAATAGCTCTGGATTCCTAACCGTCCCACTAGACACGGTCCTCCTTCAGAGTCTGTTAACTCCCTCATCTGTACTTTAACCTGTTCTTCCAAAAAATCAACTGAGTAAGGTGTCTCCAACACTGTTTCCCACAATCTGACTGTTTTCCAGCTACCCCTATCCCGATAACGATATTCCTTCTCTGTAGAAGATAACACTACATATCCTGTATGATCCTTTTTCGGGCGCAGATTTCGGTCAGCATTGGCTCTCTCTTTTGCGATCCTTAGTAAGTTCTCATTTAAAGCCCGTTGGTGAGCACTTTCTATCCTCTCATCGTCTAGTTTTTCCTTTATCTCATCTACGGCCTTTTGCGCGTCATGAGTGATTTTCCGGACTGTATATACAGCATTTTGTTGTATTTCTCTTATTGTCTTCTCAGCATCGTACTTTATGTTCCTGCTCTCCTGTTCCGCTTGGGCTTTTTCATCCAAAAGCTGATCGTACTCCTTTTTAGTCATAATCACATACTCACACTCTGGGTCGGAATGACCACCTGGCACTAACTTATATCCTCCTAATGCTGCTTTCTTTACAAACTCAGCCATAACTGTTCCTTTCTTTATAACCCCCGGATATAGTTATTCGCTACAACTTCAATCCGGTTGTGGCCCAGTGCCTTACTACAGATCAGCATCGCTACCTTATCCAATTTCTTTCCCGCTTCATCTTTCCTACAGGTATAAACCTCACTCTGGAACCGCCGCCCTGTCCCCTGATTTACCCGATCATAGGGAATCTCCTCAATAGGGCGAGCGTAGTCCTTGTATATAGACGTAGCATAATCTGCCCGGTATCCATGAATATCAGCGCTCTGGTGGATATGTTGCCACACTTTCCCATCCTGCGGCGTTTCCCTCATCCGCTCAATGATCTGCTCTGCATTTCTCCCAATGATGGGGCTCATTCGCTCTCTTCCGCCCTTGCCACTACGGATATGGATAAAGTACTCGCCTTTGAACATTCTTGTATCCTGTAACATCTCCAGCCGTCTTGTTTCTGCGGGCGTCCGCTGTTCTTCTGGAATGCCGCTGAGCTGAGAGATCCCTTCCTCGATCTGTTGCTTAGTTATCAGGTCGCTCCCTCTCAGAGCTGCCAACTCACTTCGGCGCAATCCTGTCCCGCGACAGAATTTGATCAATTCATCGTTGTTTGTCTTTGAAAAATGCCGATCGCGCACCTTATCTCCACGGCTCCTTTTTATATCTGCCCGGTTACGTTTCGGCGGTTCAAAGTAATCTTTATCATTCGGCTGAATCCCATATAATTTTCCTAAGGCTTTTGCCTCTGTCTGAATTGTCCAGGCCGAAAGGCCTTGATCCACCCACTCCTGCAATCACTCACTGACATACTTTTTTGCACTTTTGAGCGTTGTACATTCAGGATGGGTTTCTTTAATATATCGAATAAAATATTTGATATGTTTCCAATAGGTCTTATAGGTATTAAAGGAAAATATCTTATCCCGGTCGGTCCCTGCCTTAATCGCTTCTCGTTTACTCTCACTGAAAGCCTGCATTCCCGTCAGCCTATCATATGCCTGCTGATGCAAATCCTTCGAATACGCTTTATTTTTTCTTCCCATTAGCGCTCCCTTACATCCAAAATAAAATGTTCAAGCCAGGCCGCCTCCTGCCAGTTCATCAAGAACTGCTGCATTCGGCACCACATATTTTAGCGTCTTGTGGGTGACGTACTGAGGTAGTAAACCTCTACACTTTTTTCTTGCTTATGTGTGCAGTCCTATTTTTATCACTTTTAGTGGTTAGGATTCCACTCATTCCTTTGTAGAGGGAATGTCTCTCCGGTCAGTTTATACAGTATGGCCGGCTACATTCATCGGATGGATTACGTACGGATGCGTTTTTTACCTATGCTTTCAAAAGGATTACTCACACAGGGTCGGCAGTGCGCTTTCCAGTTCACAAAGGTTACTACGGCAAGCCTGCGCACCGCACAGGGGCATCAAACCTGATACGGCTTCTGATTTGCTAAACGCCAAATCCCCAGCCTTAACGCTGGGACGCTCTGGGCCTAATTGCTGTTTACCCGTTCATTTTTAATTTTAGCAGCTTGAAGCCTTTTTACATTTTTAAGCAGCATTTGATTTATTAATCCTCTAACAGATAAACATAACTAATTCCATATCCTGCAGTGAGTTGAATTTACCACATAATCTTCAAGAACCAAATTTTCTTTTGAGTTTTGCAAATGGTGGGGCTTTATTCGATATTATCTTTTGTCTTCTACATTATACTTTATACTTTTTCTCAATTTCCCTTTATGCTCTCTTCACTTACCAACATCAAACGAAAACCTTCTACAACCGTCTCTATATCGTTTGACCTTTTCCTATAGTTTTGCCAAGAGGGTATCGACTACCTCAGAAAATGGGGTATGAAAAACGCACATATGGGCAAATACATCAAATTTTATAGTCGCAAATATCCAGTTTAAACGGAGAGGCACCGCATAAGCGGCGCCTCTCCGTTTAAACCCTAATATCAGACTTTTTTGTGCTATCAAGTAACTTCGTAAGCCGATTAGGGAGATATTTTAATTAGGAAGATGCGGTATTTCTGTTCTGTATAGACAACGTCTCCTGCTGGCTGGTAGCACCTATCATACTTTCTTGAGAGCCTAAGGTTACATTCACTGGCTCTACAACATACTCACCTGGTAAAACAGCCGTCAAATAGTAGGTAAATACTACCGATCCATTTTCCTCTTGACCAGAACCCGAAAGAGAAGCTGACGGTTCGGAAACAGGAGCTTCTTCCTCTACCAGCTCTTCAGATGTTTCTGCGGTCTCTAGATCAGGCTCTTCCTCTGGTAAAAACCGGTAATACCATCCCCGCACAGTCTGTCCGTCCTGTTCCATTGTTAAGTGGGATTCTGCCCAGTATTGGGATGCTTCTCCAGATAGCCAGCGCATTCCTGAAGGGATATAATCCGTAATTAAGTAGCAACCTTCCGGAGCCGTTTCTGCAAAATGCAGTGTTATATCCACCTTGACACGACCAGCTGTCTCTAGAGTTTGCCCATCCAATGGGGTATATTGTTTCGTTACTGTCAGTTGGTCAGAATTGTTTTCCATTTTTGGCGCATAATCCCGATATCGAACGGCTGCACTTACCTCTCCAGAAGCCTGTTCAAAATTGGCCTCTTCAAGTTGCCTTTTCCCAAATTTCAAGGCTTTCCAAGCAGGCTGATCCAAAGATACTTCCTGTGTCTGGCCATCCAACTGATAACGAAATACTGCTATATCGCCATCTGTGGGTGGTGTGAACTGGTTCAGATAACAGAGCATCTCTAAATCACAGACAATTTGAGTGTTCAGTGTCCGGCTATTTTCAGGTATGCAGAGATAAGCCATCAACTGCTCTGCGTCCGGGTCCGAAATTAAAGAAGTGAGCATCATCGCTGCAGCTGTTGTCTCCATTCGGCTTTCCTGCGTACCATCTCCTGTCAAATACTTCAATCCGGACTCTTTTTCCACCTTCATTTCGCTATATACTCGATGTGCATTGGTAAAATCTCCGAGTTGCGCCAGAGCCGCGCCTAAATAGAGACGTTGGGCATCTGTAAGGTCTGGCTCATCCAGCATCCGGCTCACTTCCAATAACAAAGGTTCCTTTAAACTCGATAGCCCTAAATAGGCCATAACTCTGTCATTCAAAGTAGCAGATGGATCCTGCAGCACAGTCTGCAAATATTGCTCCGTAGCAGCAGTATTGACCAATTCTGGACAGGCCACCAACATTTTAGCTGTCACCTCTGGTTCTGAGCCACCGGAGGGCAATGCCCGTATTCCTCCATCACCATAGAGGTCTTGTATTTCGTCTAAACGAGCATCCATCTTAATGGAGGATTGATCTTCTTCTGGCAGCATCTGTTGGTAGAGCTGCTTTGCAGCCCAATTTGCGGCCAGACGCTCTGTGCGCTCTCCGGTGCGTGAGGTCAGTGCAAAAATTCCGCGCATATAAGTTTCCATTCTCTGATCGTAGAAGACCACATCTACAGGATATTCTACCGCCTCTAGATTGGAAAGCTCTTCCAACGTCATTTGTTCTAAGCGATCCATCGTTGCGGCCTGTTTTAGCACAGAAATCGGCACCAGGACGCCGTCAGAATACTCTCCTACATGTCCAGTAATCTCCACCTGGTAGCTGCCAACATCTAACTTTCCAAAATTAAAAAATGTACGTATGCTTGGCAGATTAGACTCTGTAAGAGAATTTATTTCTTGGCCTTCCTCGTCCAACAAACGAACCGTATATTCTACGGTTTCCTCACCAGTAAGAGCCGTTCCCGCCGCGCTAGACGCAACGGTCACCTGATCTCCTTCCAAATAGATTTCCGTATACAATGGGCGTAAATAGAACGGTAGAGTGGCCAATACTGTATTCGTCGTGTCACCGGCTTGGAGGGCTGAAGTAACTGCCGCAGCGGTCACACGCCAACCTGTGACATTATCTGGCAACTGTGCAGTCACTTGGGCAGTCCCATCAGCCGCTGTCGTTACGGGTAAAAAGAGGGCTGTATCCAAAAATTCCTGGCGTATTTGGACACCATAGGATGCCCCGCCTGCTGTATTTGGATTTGCTTTTCCCATATCCGCTGCGCCTTCTGCCATCGGTTCATAAACGCGGTAGCTCACATTTTGAGAGATATAGGGATAATATACATTTTCGTAAAGCTGCTCCAATAGTTGTACATCCTGTTCGGCCAAGGCAAACAATGATTCATCCACCACACCTACACATGCAGAAGCTTGCACAGGATTTCCTTGCCAATCGGTAACCTTTAAATTGATCGTCACAGTATCTCCCGGTCTGGCCTGTTCCTGATCGGGTGTAATCTCAATTTGCAGCTGCTTTTCAGTGGTATCCCTAGAGACAACCTGTTCTTCAATGGGATAGATATGTCTTCCATCAAAATAGGCACCTACCAAAATGACATTGGGATTCCATTCTTCCGTCACCTGTAACTGCTGTGTAGCAGTATTGAATGTTCCGGATTCCAATATTTTTTCTTGGATTACGGTATAGAATACGCGGCCATCATTCCCCGACTGAATTCCATTCCGATAGAGGCCTAAAGTCAACGTCTCTCCTGGAGCTGCTTGGCCTTCGAAATCCTCCGGCACAAAGGTATAGCGCGGCTGTTCGGAACTATTTCGATACGGGCTCACATAGTAAAATGTCTCCTGTACCTGTCCAATGATGCCGCCATCTACACGGACCTCAAACCAGTACACCTCATCCTCTGTATTTTCGCTATAGGGTAGGTCCGTAAGTTGAACGATTCCCCCCACAGTTTGCAGTTGATGGGTATTTACAATTCGAGTTTCCCGCTGGGTACGATATTTTGTCACCGTCTCCCGGTTTACATAATCATAGTAGCTGCCATCTGGAATTTTTACATAGGTATCCTTATGCACAATCAGTGTTACCGGTAGGTCTACCGCTGCACCTGCCCACTGCTCATAACTGCCGCCCCAAATCCGTGGCTGAACGTTCGACTCCTCCAATTTTGAAGTGTCCAGTTGCGAAGTTCGAATGGTCACCTGGGAGGGATCTTCACTCTCAATCTGTACCGCCACCATACTGGGCAACATACGAACCTGTCCATAGGTACCGATATAGCCACTCTCTTCCCCTCGGTTATAGACAGTATAGCTAAACCATTGGGGCGCCCAACCGACCGGGCTTCCATCGCTATTTTGCCATGCATCGGCATTTAGACGCGCGGTATAAGTGGCCTGGCCCTGTTCATCCAAAGTAATTGCTGTTTCTTGGCCAAAGTTTCCAGAGAACCACAACTCCACTCCTGCGGCAGGCGTACCATCATAGTAGGTAGCGGAGATCTGGAAGGTGACCGGATCGTTGAAGGTATACCATTCCTTATCCGTAGTCACCTGAATGGAATAGGCTGGCTTTTCATAGGGTTGAATATTCAAATATTTTTCACAGTAGACTCCATCCTGTCCATCTGTGATCATGAGGCTATAACCATTACTCTTCAAACTGTTCACAGGGATGGAGCCGGTGAAAGTCCCATCTGCATTCACAGACACCTGGACTCGTTCCACTTCTGAATAAAGGAAGGTTTCCGACAAAACAGCATAAACCGTTCCCGGCAACTTTGTATCCTGCCGAGGAGAGAGGACTCCCCAGAACTGAATGGTATCCTGGTTCTGATAGATCTCCCGATCTGTATAGAGGCCCGCGGCATACTGCTGCGGCAAAGTGGTATCCCTCTCTCGGGAGAGCTCCAGACGGCTAAAATAGATCACTTCCCCATCCTCGGTGACAGACAGATAGGCCGCTTCACTCTTCCCCGTCGGGACCTGTGCCACGCCATCTTGACGGGTGACCGCCTCACGGACCACTGGTCGGGTCTCCCCTTCCAACGGCTCCACATCTTCCAACACCAGGGGCACATTCCCCATCGGCTGGCCGGAAGCAGGGTTATTGAGCCAAAGCAACGTCTCTCCATTTTGAGACTGGCTATAGAGACTCAAGTTCCGCACTTGCAGGAGCTTTTGCACCAACTGCTCTTCCCCTTCGGCATCTACGCCGCTGACAGTGGCCAAATACCACCCCTCCGACAGGTTATTGGGCAGAAGCGCATAGATCTCTCCATACTCCTCCTGCTGCACCAACGGCCCCTCCTGCTGAAATACCTGTTCCAGGCCATCTGTGGAAGCGATATAGTCGACCTTTTCACCGTAAAGCTGCGCATAGTAGCTATCATAGGCCCGCAAGGTCTCCATATAACCGTCAATGCTGGGATAACGGTAGAGTGTCGTTGTGAAATCTCCCTCGCCCAGATCTACACCGGAAACCATAGAGATTACCATGGGATCCCCTGGCAAAAATGTCTCCGCAAAATCTCCAGAGAGACGCAGACGGTCATAATCGCTCTTTCCGTCCCCTCTATCGGTTTCAAAAGAGAAGGTATAGTCCTCCTGCAAGCTGCGTCCATCTGAAGCAGAAGCTCCCTTCTTAATGGTAATCCGGTAAACGCTATTTCCATCCAACGGTTGGGCAGGTTGGAAAATGACAACATTTCCATTCTGCTGGAAGGTGCCCGCCGTCTCCGGCTTGATCTCAAAATAGTTCTCCAAATCCACCCCTTCGGCGTTGAAGGTCATCTCAATACCCGTTTCCACCGGTACGGAGGAACGCCCATCCTGGGGATAGGCGCGGGTGACCAATAGGTCGCTCACTGTCTGGAACGCAAACGACTGTACGACCTGTTGTGTCTGGGGGTTTTGCACCTGGAAGGTATAGACCTGATTGGTGTCCAGCGGCTGATTAGGGGTCAATGTCCAGCGTTTGCCGCTCCCCTCCAAGGTATAATCCACCTGGACGGGCTGTGTCACCAACATTTCCCGCAATTGATTTTCGCTGACCCGCCAGTTCAAGCGGATGGAAAAAGCCGTGGATGGCTCCACCCCCCGCTCCTGGACGGAGAGTGCTTCCATCTGAACCGATTGATAGAGCTGGTCGCCCTGGGGGCGGGAGAGCAGGAACGCCGTACCCGCCACCACCAAGATCAAGAGCGCCATCAGTGCTGGAATCCACCACTTTTTTCGTACCATACAAAAAGCCCTCCCTTTTCTGGAAGTTCTATCCTTCTTCATCCAAACAGTGACGCAAAAGAGGGAAATTCCTGCAAAGGAAAAAGAAAAGGGCCCGGAGCAAAAGCTCCAGGCCCCTTTTTTGGAGCAGGTAACGGGAATCGAACCCGTGGGGTCTGCTTGGGAAGCAGAAGTGTTACCATTACACCATACCTGCACTGCCCTATTAG
>CAJFPF010000155.1 GCA_904398655.1 uncultured Anaerotruncus sp. | reverse complement strand
CTCGTTGTCATCGTTCTTGGTGGGCTTCAGGGTGACACCGCCGGTGCCGGCAGCGTAGTCAGCGTCAGCATCTTCCTCGGTGTTGGAGATCCAGATGGTGAACTCGCCCTCGAACTCATCGTCATCTTCGATCACTTTGAACCAAGTACCAGTAGTGGGCTGGCGATCCTCATAGTCATCACCAGTCATCCACTTGCCATTGGTGGTGTCATACCAAATGTCATCCTTCGCAGTGAAGGTGAAGGTGGGGTTGATCTTGTACTCGTCGTCGGTATAGTCGTCGGCAAGCTTGATCTCAATGTAATTTTTGCGGCCACCGAGTTCACCGATGTCCTTCTCGACCAGGCTGATGCCCAGGATCATCTTGCTGTTGTCGGAGCCCTTCTTGTACTTGAACTTGAAGAAGTCCTCATCAGCCAGCAGATCAGCTGGGACGTCCGGGCCACCGCCAAGAACAGGGGTAATATCAGCGATGATCGCACCGACCTGCTCCAGTTTTACGTAGACCTTCTGATCAGGGGTTACAGTATCGTTGGTATTGGTGGCATTGTCGGCTTTGATATTAGCGGAGTTGTCATAGAAGACATCCAGATCGCTCATGTCATAGTCAGTCGCGAAAGCGGTGACGCCGACGGAAGCGACAGTCGCAGCCGCCAGAACGACGGAAAGCAACTTTTTCATCGGGGAATCTCCTCCTAAATTTTTTTGTTAGGGTCCGGGGGATCTCTCCAATCTCCCACCGTTGCCACAAGTATACCCATAAAAGCGGAACCTGTCAATAGTTTTGCTCCAAATTTTAGAAATTTTCGCCCTTTTTTTGCCTCAATTTTGCCGCAATTTCAAAAATCCCTCCCCCATCCTGCACAAAAAAAGCCCCCGCAAGGGGGGCTTTTTCAGGCTTCCTTTGCAGGGGGCCGGCCAATTCAATTCCTATGGTACAGGGGGACTTTCACCACCGATTGGGCGGTTTCTGCCCAATCCAGCAGGGTATTGACGGAGGTCCGGGTCACCTGGGTATACTCCTTCAAGAGGTCCAGATCGTTTTCCACCTTGTCCAGCCGGGCGTCCACCCGGTTCAGGCGGTTCTCCACCCCGCCCATGCGCACATCCAATCCCAGCAGGCGGCTGTCCACCCGATCCAAACGGACATCCATCCCGTCCAGACGCCCATTTATTTTTTGCAGTTCCTCCAGGATTTTCCCCAGCAGCTCGTTTTCCATCCGGCGACCTCCTTCACGTTGGCCTTCCCAGCATAGCATTTCTTCCCTCTTTCTACAAGTGGCAGTTTGGACAAAATCACAGCCCGCCTATTGTTCCGCGAAATAGCTGTACTTGGCGTAATACCGCAGGGGAATTTTGCCATAGGGCAGGCCGCTCCGGTTTTTCAGCAGCACCAGCTCCACCGGGCGGGGGCTCTTGCGCTTCTGCAGGTTCACATCAAACCCGCTCTCCCCTGCCCCCTCCAGCTGCATTCCCAACAGCACGTCGGAGGAGTATTCCACCGCGCCGCTCTCCTTGAACGCCTCCATACAGACGGCGGCCCGGTAGTTGTCCCGGTTGAAGCTGCTCACCGCCACCACCGGAAGGTCAAAATCCCGGCTGATCCGTTTCAGCTCCACCACCGCCCGGTCGGTGTTCTGCTTGTCGGTAGCCCGTGGGTCGTCCGGTTTGAGAATCTGCAGATAGTCCACCATCACCACCGGCGGCCTTTCCCGTTGGCGCAGGTGTTCCCGCACCGCCTCCCGGATCTCCCGGGTTCCCAGCTCCATCAGCCCCTCCCGGAAAAACAGGTTTCCCCCAAAATTCCGGTAATCGGCCGCCACCCGCTCCCAAAGTGCCTTCCTGGCAACCGGCGCCGTCTCCAAATCGGGGCGCAATACCTCCCGCAGGGTAAAGGCTTGGGCATGTCCTGGGGTGGCGTCCGCCTTCCAGCTCAGGCGGGAAAAACTCTTTGCCACCAGCTCCATCCGTCCCATCTCTAAGGAAAAATAGAGCACATCCCTGCCGCTCTTCGCAATCTGATCGGCCATCTGTAAGAGATAGGAGGTCTTTCCCAAAGAGGAAATCGCCCCTAATACATAGAGCCCTGTATAAAGTCCCCCATCCAACAACTTGTCCAGCCGGGCAAATCCCGTAGGGATCGGCTTGCGGCTGCCCGGCCTTGCCGCCTGGTCCAACAGCTCCTCCAGGCCGGCTAGGGCGCTCTGGGCGTTGTATTCCGCCCGCCCCTCCCCTACGGTGGATTCCAACAGCTGGCCAAGCCGCTCCCGGTCGGCACAGAGCAGCTCGTTGCAGTCTTTGAATCCCTCCGGCAGCTCTAAAACCCGGCAGTTCCATCCCAGTTCTGCCAGCCCCTGACGCAGCTGGTCATTCATACGGCGTCCGGCTTCATCCCGATCCCCCGCGGCAATCAAAGTATATCGGCTGGCGGCAGCCGGGTTTTGCCCGCAGATGGATAAAAACCTCCGGACGTTTGCCGCCCCGCAGAGGGCTACTGCCTGAAACCCGCACTCCTCCACCGAAAGCGCATCCAAGATCGCCTCTGTGATAAAAAGGGGACCGCCCTTCCCCTCCCCGTCAAAATAATCCATCCCCCAAATCTCCATCCGTCCCGGGCTGTTTTTATAACGGGGTTGGATCTGGTCGGAAACCGCCCTCCCGCAAAAGCAACAGCACCTTCCATGGCGCCACACAGGGAGGATGACCCGTTCCGCTGTCTGATAAATCCCATACTTTGTGCACAGCTTCTGGGAAATTCCCCGCTTCTCCAGGTAAAAACCTCCCGGGCCGTTCTCCTCCAAGCCATGGCGTACCAAATCGGTGAAGTCTGCCTCTGGAACCGATCCTTCTGATTTGACGGAAATAGGCAGCTGTAATCCCCCTTCCCCAAATAGCTCCGCTGCCTTCTGTACCCGCTTGGGAAAGGTGTCGCATTCAGGATAGTCCATGCCGATCAGGTCGAACAAGTCATAATTGGCCCCACAGGAAAAACAGTGCAGCCGGCAGCGTTTCGAGTCATAGCTCATGCTGGGGTTTTTATCCAGATGCTGCGGATTCAGGCAGCGGATTTTTTTCTTTTGCCCTCGCCCAAGGCTCTGGCCCCGGCCTTCTAAGTAATCTGGTAATTTTTTCTGTAACTGCTGGATTGCCAGCTCCCAATCTTTCTCCATTTTAGATTCCTCTCTAAGTATTGATACCTTTATAATATAAAAATTAATACATTTTTTAATACAATATAAAATAGATTTCTTAATAGGATATATTATCTATTATATTTTAACTGCTATCTTCCACAATTGAAGGTACCTTCTAATTATAAATTCACGCGGGGGCCTTTCCTCCTCAAGGGCCGCTCGTTGTAGACGCTTATATAATATATTAATTAATATATTTCTTAATACAATAAAAAATGCATTTTGTATTGCATTCTATTATTTATTATGTTCTATTTATTATTATAATAGAAGCTATGTTTTTTAATGCAGTTTCTATTATAATCTATAATACATTTTCTAATATATTAATTAATCGTATTTAAAATATAATAGAAAGTATATTCACTATTGAAACTGATCCCATCCCATGCTATACTCAACCCAGAATCTAAAAATAAAGGAGACAGCCATGGGAAAAATTATTACCTTCGGAACCCTCAAAGGCGGAGTGGGGAAGACCATGCTATGCTTTAATATTGGCGGGATCCTTGCCCAGTTGGATCGAAAGGTATTGGTCATCGATTCGGATCTCCAGGGCAATCTCACCAACAATATGGGTATTGACCGTACCAGAGAGGACCTTTTGACCACATACGATATCTATCGGATCGATGGAACCCCCCCAGACCCCGAAAAGCTTGTTCTACGGGCGCCCATCTCCCAGCTGCCGCAACTTGATATGATTGCCGGCTCCATCTTCCTACACAAGGCGGAACTCAATATTGCCTCTGTGGCTGGGCGGGAACAAATTCTCTCCAACTATTTATTTGACCACAAAGCCTTTTTCGACCAATACGACTATCTACTCATCGATACCAACCCCAGCATGTCCATCATCAATCAAAATGCTTTCCTGGCCTCCGATGCCATCCTGCTGATCAGCGACGTCTCTATGAACGCCATTGAGGGAGCAGAGCTGTTCATCGCCCTCTGGGAGGAGGCAAGACACCGGCTACGGCGTCCCAATAATATTAAGGGCTTCATTATCAACGACTTTGATATTCGCAATCGCCTTTCAAAAGACTACTTAGAATATCTAAAAACTGCCCCCGAAATGGAGGACCTCCGTGCGATCCTATTGGATACCATTGTTCCCAGAAATATCAAACTCACTGAAAGTGAATTAGCCGCGCTTCCCATCTCCCTTTACGATTTAAATTCCAAGGGATGTGACGCCATTGCATCCCTTGTCGACGAACTATTCGCAAAAAATATCCTATAATAAAACTATAGGAGGAACTGTCTATGGCCAACAAATTTACAAAGAGTATCTTAGAGCGTCAAGCTAAAGAGGCAAGAGAACATCAACAAGCGCAAAATAATAACCCCACTCAACCACAAGATGTCTCCAAAGAATCCCCAGAAAAGCTACAACAAACACCCTCAGCAGAAACTCCTAAGAAAAAAATAGACCCACCGCCCTCCTCATTCCAACTAGATCAAATTCTGGATATAGAGGAGGGGAGAGCGGCAAAAAATAAAACATTCTATCTAGATCAAGCAGTTATCGACGCCATACATAAAACCGCAAAGGCCCGTTGCATGACCGACAGCAAACTGGTCAATGAAATCCTAAAAAAACTACTTCTCTAGTATAACAGAATCCCTTCTTCAAAAGTAGGACAAGCAGTACCTAAATCTGTCCTCTCTACTACCCGAATCTGTCCCCTTTACTACGGGAATTTAGGTACTTTACTACGGGAATCTGGGTACTATTCCATTATTTACCAATTCCAGAAACCTGCATAAAACTGGCAAAAATTAAAACTTTTATGGTACAATCAAAAAACTGTAAGTACTGTATGTAATGTAAGTACTGTATTTTGTCCAAGCCTATGAAGTAGCTTGGACAGTAAAAGTAACGATTATTTAAATTTCAAATAAAAGGTACCCAATTTCACGTAGTCTCTATGAAAATCCTCATATAATAAGGCAAGACCTTATAGACTACGTAAAACTGGGTACCTTCTTTTATCCTAAAAAGATAAAGATATTTAAAACCTTGATACAACTACGTGAAACTGGGTACCTTTTCTCCCAAAAATCCTAAAATAACAATCATTTTCCCTTTTTCATCCCTTATTTTTCAATAACTCAAAACAAAGACTACGTGAAACTGGGTACTATGAAAGATTCTCATACCGTTCTGAAAGTTCAGTCCATTCTGCCATTAAATCGTTTAACTGATTCTGTCCCTCCTCATATTCTTTAGCAACTTCACAATAAACAGTATAATCACCAGCGACTCTACCCATCTCAATAGATAATTCTTTCAAATGCTCTTCCAGTTTCGGAATTTCATTTTCCAGCTGTTGCAATCGACGACGGTTCATAGCATCTTGTGCTCGTTGCTGCTTTGTGCGATAATATTCCTTTGCACCTTCAGAAGCTGGCAAATGGGAAGGGATATCAGAGGAATATTCCTGTATGGTCTGCATCGTTTTAATAGATAAATAGCTTTGATACCCTCCCTCGTACCATTGTAATCCTTGAGGAGATAATTCTATAATTTTATTAGGAACTTTTGACAACAAATATCGATCATGACTTACAAGTAGCAGAGTTCCCGAAAAATTTATGAGTGCCTCCTCTAATACTTCTCTAGACGAAAGATCCAAATGGTTTGTTGGCTCATCCATTAATAAAACATTCGCCTTTTCTAACATTAAGATAGCCAATTTCATCCGAGACTTTTCTCCTCCGGAGAGCATATCAATATTTTTATCAACATCCTCACCAATAAATCCTACATTTGCAAGAAGGTTTCGGACTTCTGTTTCATGACTTAAAGGTATCCGATCCCAAATTTCCTCTTTCAAAGTTTTATAGGGCGTTAAGGAAGAAAAATCTTGAGAATAATATGCCAACTTTGTGTGCAATCCCCATCGAATTCGTGCGCCTTGGGGAAGAGGATAATCACGGATCAATGTTTTTAATAACGTAGTTTTTCCAACACCGTTAGGTCCTACAATCGCAACTTTATCGCCTCTAGAAATCGTAAAATTCATTGGAGGGATCAATCGATTTCCGAAAGGATCCCCTCCAGCAAATAAAGGTAGCTGTTCTACTTGAAGTACATCTTTGACAGGTTCCTGCGGATACTGAAAATGTATTCGAATGGATTTCTTTTCTGTTGGTGGCCGCTTCATTTGCTGTTTTAATTTTTCCAATGCTTTTTCTCGACTTTTGGCCATCGCAGCGGTCGTTGCTCGGACTTTATTACGTGCAATATAGTCAGAGAGTTTCTGCACTTCTATTTGTTGTTTTTGATATTCTTTAACTTGATAATCTTGTAAAAGTTTGTGGGTTTGCTGATACTTTGTATAGTTTCCCTTATAAGGAGTAACCGATAGGTTCGCTAGTTCCCAGATCCGATTACAAATCTGATCTAAAAAATATCGATCGTGGCTTACAATGATCAAAGCCCCCTTATAGGTGGATAGGTATCCTTCAAGCCACTGTAATGTTTCCATATCTAAATGGTTTGTAGGCTCATCCAGCATAAGTAGATCTGGTTGTTGAAGCAAGAGCTTTGCCAATGCGAGCCGGGTCTTTTCTCCACCAGAGAGGGTCGCACAGATCGTTTCTTTATCAAACTCCCGAAAACCCATACCATTTAGTATCGTTTCAATTTTCACATCAATTTGATATCCTTCATTAGATTCAAAATAAGAAAGCAGTTCTCCATATTCTGCTGCCAAAACTTGGTAGGACTGTTGTTTTTTCTGTTGTTCTGTATGATAATTTTCTAGTTGGTGCGAAATGACTTGCATACGTGCTTGTGCACGAAGTAAAGGTTCAAACACACGCTTCATTTCTTCTCGTATAGTATTTTTACTTTCTAGTCCACTATTCTGTCTTAGATATCCAATATGGAGATCCTTTTTTATCGTTCGAATGCCTGTAGTAGGGGAGAGGTCTCCATTTAAAAGGTTTAATAAAGAGGTTTTTCCTTCACCATTAGCACCTACAAGGCCAATCCGATCTCCTTCTTCAATCCTTAAACTGACATGCTGAAATAGGGTCCTTTCTGAAAATGAAATAGATACGTCTTGGATATCTAATAACATAGACATATTCTCCTTCTATATTCAAAACTGTATTTCCACAAAAATACCCGCCGTATTTGCAGCGGGTATCTATTAGAACGGACGCGCACGCAACAGCCCAGGAGTCATAGGATGGAAAAGGACGAGGGAGGGGTTGTTGCGTGTGGTATTGGCTTTTATATAGTGCAATAGCACTTAGCTTAGACGGTTTTGCTGCAGGAATATCTTTTGGACTTCGCAAAATTCAAATTTCAAGAGCTTCTAGGATTTGGATAGCAATGCTATCTTGTGGATTTGCAGGAATTGCCCTCTTTATTGGCGATCAAATGGAGATCTTATTTTCACCTGTGTTGGGGCAGTGGTTGGGCGCAGGAATCCTAATTGTTTTGGGCTTGCGACAAATATGGGGTGCCGTTTTTCCCAAACGAACCAATTCTTCAGTACAGGCATTTAATCGAAGCTTTCGGTTATTGGGTTTGACAATTCAAATTATTCGGGAACCCGTTCAAGGAGATCTAAATCGTTCAGGCATTATAGAACCTTACGAAGCTTTATTATTGGGGTTATCTCTCTCAGTAGATATGCTAGGTGCGGGAATTGGAATTTCTTTATCAGGCAGTGCAACACTTTGGTTAGCGCCATTAGTTGGCATCACCCAATCAGTATGTTTAGCAGTTGGACAACAAATGGGCCAACGTTTGAGAAAATCTTCATGGGGGAATCACTTTTATGGATGCATCGCAGGATCTATGCTATGTTTATTGGGGATTTTTCGGCTGTTCTGAATGGCTAGAGGCAGTTGTCCAATAGATTTGAACGGCCCGTATGGTACGACCTTCTTTTAAAATGTCATATTGTCTGATGTAGCCTTCAGAGATAAAATGTTTCAAAATGATTTCCGTATAATCTCGGATTCTTTTTTTAATCTTTTTATCTCGATCTTGAACGCCCAATTCACGATAAATAGATTCAAATAAAATTTTATTCTGTTTCAGGCGGTTATGGGGATTTTTCATTCCTTCAATACGAGTAATTAGATAATTTTTTAAAGGAATGGTCGTATTATTATTGTTGAGAGGGGCCTTAAGAAGGGAGATCGGCACAGTAGCAATTTGGTTTTTCATTTTTGCATAGTTGTGTAAAGGGGGAGTGTCAATGATCTGATAGAGTTCACTCTTTTGGCCATTGATAATTCCGGTATACTTATTAAGCGGTAATAAGGACCCCTCAATTGTAAAAGATTCTATCCCTTCTGCATCAGCAGGAAGTTGCCCAATGAGATGTTCTTTTACTTCTTCAGTCAAATCGATGGTAATCATCAACCGTCTCATGATATCTAGACGAGCCCGCAACTCATCAATCAATGCAGCATCTAAAGAGGGGTTTTCTTTTCCAGTCATTGCATGGTAAAGCATAGGAATTGTAAAATTGGTATTTCCACTCTCCAGGATAGATGCGACACCATTGATGATGCTTTTATCGTAGTTTGTTAGTTTTAGGTTCCCATCGATTTGCATATGCGCAGGAGAATCAATCGTAACAGCCGTGTAAACCGTATTTTTTTTACGGCTACTGACATTAATCCGATTAAAATTTCTTAATTGCGCTAAACGATTTGAAATGGCGTCAACAGGCATGACGTATGCCTTGGGACGTGTAACTTGAAGAGCAGGAAGTAACCGCTTTAATAGTTGGTCTGGTGGGGCAGGAACTGGTTTTTTCAGTAGTTCGCCGGTTGTTTCTGATTGAAATATTTGCTCAACAAATTCTGTTTTATCGAAGTTGGTGGATAGCAAAAATTTGCGGATATCTTCTGGTAGATCCGTAATTCGCTGGTAATAATCAGCCGCTAATTTAGAAGTTTCTTGCGCTAACTCAAATACCTTTTGATTATAGGGATCTGTTGAAGATGGGTCCTGATTTATTTTAGCGATATATTGGTCTAACTGTGTTATTTTTTGATTGAGTTCTTGAGAGAGGGAAGTAACTTCTAAAAAATAGTTTTGAAGTTGTTCTTGCCCATATTGTGTGATTAGCTGTTGAAGCAATTCTTCTGGGGAGGACTCTATTGACGAAATAACAGATCCCTGCGCGGGATGTTCTGTCGTCATATGAAGCACCTCCTAAAACATTTAGTCTGAACGTCTATTGCGTATAATAATGGCCGATTGATACAGAGGATATCATCATTAAAAGGATTCCCAGTTTTCATAGTGACTAAAAACCGCATTTTTGATATCCGCATAGGAATGGTTTTGAATTACATTTAAAAGGGCTAAATGCTTTTGCAGGAAATCGGTAGTAGTCTTTTTTTGTAATACGGATTGTAGGGTTGCTTTCCTTGATCGAAGCGTAATCTGAGAGATATATTCTATAAAATCTAAAATCATTTTGTTGCCTGTAATTGCAGCAATTTGGGTATGAAATCTCCGATCCGTATTTAAGATATCATCTATATTGGGAAATTCTTGTTCTAGCTGTTGTTTTAGTATGTCCGTAATTTTTTTAAGTTCTTCGATGTCCTGAACAGTAGCAGTTTCACAAGCGAGATAAAGTGTTCCAATTTCTAATGCACTACGTAGTTGTGCAAAATTATCCCAGCTATCGGCTCTTAGTAGGATTCCATAGAGTAGGGGGGCCAACATTTTTTGATTGTATTCTTGACAGATAAATGTACCTTCTGCACGTTGGATTTGAACAATTCCATAGGCTTCCAATTTTTTAATTGCTTCTCGAACAGAATTCCGGCCTACTCCTAAATTTTGACTTAATTCGGACTCAGTGGGAAGTTTATCTCCAGGTGCAAGTTCGCGGTTAGTAATAGCGGAAATAACTGCGTTAAAAACATAATCTACGGCTGATTCCTGATTCCGGGGATTGCAAAGTTGGCTTCCTAACTTCATATGTCAAATTCTCCCTGGTTTTCAAACTCTTCAACAGAAATTGACGAAAAGGGTATTTCAAAATCCTTAAACAGACAAGGTATATTTTCTATTATAAAACATCTTACAAGAAAAGCAAGTGCCCTTCAAATGGCCTTTATCACGACAAAAATCTCAATTAAGTTATCTGAAAAAGAAATTTACTGTATTAAAATGTAAAAAATGATTGTTCTTCTGAAAGAAACTTGTTATAATGACCACAGAAACCCTTTGGGGAAGGAATTCCCTTAAGAAAGGATCTGTTTAAAATGAAAAATTACTTTCAGCCGGAAATTGAAACTGCTTCCCATGAACAAATTAAAGCTTGGCAAGATGAACGTCTTGTAAAAACGGTACACCATGTTTACCAGAATGTTCCATACTATCGTCATTTAATGGAACAGAAAGGTGTTACCCCAGAAGATATCCGCTCCAGGGATGATCTTTATAAACTGCCTTTCCTAACAAAAGATGACTTAAGGGATGCCTATCCGTATGGACTTTTGGCAGAACCACTATCCAATTGTGTTCGAATTCAATCGACAAGTGGGACTACAGGACGTCGTGTAGTCGCTTTTTATACGCAGCATGATATTGACCTTTGGGATGAATGTTGTGCCAGAGCGATTGTTGCCGCAGGCGGTACGCGAGATGATGTTGTCCATGTCTGTTACGGATATGGATTGTTTACAGGTGGTCCGGGTCTTAATGGCGGCTCGCATAAATTGGGAAGTTTAACATTGCCCATGTCTTCAGGGAATACAGACCGTCAGATTCAATTTATGGTGGATTTAGGGTCCACGATCCTTTGCTGTACCCCTTCCTATGCAGCTTATTTGGCGGAAAGTATTATTGAGCGTGGTCTACGGGATCAGATCAAGCTGAAAGCCGGTATCTTTGGTGCGGAAGCTTGGAGTGAAGAGATGCGCCATGATATTGAAAATAAGCTAGGCATCAAGGCGTATGACATCTATGGCCTCACAGAAATTTCTGGACCCGGTGTTGCCTTTGAGTGCTCGGATCAACATGGTATGCATATCAATGAAGACCATTTTATCGCTGAAATTATCGATCCAAAGACAGGAGAAGTTCTTCCGGACGGCGAAAAAGGAGAGTTAGTTTTTACGAGCATCACCAAAGAGGCATTTCCCCTGATACGCTATCGCACACGGGATATCTGTGTTCTAAATCGCGAACCTTGTCCGTGCGGTAGAACGCATGTACGTATGTCCAAACCTTTGGGCCGCAGCGATGACATGTTAATTGTGAAGGGCGTAAATGTGTTCCCCTCTCAGATCGAGACCGTGTTACTTAATAAGGGGTATCCAGCCAACTATCAGATTGTTGTGAGCCGCGAAAATAACACAGACAAGCTTGAAGTCATGGTGGAAATGACGCCAGAGATGTTTTCGGATGCCCTCAGCCAGGTTTCTGCTCGAGAGAAAGAGCTTGTCGATGCCATGAAGTCCATGTTGGGGATTTATGTACAGGTACGTTTAGTCGCTCCTAAAAGCATTACAAGAAGTGAAGGAAAAGCTGTCAGAATTATTGATAAACGTAAGATATATGGGTAAGAAAGGAGCTGGCAAGGTATGACTGTAAAACAGATTTCGGTGTTTTTAGAAAATAAGCCCGGACAACTTCGAGAGTTTGCGATGCTGCTAGATCATCATCAGATTGATATGCGTGCGCTATCTGTTGCGGAAGCAGAGGATTTTGGTATTTTGCGCCTCATCGTAGATGACACTTACAAAACCGCTTGTGTTTTAAAAGAAGCGGGCTATGTATTTTCTATCACACCGGTTCTTGCATTAGAAATTCCAGATCATCCAGGAAGTTTGGTCGATGTATTGAGATTGTTAGAAGAAAACGGCATTAATTTGGAATATACTTATGCGTTTATTACTCGGAAAGCCGGTAGTGCTTATATGATTTTTAGAGTGGAAGAACCAGACCGGGCGGCGCAATTACTCTGTGCAGGGGGGTATAAAACAATTTGTCAGAGTGATATGGCAGACCTATTCTGAATAATATTTTAACTTATATATGACCCCGCTGGCAAATTCCTCTGCCGGCGGGGTTATACATGAAGATAAGTTTTCATCATGAGGGTTAGAATGGAAATTTTCATCATTGCCGGAATTGTTTTTGTATTTGGTGTTTTGGGGATCATCGGCTGGATTTCTGTTTGGCGGACTTTGTCCCGTTTACAGGATCATTTAGATGCCCAAAAGATGCCGCTTTTACAAGAAATTGCACGTTTAGAAGAACAAATCGCGCAGGAAACGCATCGTTTAAGGCAAGAAACAGGCGCTTTAATTAATCGTTCTATCAGTGGAGTTGGACAAGCGTTGGTCAATGGACAAAGCCAGATTTCTCATGAATTGAGTGCACGGCAACAGCAGGCTCAGCAATCCATATTAGAGCAATTGCGCAGTTTGGAGCAACGACAGCAGGGATTTTTTTTACAGAGCCAACAGCAGTTGGACAGCATTCGAGAGACGGTAGGGAAGCAGTTAAATGCGATCCAAATTGAAAGTTCTCAAAAGCTGGAACAGATGCGTCAAACTGTAGATGAAAAACTTCAAAAAACGCTGGAAAATAGACTTAGTCAGTCCTTTCGAACCGTAGAAGCCCACTTAGAGCAAGTACATCGTGGCCTGGGAGAGATGCAAACGTTAGCGGCCGGGGTAGGGGATCTTAAAAAAGTACTCTCCAATGTAAAAACCCGCGGTATTTTGGGAGAGGTACAGTTGGGAGCAATTCTAGAAGAAATTCTTACTCCCGAACAATATCGAAAAAATGTTATTACAAAACAAGGCAGCAAAAATCCTGTAGAATACGCTGTCATTCTGCCGGGGCAAGGGCATGAAGTATTGCTTCCAATTGATGCAAAATTCCCCTCAGATGCATATTTGCAGCTCACAGAAGCCTATGAGCAAGGCGATTCTTCCGCAATTGCTTCTGCCTCTGCGATTCTATCTGCACGGATTAAGGCTTTTGCGAAGGACATCCGGGATAAATATTTAGATCCGCCCCATACAACAGATTTTGCAGTGTTGTTTCTCCCTTTTGAAGGATTGTATGCCCAAGTACTGCAATTAGGTGTATGGGAATCTTTGCAACGAGATTATCATATTAGTATCGCAGGTCCTACTACAATGGCTGCACTTCTGAACGCATTACAAATGGGCTTTCAAACGTTGGCCATTCAGCGTCGGTCTAATGAGGTCTGGGAAGTATTGGGAGAAGTACGTTCAGAATTTGATCGGTTTGGGGATGTATTGGGGGCAGCCCAACAGCGGATTGAACAGGCAGGTTCTGAGTTGGATAAATTGGTCGGCGTGCGTAGCCGAGCAATCCAACGTCGTTTGGCGCGTCTTGGAAGTTTAGAAAATATATCAACGCCAAATGACACCAACAAAGAAGAGCATAACCGAGGCTCCCTTTTGGAAGAACAGGAGGAAATACCATGATTATTGTTACAGGCACAAACGAAAATTATTTGACAAAATTGGAAACGGAGAGAGGAACGCTTTACCCAACTTTTATCGATGTTCCGGAGTCCCGCGGGGGCGAGAATACCTATATGCGCCCAGGAGAGACCCTGCTAGGCGCTCTAGGGGCTTGTATCAATATTACGACTCGTCGATGTTTGAATCGGGACCACCTTCCTTATGACCGTGTGGAGGTTCGAGTCTGGCTAAAACAACAGGACGATGTCACCCATATTTTTACGCATCTCGAAATTTATGGAGCTCTTTCAGCTGCTGATAAGTCTCGAATTTCCGAAGAAGTCAAAGAGTGTCCTGTCTGTAAGCTGTTAAGTGGGGAAATAAAATTGCATATGAATTGTCCCGAAAACAATTAAGTACCGCTATAGAATTACACAAAGGCTTCCTGAGGTGGGGAATCCCCACCTCAGGAAGCCTTCACATTTTGATTGGAGGATGCTGTAAGGCCCGAACAGAATTAAGCCTGTGCGAGTTCCTTTTCTAATTTAGCCTTTTTCTCAGCTACCTTAGATTCGGCACAATCATACTCCCAGTTCCAGGGATCTCTGCGGGCAGCACCGTCGGCAAAGGGGACAAATACCGAGATAACGCCAAACACACCTAACAACATGCAATACCACAGGTAGGGAATTACATCGATAGGCGTTGCTACGATTCCGTAGGAGGCCGCTAACGTACAGGCCAGCAGGGTCTGACCGCCATGAGGGATGATACCCTGGACCACACAGGAGAATAGATCCAGCAAAGAAGCAGTCCGACGAGGGTCGATATTATACTGCCGGCTCACATCTTTGGCCACGGGGTTGGAGACGATGATTGCCACTGTGTTGTTGGTAATAGCAGCGTCTGCCAGGCCTACTAGGGCTGCGATGCTCAACTGGGCGGACTTGTTGCTCTTCATGATCTTGCGCATGTTCTCCACCAGCCACTCGATGCCGCCTTCTTCCTTGACCACTTCGGACATACCGGCAATCAGAACGGCTAGATAGAAGCTCTGGTCCATATCGGTAATGCCGGTCCAGATCGACTCGGCAAATCCGATAATGGTGATATCACCGGTGAGCAAACCCACACCGCCGGCTACTACGATGCCTAGCATCATCACCAACATCACATCTACACCCACTAAGGCCAGTACTAGTACCACCAGGTAAGGAATAACCTTCATCAGGCTATAGGAAAGTTCCCCAATAGGTACCACTACATCTGGGCGACCAAAGATACACAACAGGATGATGGTGATAACTGCGGCTGGCAGGGCGATTAGAAAGTTTAGACGGAACTTGTCTTTCATCTCTACCCCCTGACCACGACAAGCAGCAATGGTAGTATCAGAGATCATCGACAAATTATCGCCAAACATGGCGCCACCGGTGACGGCCCCCAATAGAACCAGCATGTCCAAGCCGCCTTTCTGGCCAACACCCACAGCAATAGGCGTGATAGCGGCAATGGTGCCCATAGAGGTACCGCAGGCTGTGCTCATGATCATGGCAATCACAAAGCATCCAGCCGCCAAAAATTGGACTGGCACCAGGGAGAGTCCAAGGTTTACCACCGCATCGCGTCCGCCCATAGAAGTCGCCACCGCCGAGAAGGCACCAGATAGGGCAAAGATCATCAACATGGTCAAAACGCCTTCATCGCCAGCACCTTTGGCAAATGTGGAAAACTTCTCGCTGACTTTTTTTCCTTTCCCATAGAAAAAGGACATCACAGCCGCGAATAAGGTAGCAGTTACAATGGGAAAACCGCAAAAGAACAGCACCAGTAGTAGTACAAACGGTAATAGGGCCCAACCATTGCTCTTTTTACTTGTTGTCATGCTTTTCTCCTCCTCACGATCTTTTTGGTTCTCCTCTTGGCAATCTTTTGGAGATAGGCATCTCTCAAAGATTTTACAGATTGGCGAATGCCTGGGCAAAGTCGGCCTTCAGATCCTCTACATCCTCCAGACCTACCGAGAAACGAAGCATACCATCCGTAATACCAACCTCTTCCCGCACCTCTTTCGGAACTTTTACATGGGTCATAGAGGCGGGGTGCTGGATCAAAGTGTCCGGGTCACCCAAAGAGACGGCAATTGCCGGAATTTTTAGATTGTCCATGAGTTTTTTGGCAGCGTCAAAGGCGGAAAGACCATGAGTTCCCTCCTTAAGTACAAAGGAGAAAATACCGCTATAAAGTCCATTCATCTGTTTCTGGGCGATCTCATAATCTTTCCCCATAGAGGGCAGCCCAGGATAATACACCTTTTCCACTTCAGGGCAGGTTTCCAAATACTGGGCAAGCGCTAGTGCGTTCTCGCAGTGACGGCGCACCCGCAAACCTAGGGTTTTCATGCCCCGGATGATGAGATAGGCGCTGAATGGGGTCAATGGAGTACCACAAATTTTACCCATGGCCCGGCTGCGCACTTGAGCGATATCCTCTTTGGTGCCAACCACCACGCCTCCAATTACATCCCCATGGCCATTGATATACTTTGTCACCGAATGGACCACCACATCAGCACCCAAAGAGAGGGGCTGTTGTACCGGCGGTGGGGCAAAGGTGTTGTCTACAATGACTCGGATGCCCGGATGGGATTGTTTGAGGGCGCTGATTGCTGCAATATCAGTGACTTGCATGGTGGGGTTGGCAGGAGTCTCAAAGTAAATTGCTTTGGTATTTGGTTGAATTGCTGCCTCCACTGCTGTC
The DNA here is from genome assembly GCA_904398655.1 of uncultured Anaerotruncus sp. Classification (GTDB taxonomy): domain Bacteria; phylum Bacillota; class Clostridia; order Oscillospirales; family Ruminococcaceae; genus Anaerotruncus. The sequence continues at coordinate 636 of CAJFPF010000155.1, read as the reverse complement.
AGATCTCCGGTGTTGACAAAGGTAGCGGTAATCCCTAAACTGGGTAAAATTTCCCGCATGACCACGTCTGTACAACCGTAAACTGTGCTACCACAGACAATATGATCCCCCATTTGGAACAAGCCCAACAACGCCGAGCTGATCGCACCCATACCAGAGGAGGTAGCTACTGCGTCTTCACCTCCCTCTAACTGGGCGATTTTTTCCTCAAATACCCGTACAGTAGGGTTTCCAGCTCTTGTATAATCGTAGCCAGGGATATCACCACTGAATACCTTCATAGCATGGTCAGCAGAGGGAAAAGTGAAGGTAGAGGTCTGATAAATAGGGGTGGCCAGAGCACCGTAGTCAGAGTCCCGTCGATAGCCAGCATGGATTGCTTGGGTATCGAAACGCATTTCTTTTAGATTCATCTCGCTCATAAAAATGCCTCCTCGCGTAATCTGTGGTTGTTTAGGCCCAGAGGGCCACCTTGTTTATCTTTTTATACAGCAAGAATCCTGCCAATCGAATTTTCCTTGAATTGGAGGCATTTTGTAAAAATATTGGTTTAATCATAACCACCCGTAAAACGGGTGGTATGAAAAACGGCCCCGTAGGGGCCATGATACCAGCGGCGCCTGAGGGCGCATAATG
>CAJFPF010000154.1 GCA_904398655.1 uncultured Anaerotruncus sp. | reverse complement strand
CGTGGCGGAGATCGGCGTGACCGATACGGTGAATAGCCGATACATCCGTGGTCAGAACCTGGTGGCGCGGAAGATCGACAGCAACCATGAGTACTACTTGTTCAACTACCATGGAGATGTGATCCGCCAGTTATAGGCCAAATGGGATCTGTAGGAAAGAGAAAAGCCTGAGATTGGTAACGTTTGAATTGATTCCCTATTTATGGAAAATAGAGAAAACCGAAGGGGCTTATGATGTCGAATAAGAATCGTCCGTTGGTTATTTTACGGTATCTGTGGGAGTTCACAGATGAAGAACATCCGGCCATTATTACAGAGATTTTGTCCTATTTGGAAACACAGGGAATCCATACCAACCGAAAGACGGTAGCGGCAGATCTTCGAGATCTCCAAGACAGTGGGTGGGATATCATCTGTACTCGTAGTCGCCAGAACCGGTATTTTATTGGAGATCGAGGGTGGGAATTACCGGAATTGAAGCTCATAATCGATGCGATACAGGCTGCCCAATTTATCTCTCCTAAAAAGACGGAGCAGATTTTGGAGAAATTGACTCGGATGGCAGGCCTGACAGATCGGGGGGAATTGCGGAAAAATCTACATATTCATGGAACAACGAAAACGGCCAATGGAGCAGTTCTTTACACAATTGACCTGCTTCACAACGCAATTCATCAAAAACAACCAGTGGAATTTCAGTACATGGACTATACATCCAACAAAGAAACTGCTCTCAAACATCATGGGCAGATCTATCATTTCTCTCCTTATGATCTGATTTGGAACAATGATCGATACTATGTGGTGGGTTGGTCAGACAGGCATAACAAAGTGGTAAAATTTCGAGTGGATCGGATGTTGTATCCCTCTTTAGTGACTGGAGGTTATCGTCAACCTCCAAAGGACTACCATGTGGAAGTATTTTTTCAACAGGTCTTCCAAATGTACGACGGGAAATTTTGCCAAGTTCGGCTACGCTGTGCAGAAGAGGTTATGAAACATATCATTGATCGATTTGGAGAGGATGTGGATACGGACGACTTGGGAAATGGTATCTTTGAAGTGAATGTTTTCCTCTCTGTGAGTCCCACATTCTATGCGTGGGTCTTTCATTTTGATGGAAAAATTAGAATTGAAGCACCTGAGGAGATCCGAAAAGGTTACTTGAGCATGTTGCAAAATGCATTGGAAGTCCAAAGTTGACAAAAAAAGTATCCCGAAAACCTGTGAAACGGTTTTCGGGATACTTTTTTGCTTTACTCTCCTTTATCTAACCTTTATCTAAAGAGATTTGTAAAAAAGTACTTTCATTTTGAAAAAGTTTGGTGCAGTGCTCCCGTAGATTCGGCTTAATAAGGAGAGAGGTTGTAAGCTTTCTCAGAATCTTGAAAACCATAGGAGATGTAATTTAGGATGAGTCAAAAACTAATTTTGCCGTTAAATCATCTATATGTAACAGCAGGATATAAGAATCTTGAGTATTTGAAATATCGTAGAATGCAACACTATGGAATAGATTGCACTAGTATCGATCGAACTATTTATGCTTGTGGAAATGGTGTTGTCGTTGCATGTGGGCAAGACGGTAGGGATCGAACAGGAGAGCACTCCCGACTGGGGCTTGTTACAGTAATCATTTATTATGATGTACAGTTTAATAATGGATACTGTTGTGATCTAACAGCAAGGATCTATCATATGGACCGTATTTTTGTAAAAGTCGGAGAGAGCGTTTGTAAAGGTCAGAAAATTGGTATTTACGGAAATACTGGAAAAGATACGACAGGGCCCCATCTACATATTGAATTCGATACAGACACACGTTTTCCTACATTAGCCTATGGCGTCACTGTAAATCCCTCGGCACGTATTGTAAATACTCCTCAGGAATATGCTCGAGCAGGTTATATTTTAGTGGACAGTACAGTGGATCCAGCACATGTATGGTTTTGCGGAGAAGAACAGACCATCCAATGTGCATCCTCCAGCTGGAGTATTCCCGAAGACCTAGAGGTTCCTTTGCTGCCTTAGAGCATTTCCATCACCGGCGCTAGCGGCCCAATACGTGAGGAAGGAGGGAAAACGTTGCAGGTCAAGGGGCCAGGGCGCGCCCCCTGGATTTCGCTAAACTTTAATTTAGCGAAATTAATACTTTCTAATTTCATTGAAAAGCGACATCACTTTACAAGAGATTGACAGGGACTTCTCCCTTCATTTTCTGAAGATACTTCCCTTCTCTAAAAGGCATGGTGTATTATAAAGATTCTGTAGATTTCGTTTTTCGTACAAATGTACAAGAAACAACTCAAAATTGCATTTTTTTCAAACGGGTACATCGGTATACTAAAAAGAGAAAATAAAGGAGAAATTTACGTGGGAAAACAGTTCGATTTGATTTTAAAAAATACACAATATGTGAACTTGTTTACCAAGGAAATCTATCCTGCAGATATTGGCATTCGCGATGGAAAAATTGCGTATATAACACAGCCTGGAGATATGCCCCTCCAAGGCGAGAACTGCCATGATGGCCATGGCATGTATGCACTTCCTGGTTTGATTGATACCCATGTACATATTGAGAGCAGTTTGATGGGGCCACAAGGATTTTGTCAAGCTGTACTTCCCCATGGAACAACTACAGTATTGGCTGATCCCCATGAAATTGCCAATGTAATGGGATTAGAGGGAATCCGCTATATGTTGGATCAGTGCAAGAGCTTGCCCATGGATATTTTTTTGTTGGCACCCTCCTGTGTCCCCTCTGTAGTTGGTTTAGAGACCAGCAAAACTATTTTTGATGCAAATGAAATTGAACAGATGCTTCGAAATGATCGCGTAATCGGTTTAGGGGAGGTCATGGATTATCCGGGAGTCTTAAAAAAAGATGGCCGGATGATGCGGATCCTTGATGTAGCGAGAAGATCGGGGAAATTTATTCAAGGCCATGCCCCCGGATTACGAGGACAGGAGTTGGCAGATTATTTGTCTGCCGGAGTTGAGTCGGATCATGAAACACATGATGCAGGCGAGGCATTAGAAAAATTGCGGGCTGGAATGGTCTTGGAATGCCGTAATGCCTCCAACTGCCATGATGTAGAAATGATAGCACAAGTAATTGTGCGGTGCGGATATCCAGAGCGAGTAACTCTCTGTACAGATGATTGTGAACCAGAAGATCTTCTAAAAAAAGGACACATGGATGAAGCGGTACGTGCGGCTATCCGTGGTGGAATGGATCCGATAGAGGCTTTAAAGATTGCCACTTATAATGCGGCTCACCTAGCAAGGCTCCATGATAGAGGTATGCTTTATCCAGGTTACCGTGCAGATATTGTGCTTTTGGAGGATCTGCTCTCTCTTAATGTGAAGGAAGTGTTTGTTTGCGGGAAATTGGTGGCATCAAACGGTCACATTTTGGAGCAACAATATCCCTCCAATTCCGTGTTGCCCAATACGATGGAGTTAGGTGCACCTCTTACTCTTGCAGATTTTCAGATCCATGTTCCGGGTAAAACAGAGGCGCATCTACATACAATCTGTTACGATCTTTCGGACCGTTTTGTGACAAAATTGGGAGAGCACCTTTTCCCTGTTCAAGATGGAGTCGTTCAGGTCTCTGAAGAACCAGGGTTTGCCACCTTTGCTGTATTAGAGAGACATGGCGTCAATGGAAATCGTTCGATTGCTCCTGTATATGGCTTGGGTTGGCGCGGAGGTGCGGTTGCGACCACAGTTTCCCATGATTCTCATAATTTATTTGTATTGGGAGGATCTGCAGAGGATATGTTATTGGCGGCGAAGACCGTCGCAGAGTGTGGAGGAGGGGTTTGTTGTGTGCGTAATGGACAAATTCTTACTCTATTGGAGTTACCGATCGCAGGTCTCATGTCCCAAGAGCCCTTGGAGGCATTAGCCCAGAAAAGCAGAAATTTACAAGATACTTTAAGGGAAATGGGAATTGTCGGGGATGCCCCTTTAATGATTTTAGGATCATTTGCTCTGGCAGTTATTCCGGAAGTGAGATTGACGGATGTCGGTTTGGTGGACACTGTTCATCAAAAAAAGATCCCCCTATTTATAGAGGAGGAAGAAAAATCAAAATGAAAAAGGTAAATTTGGTAAAAAGTATCCCGTTGTTTATGCAGGAAGTTGATCCTGAACCAGTAATTTTAGAACAGGAAGACTATCTGTTACGGCTTCGCCTTCTAGTTGAGCGAATGAAAAAGCGCGGCTGTAGCCATGTGGTTATTTATGGAGATCGCGAACATTTTTCCCATATAGAATATTTTACCAGTTATGACTGTCGCTTTGAAGAAGCGCTCCTAGTGGTAAGCTGCACTGGTGATGCCACAATCTTTGTAGGGAATGAAGGCTGGGCTTATAGTGAACAAATCCCCTACCCTATTCATCGAATCCTGTATCAGAACTTTAGCCTCCAGGGACAGCCGAAGGACCGCCTCTCTCCCCTCTCGCATCTACTTACGCAAGTCGGTATTGGGCAGGAAAGCCGAATTGGTTTGGTGGGCGTCAAGTATTTTGAAAATGATTTAGAGGGAGAGGCCGATTATACATTTGATCTGCCGGCATACATCCTACACGCGATTTACCAGGTTTGCCCTGCCCCTCAGGTAATTAATTTTGGGAAGGAACTGACTGGATATCCCGATGGGATTAGAACACGCCTGCATTCGGCTAAAGAGATTGCCTGGGCAGAGGATGCGGGCAACCGGGTGGCCGGTGTTGTACAACGGATGTTTAAAGCCCTGAAACCTGGAATGAGTGAATCCGAAGTTTCTATTTCGGGGCATGCCTCTCTGGAGCCGCAGAATGTAGCCCCGATGGTGAATTTTGGTGCCCGCAGCGTGGCGCTTGGCTTGAAATCCCCTTCTCGTGTACAACGATTGGAATTGGGGGATGTGTGTGGACTCTGTTATTCTGCCCGTGGGAATTTGACTTCTAAAATTTCTGTTGCGGCCTGGGACTTAAACTCCTGGTCAGAATCCTTACGCCCTTATTTTGAAAACTTCTATCAAAAGCACTTTGCAGCGATGGCAGATTGGTATGAGACTGCTCATATTGGAGCGACCTGTGGGGAGGTATATAACGCGGTTTACCGCAATATCAACCATGAGGAGCATGGAATTACATTAAATCCGGGCCATTCTACAGGTACAGAGGAATGGTTAAATAGTGCTTTCTTTAAAGGATCTCAGCACGTGATCCAGAGCGGAGAATTTATACAAGTAGACATCATCGCCAGCGGATCGAATCCTGTCCGAACTTCAATCTGCGAAGATGCGGTTGTGTTTGCAGATGAGCCGTTGCGAGAAGAATTGAAAAAACAATATCCTCACGTTTATGAGAGAATTGTAAAACGTCAAGAGGCCATGCGTGAGGTACTGGGAATACAGGTGTCTGACGATCTGCTGCCAATGAGCAATCTCAATGGTGTGTACTATCCGTTTATGCTGAATTTGGATGTGGTTTTTGCCTATCGGTGAGAGCTGATGGGTCAATGATAAAAGAGAAGGAGATAAAAAAATGAAAAAATTGCTTTCCACAGTGCTAGCAGCTGTATTGTGCATGGGTGCTTTTGCAGGTTGTGGTGGTGAATCTAGCACCTCGTCTTCCGGCGAGACCGCTTCTGCCACTGGATCTGCCGCTTCCACAGCATCTTCGGCTTCCTCTGGTGCCTCTTCGGAGGGAGAATCTCTCACCATTGGCGTCTCTATGAACTCCGCTGATGAGTTCCGTACCTCACTTTACAACGCTATTGAAGCGGAAGCCAATGAGCGGGGCTATGAGGTGATTCAAACAAATGCGGACTTTGACCCCAGCAAGCAACTCAGTGACGTAGAATCCCTGATCCAAAAGCAGCCGGATGTCATTGTGATCTTTGCTGTGGACGGAGAGGCCGCAGTAGCTGCAGTAGATGCTGTGAAGGCCGCCGGTATTGGGTGTGTGGCGGTTGATTTCCATATCAATACCGATGCCTATGATGTACTGATCGCTGACAACCAGACTCTTCATGGGGAGCTACAGGCGCAATATGTGCTGGATTGGCTGGCTGAAGATGAGAGCCGTGTAGCGAATGTGGGCTATTTGATCGGCGCTTATATGGAAAGCGCCTTGGAGCGGCGTGATGGCTTTGTCAACGCTTGCAACAGCGAGATCAATGACCGGGTAACTTTGCTCTCTGAGCAGTGCGGAAACTGGATGGCAGATGACGCGATGGCAATTACTGAGGACTGGATCCAGAGATTCCCGGAGATGAATGTTTTTGTTAGCATGAACGATGATATGGCCATTGGCTGCATCCAAGCCTTGAAGGCTGCGGGACGTAGTATGGATGACGTCCTGGTGCTGGGAATTGACGGGACAGTGAACGGGATTGCTTCTGTCAGAGAAGGAGACCTGGATGCCACCACGGTGGTGGATGTAAATGGAACTGCTGATGTGGTCATTACCACTTGTGAGCAGGTTGCCGCTGGAGAGCAGTTCAACGGCAGCACCCTTGAGCCTGGCATGATCCAGCTTGTGACCAAGGACAATGTCGATGAAGTAGTCGGCTAACCTAAAAACTGGACGGGCGGAGAGGTGCCTAGGCATCTCCCCGCCCGTCTTCCCATTGTGAAAGGAGGGTGTATATGGCGGATAGAGAGGTCGTTTTGGAAGTTCGAGAGGTTTCCAAAAAATTTCCAGGAGTACTGGCGCTCAATAAAGTGAATCTAACCCTCTACAAAGGGGAAGTTTTAGCACTCATTGGAGAAAATGGAGCGGGTAAATCCACTTTAATGAAGATCCTGTTGGGAGAGTATCAAAAATCCTCTGGGGAGATCTTCTATCTTGGAAAACCTTTTGCAGCGAAAAACCCAGCGGAGGCACTACAGAGCGGAATCACAATGATCCACCAGGAGATTAGTGCAGTGCCTAGCATGACCGTTGCTGAAAATATTTGGTTGGGGCGCGAAAAAAGATTTTGTTCCGGTGGATTTCTCAATAAAGCGAAGATGCGTGAAGCGACTGCAGAACTGCTGCAACGCCTGGACATTCCAATTGACCCGGATGCGCAGGCGCGAAAGTTGTCTGTAGCCGCACTCCAACTAGTTGAAATTGCACGTTCCGTTTCCTATGAAGCGAATGTGATTATTATGGACGAGCCGACCTCTGCTTTAACAGAGACCGAGATACAAAAACTTTACAGAATTATTCGAGATCTATCTGCGCAAGGACGGTCCATTATTTTTATTTCTCACAAGTTGGACGAATTGTTTGAAATCTGTGATAGAATTACAGTTCTAAGAGATGGATGTTATGTAGATACAAAGTCCATTGACGAAATCACCAGGGATGACTTGATCCGAATGATGGTCGGCCGAGAGATCACAAATATGTATCCGAAGGAAAAGATCCCCATTGGTGAAGAACTCTTTCGCGTAGAGCACTTATCGCGATCTGGTTACTTTGAGGATATTAATTTTCATGTATGTAGCGGCGAGATTGTAGGTTTCTGTGGACTGATGGGTGCAGGACGTACCGAAATCATGCAATCAATTTTTGGCCTGGATCCCAATAACGGGGGAACTGTGAAGGTGGGCGAAAAATCATTCCGGCCAGGCAGCACACCGGAGGCTATCAAAAACGGTATCGCTATGGTGACGGAAGATCGGCTGCGTCAAGGAATTATCGCAAAGCTTTCGGTCAAACAAAATATGACACTTGCCTATCTAAAAAAAATCTGCAAGATGAATTTTATTGATCGAAAGCAAGAGAGTAAAGATTTCCAAAGAATGAGAGATGCAATGAGTTTAAAAACAGCTGGGGAGGGTCAGGAAATTGGATCTCTCAGTGGAGGAAACCAACAAAAGGCGATTGTAGCAAAATGGCTTTTAGCAGAACCGAAGGTGTTTATTCTGGATGAGCCCACTCGAGGAATTGATGTGGGCTCAAAAGCAGAGATTTATAAATTAATTGGACAGTTGGCGGCCTCGGGAAAAGGCATTATTTTGGTCTCTTCGGAACTACCGGAGGTTATGGGGATTAGTGACCGAATCTATGTAGTTTGTCAGGGACGGATTGTGTACGAGTGTACCAGAGAGCAAGCGAATGCAGAATTACTGATGAAAAAAGCGTTTGGCGAATAGATCGCCCGGAAAGGAAGAGCTTATGGAGAAGTCAAAGCAGGCAAATGTCAATCCAGTTGTGACATTCATTCTAAATAATAAGGCGCTTCTGATCCTGTTGATTTTGGGCCTAGTAATTCAAATTTTAACCGGTGGGCTATTTTTCAACCCCTCCAATATCAGCAGTATTGTACGTCAAATTTCTACATCCGTTGTATTAGGTGTGGGATTTACCGCCGTATTGGCTTCAGGCGGGGTTGACCTTTCGGTAGGTCAAATGCTCAGCCTGATGGGTGTTCTGTATGCGCACTATACCCTTTTGTTACCATTACCAGTAGCAATTATAGCTGCAGTAGCCTCCAGTGTGGTATTGGGGCTTTTCAATGGTGTGTTAAGTGTTACCTTTCGTCTACCAGCATTTATTGTTACATTGGCCACGGCGCAAGTTTTCAAGGGGTTTGCCTACCTACTCTGTGATGGAAAATCTGTAGGCGGTTTAAGTGACGCGGTAAAAAAGCTGGGAAATGGGCTGGTATTTGGAGCTATCCCTATTTCAGCAATTGTAATGTTGGTTTTGGCAGTCCTCATGGCAATTATGTTACATCGAACAAGATTGGGACGTTATTTAATTGCAACCGGCGGGAATGCGGCCGCAGCAAAAGCTTCTGGCGTTCAAGTAGAGCGAGTACAGATTTTTGGATACGTTTTGATGGCGGTCTGCGTTTCCATTGCGGCAATGTTATTGACTGGGCGTGTCTCAACAGCACTTCCAGGTGCCGGTGAGGGCATGGAAATGGATGCCATTGCTGCCACAATCATTGGAGGGACCCCTATGAGTGGCGGCTATGCGAAGGTTTCCGGCACAATTTTTGGATGCTTGATTATTGGAATCATTAATAACGGACTGAATCTTTTGGACGTAAGCTCTTTCTGGCAGTGGGTTGCTAAAGGCGCGGTTATTATCTTTGCAATCCTCCTTGATGCCCAGACAGAGCGGTTCTTCAATAAGCGTCGGGTTGCCCTTTAAAGTCGATTTTGTTATAATAAGATCAGCTTTACGGAAAAGGGGCATAGCATGGGGCTGATCGAAACTGTGCTGGTAGATGATGACCAGATGGCACTAGAATATCTTGAAGAATTAATTGATTGGAAAGCAGCGGGTTTTCACATTGCAGGGAAAGCATTAGACGGACATCAAGGTTGGCTACTTTGTCAACGGCTCCATCCTGGTCTTGTCATTTCAGATGTCCGGATGCCTGTAATGGATGGAATTGATTTAGCAGAAAAAATTTTAAAAGAAGAGCCCAATACCTGTGTTCTACTGCTTTCTAACTTTGATGAGTTTTCTTATGTCAGACAAGCTATGCGGATGGGGATTCGTGACTATATCTTGAAGCATGAGCTGGATCATGAGACTCTATTGAATAAATTATCGACCGTGAAAGAAGATCTTTCTAGAATGAGTCGACAAAATTGGGATGCTGCTGCGGATTTCGTACGAGAGTGCTTTACACAGCCGCTACTCCCCCATGCAAAAAGCAACCTCCTGGACCGGCAGTTTCAATTTTTGCTGGTTCGGGAGGCTTTGCCTTTTGCAGAGCTATCTAGAGTGGCTGGGTATGAGGATGGACTTTCTGAAACAGAAATGGGGGGCATTCTTCGAGAAACATGGCCAAGGTCGAATGAGGTAAAATGTACAGTGCAAGTTGGGAGAGGCCTTTACTTGGCCGTTTTGGATGCCGGCCCTGGGATCTCTTTAATGGAAGAACGGCAAAAAATTTTCTTTGGCGCACGAGAGCTTTCTCAAAAATTGAAACAAAAATTCCCACGCCCATGGTCGGTATTTACCTTTTCAACGCCATCCACTTTACTGCAGGCGGGAACGTTTTTTCAAAAACATATAGAAATGTTGGACTTATGCTGGTTTCAAGCATCTGGGTTTACCGGAGAATGGACAGAATTTATTCAGCAAAAACGACCGCCAACGCCCAACATCCTCCCGGGAGAAGATCCATGGAAAACGCTATCCATTTCCGTAGATGCCCAAAACTATTCGTTATTTATTCAAGCTGCGCAAAGAATTTTGCAGCAAATTCTAAATGATCAAGGGCTACTGGCGGTAAACTGGAATACAGCGTGCAAAGAATGGTATACAGCGCAAAATTTTTATAGATGGGCAAAAGAATATTCCAATCGGTTGGAAGCTGGATGGTCCCAACCAGTGCGGCGGGCGGTAGAATGCATTCGAGAGCAGTATAGAGATCCGGATTTGTCTGTCAATAAAATTGCAGAAGTCGTAGCTATGAGCCGCTCTAGACTCAGCACATTGTTCCGGCAGGAAATCGGTCAAGGAATCAACGAATATTTAGCTCAATACAGATTGGACCGTGCCTTGCAATTGATGGAAGAAGGACAATATAAGATCTATGAAATTTCAGAGATGGTAGGCTATTCTAGCAGCCAATATTTTTGTCGAGTATTTAAAAAGCAAAAGGGATATACTCCCTTTTCATATCGAAAAAAAGACCGGCGGTGAACAGGTTGCAAAGGCATCGGTTTGGAATAACAGGAAAACTGTTTTTAATGATTTTTATGATCGCTGTTGTGGTTTTGGTGGTCCTAAATGCTGTGCTCCCACAGGTGTTCATTTTAACGCTACAAGAGGATGTAATTGAACGAGAACAAATGCGTAATCGGCAGGTCATGTCCCAATTGGATCTGATTTTGGGAATGGTAGATGGGATTGGCCGGAGTATTCGCTTGGACAGGAATTTAGAAAATCTTATCCGGACAGAGTACTCCGATACAGATCCCCCCTCTTCCCTCTTTGATTCTTCTCCTCAAGAGGATTTACAAAAGTATGTGATCAACAGTTCGGGAAAGTTGATTTCGATTATTTTGCATATGGATGACGATCGGATTTACGCCAGCTCCGAATTGTCTTTAGAAGAAAAAAACCTTCTCCAACAGGATTGGTATCAAAATTTCCGCAAGAGTGGAATGGAAAAGGGGTACTCCGGGACATTTTCTGTTGATTATCGCAGCGCAGATGGAAGAGGACAAGGAAAAGAGACCGTTTTTGCAATAGCAATGCCTTATTTAGGCCCTCAAGGGTCCCATGGGTCGATTCTTCTTATTTGCTCGTTGGCTCCATTGATTCAAACAGTAACTTATTCCCTGGAAATTGCGGATATCCCCTTTCTATTATTGGATCAGACTCCCAATTCTTTGTTTTATTCCTCGTCTCAGGCAGATCCTCAACAATTTGGAGATCTCAAAAATGCCCTGCAAAAGGATGAACCGGGCAGAAGCCATATCTGGAAAACAGCAAATGGTTACCTGTTGATTGAGGATTCCAGATATGGGGACTTACGATTAGTCACCGAAACGACTTGGGAAATGTTGCTGTCCCCCTATCGAAATTTGATCCGCTTTACCAGTTTTGTAACACTCATGGCGGTATTGTTGGTTTTTGGATTGCTGACCCCTGGCGTTATCCAAATGCTAAAACCATTGCGACAGCTGTCAGATTCGATGCAGAAGGTGGCACAAGGAAACTTCACCGAAGAATTAAAAGTAACTTCCCATGATGAAGTGCAGGAGTTGGCTACTAGTTTCAACATTATGGCTAAACAATTGCAAGAATACTTTATTCGTTTGCAAAAGAAGGAGGAAGAAAAAGAACAACTGCGACTAAATTTGATTGTTGCGCAAATTTCTCCTCACTTTATCTATAACACGATGAACACCATTACCTATTTAGCGCGAAAAGGACGCATAGAAGATGTCATTTTAGTGAACAGAATGCTGATAGGGATTCTGAGAGATCGCTTGCGAATCAGTGACATCCATCTGCATTGTCCTGTTTCAGAAGAAATCCGGATGATTGAACAGTATGCTGTTATTCAAACTTACCGATATGGAAAGGTATTTCAGATCGTTTGGGAAGTACCGGAAGAGTTGAAGGAAGCGCTTATTCCAAAGTATCTCATTCAACCGCTGGTGGAAAATGCACTTTTCCATGGATTACTTCCCAATAAAGAGGAAAATGGAAATGTAGTCGGAGGTACCATTTGGATCAAAATTTCACAAGAAGAAAATCAAACCATCATATCCATTTCAGATGATGGAAGAGGTATGTCGGATGAGCAACTCCAAAAGCTGAATGAAATGATCGCCTCAGACCAACCTATTGAAAATGGTCGAAATATTGGACTTAGAAATGTAGCCACTCGCTTGAGAATGCTTTACGGAGATAGTGCTCAAGCTTCCGTATCATGTCAGGGCGGGATTACGACGGTAAAATTGCAATACTGTATGCAAAACTAACATGGTGAAAACATCTTCATGAGTAAACAGTATACTTCTCCGGAAAGGACTTCCTGATCAAATAGCATAGGAGTAATCTGCGGTTAAAAATGTAAGGAAAATGGCGATAGAAGATTTCCAATCTGCAAATTAGAGTGTATAGTGGTCGGTTTGAAAGGTCTTATGCGAGCCAAAAGCGATATCTGTTTTCATTTCTTGTGCCTTCTGTAACAGGCCGAGACTTTAAGGAATCATTTGCCATGACTGCAGATGGTGAAATTCACTTCTATACAGGAAAAGAGTATCGGTCATTCATGTCATTTAGCAATCTTTTACCCATAGTGCGGTAGCTGGACAAAATATTCTCTTATTGTTATAATGATTCTATAATCTCAGTGGGGGTGACTGCTGTGTATACCAGTATGGAACGGAGAAAGAAACCATCGTTGAAAAACGGTCAAATCACTTCACCGCAGCGTGACACAGCAGGCGAAAAATCCATCCCCAATTCTATCCTAGCCTCCCGAATGAGGCAACCCGTCTCTGGTTACGCTATTCCCGGATTTGAAGACCGGATGCGGACCCGTTTGGCCGGTGTGCAAGAGCACTCACAGGCCCAGATCCCCCAGGCGGAGAATGAGGCGGATCGTCTCTCCTCCGCTATAAATGCAGGGACACCGGAATCCGTCAAAGCCATAATGGGTAGGCGAATGGGAGCAGATTTTTCCGAGGTGCGTTTCCACACTGACGCAGCTGCCGCCGCCAAAGCGGACGCTATGGGGGCCAGGGCTTACACCAGCGGGGCGGATGTATATTTTGGCGAAGGCGGGTTTGATCCCTCTGTAGCTGCCCATGAATTGGTCCACACCGCCCAGCAGGGGCTGGTGGACAGCAGCGCTCCTGTCCTGTCCACCCCGGCGGGAGGCGTACAGATGTGGCCGTGGTCAAAACGACGAGAGGAGCCAGAACCGGCTCAACGGCTGGGGAAATTGGGACTCTTTTCTGGCGTTGGCCTAAAGGAGCGGGGCCGGCTCAACAAAAAGATCAAGAAATATAACCAGGCCATGCACGACCTGGAGCATGGCCAAACCGATGAGGAAAAGAGTGCCGCCCTAGAGCAGGCCGCCAAGCAATACCGGAAGATCTACAACAGGGTGGGCAGCCTGGTGAATGAGGGAAAAAATTCTTCTGCCATCTCCCAGCTGAGTCAGCAGCTAATGGCCGAGACAGTGAATGTCAATAAGAATTCTCTCAATGAAAAAGAGCAGAAAGGCTGGGCCAAAGATTTTGCAGGCCTGCAGACAACGGCAACCGGGCAAAAGCTGTTTGACGAGATATTCCGCAAGCGGAACGCTGTGAATCCCAATGAGCGCAGGAAGGTAACCATCAAACTAGGGGGGTGGATGAAACCGGAGGCGGGTGCGGATAGCTCCGATCCAGAGGAGAAGGAGAAGATTTACGCAAAGCCGGACGAGCATGGCGACCGAATCATGAATGAAGGGACAGATGCCGTTGTTCGACTGCCCAGCCGCGCGTATACAAAGTTATATTCGACCTATGGCAAGTATGTTGGGGATGACACCGCGAGACACACTGGCAAGATCATGGCTGCCCATGAGATGATGCACGCACTCCACAATATCAATGGCATGGCGCTGAAAGGGAAGGCATCTCCAGATGACCCCTATTATCGTCCCCATGATATCGATAAAGCTGTCGATCTGGAAGAGTTGGCCACTACAATGGTCCGCAACCGGAGAGACGAGGGGATAGCCCCCGAGGACTATATGATAAACCAGTTCAAAGAAGGAAAGGACAGGGACAAGGCAGCCCAGATCTATCAGATCAACGAGAGTCAGCTGCGGCATGAGTTGCATATGATGCCGCTGTTCAGCTATAAGAAAAAGCACGACGAAAGCCAAATAGGGAGTAATGGGGTCACCAAAGCAAGATTGGAAGCCGACGAGATTCCCCATACGTTCGCTAACACTTACGCTCTAAAGTCGCGCGACTGGAATGAAAATAGTCTGACTGTTGAGGAGATGATGGAGAACGAGGCAAGGCGAAAGCCTATAGAAGCTCTGAAAGAGGCACCGCACTATGTAAAAAAGGCCTTTCGAAATGCAGCCATAGACTCTCAGTCGTACGTGGAGCGGTTAGACCGAGAAAATAGGATTGCCCATGGGTGGGCAGAACCGACACCGAAACAGAAAAAACAGATCCGTAACGAGCAGATAAAAAATGTGAACCGCCTCATTAGCCAGCTGAAAAAACAGATTCCAGGTTTCTAAGCTATGGCTATGGATATATATGAAGCTTATATCAGCTTCCCTGCCAGTGGATCTGCAACTAGGACAGTGCCAAAGGCCTTTTAGTTCCTATAGAAAACAGACGAGCTCTTCATTGGACAGGAAGAAATCGTCCTTAACCGGATCACGCTTGAATATTGACGAAAAGGCTTATCAGAGAGGGGGCGTTCTATGAAACTGACATTTTTAGGTGCAACCCATGAGGTAACCGGTAGTTGTTTTCTGTTGCAGGCCTGTGAGAAAAATATCATGGTTGACTGTGGGATGCAGCAAGGTTCCGATGAATACGAACATCAAGAAATTCCGATATCTCCCGCAGAAATCGACTACGTTCTGCTGACCCATGCCCACATTGACCACTCTGGCCGTCTTCCCCTTCTCTCAAAATATGGATATCGCGGCCCCGTCTTGGCGACGGACGCCACTTGTGATCTCTGTGGCATTATGTTACGGGACTCTGCTCATATCCAAGAATTTGAGGCGGAATGGAAAAATCGAAAAGGGAAAAGAGCTGGACGGGAGCCAATTGAGCCTCTTTATACCATCGATGACGCAGAAAAATTAATCCAGCAATTGGAACCCTGCGCCTATAACAAAAAAATTCCTCTATGCGAAGGTATCGAAATTCGATTTATAGATGTTGGGCATCTGCTAGGTTCAGCTAGCATTGAACTTTGGGTTACTGAAAAAGGAAAAACAACAAAACTGGTATTCTCCGGAGATGTAGGGAATCTAAACCAACCTCTGATTAAAGACCCTGAGTATATATCTCAAGCGGACTTTGTAGTTGTTGAATCCACTTATGGAAACCGCCTGCATCAACCACCTCCGGATTACTCTGCCAGCCTTTCAAAAATCATTCAAAGAACCCTTGACCGCGGCGGAAATGTGATTATCCCATCCTTTGCGGTAGGCCGTACGCAAGAAATTCTCTATTTTATCCGGGATATTCGCGCCCGCGGCCTGGTAAAAGGACATGATGACTTCCCTGTCTATGTGGATAGCCCTTTAGCGATTGAAGCGACCAATATTTTCCAAGAAAACTTCCGCGAAACATTTGACAGTGAAGCGATGGATCTAGTGAACCATGGGATCAACCCGATCACTTTTTACGGCTTAAAGTTGGCGGTAACAAGTGATGAATCCAAGGCGATTAATTTTGATAATACGCCGAAAGTGATTATCTCCGCTTCCGGAATGTGTGAAGCTGGTCGAATCAAGCACCATCTGAAACACAATTTGTGGAGGCCGGAGTCTACGGTGATCTTCGTAGGATATCAAGCCGAAGGAACCACAGGACGAGCCCTTTTGGAAGGCGCCAAATCTGTGAAATTGTTTGGTGAGACCATCGATGTGCGTGCGGAAATTGTGCAGCTACAGGGTGTCAGTGGACATGCTGACCAGGCCGGCCTCCTACGCTGGTTGGACGCTTTCTCTCCACCGCCGAAGCAAGTCTTTGTTGTACACGGGGAATCCTCTGTTTGTGATACGTTTACGCAGTTAATCTCTCAACATTGTCATACTCCTGCTGTTGCCCCTAACTATGGGGCTGTCTGGGAGTTAGATCCCGTACGGCAGTTGAACCCGGGGATCCCTAGAGAACAGATGAAGGCGGCCGCCAAAACTTCCGCTCCATCTGGTGTCTTTGGTCGCCTGCTTGCTGCTGGAAAACGGCTTATGGAAGTGATCCAACATAATCAAGGAGGGACAAATAAGGATCTGGCAAAATTTGCCGATCAGATTAATAGTCTATGTGATAAATGGGACCGTTAAAAACATCATAATTTATATAAAAAACATCTCCTTTTTGAGGAGATGTTTTTTATATAAATTATGAAAGGCGTTTCCCCTGCCACGAGTCCCGGCGAGCCAGCTCCTGATCGATTCCATTTAAAATTTTTCGTTTCTGCAAGCTCCAAGTTGGAGCAACCAACTGATCGGGTATTCCATCTCCTGTAACTCTTCCTAAGATCACCTCTGGAGGAAGCAATTCTAATTGATCGCAAACTAATTGGATATAGTCCTCCATGGTAGGAAGCATCCATGGCTTATCAAAATATTCTGAAGCCATCTTAGTCCCTCTCAATAGATGCAGTAAATGGATCTTTACCAAATGTGGATGCAACTGCCCTACCTGATATACAGTTTCCAGCATCATCTCTCGGCTCTCTTCTGGTAAATAGTCAATCAGGTGCACACCTACTAAAATCCCTCGATTAACCAACCTCCAATATCCTTCTAAAAACTCTTGATAAGTATGACATCGATTAATCCTTTGAGCAGTGACATCATGAATACTTTGCAGCCCCAGTTCTACTACCAAATAGGTTTTACGGGAGATCTCCTCAAGTAAATCACAAACATCTGCAGGCAAACAATCTGGACGTGTAGAAATGGCAATTCCTACTACTCCAGGGCAATCTAAGCCCTGCTGATATATCGTCCGTAGTCGTTCTACGGATCCATATGTATTTGTATGGGCCTGGAAATAGGCAATATGGCGGGACGTACTCCACTTTTTTTCTATACGTTCTGCCACCTGCATGAATTGTTCTGAAATTGACAGGATGGGATCCCCTGCAAACTCTCCGCTTCCCATAGGAGTACAGTAGCTACATCCCCCTGTTCCCCTACTGCCATCTAGATTGGGACATGTAAACCCCGCATTTAAGCTGATTCTGGAAACTCTTCCACCAAACCGTTGTTTTAAGGCATATGCGTAAGTGTGGTATCGTTTGTTATTGTCGGAGTAGGGGAACGGATTTGTTTTCACTTTTTTATCTCCTTATAGGGCTCTTGCCTCCAGATAATACCGTTTGTCCCACGCCTCTCCTAAGGAAAACGTCTTGCGAGGCAGCGGCCCATTTTTGAGTACTTGTGGGAAAAGCTCCTGCTTTTGCATTCCCGGCAACAAAATCCCAAGACAGTTTGGCCGATCACAGAGGGCTTTCAGTGCCTGTTGTCCGTGGATGTAATCGATCTTTCCTTCATTTTCAGAAATCCAATTGTCTAAAAATGCTTGCAATTTTTCTATCAGTTGGGGAACGGATCCTGGATAACTGCAGATTTTCGTATCACCTTTACTGAAAATCTGAAATTCTGTAGAGGATTCTTTAAAAGGAAATTGAGTGGTCAATTCCTTCATTAGCTCCTCAGATTTCTGCGTATATACGACTCGATGAATCGGTTCAAATGTTAACCCATCGTCATGAAGATTACAGAGCTCTACCAGAGCGAATCGAGCGGGATGGTTTTCCCATTGTGCCCTGGGGAGCTCCTTTTTCAACTGCTCAAAACAGGCTTTTGCAGTGGCGAGGGAATGGTTTCCATCTCCTACAGCTAAACAGAGTGGATGTTCCGCCTGGTCATACAGCTGGATAGAAAGCATTTGCATTGCATCTTCTACCCAATTGGAACTTCTATGATCCAACGCCCATCCTTTTAAATGGCCTCCTCCCTCCATCAGAGAAAAATCGTAGAGTGGTCTCATCCAGGGTTTCCAGTCAACCAATGGCTCCAACAAAGTTTTCCTGGGATCATCTACTAATACCATAATATGAGGCAGCTCCAGTGGAGCCCCCTGGCGGATCTGAATGCGGGGAGGAAGGCGACTTTCTACAGTCCCCTCAGTGGGACGCAAAGAGGAATTACTATCAGACGCATAAGAGTATCTCTCCAAATCCACACAGCCAAGAAGCCCCCTCCGAATTTTTCCAGAACGCAATGTCCGTTCTAAATAGATAAACCCCTCCGGCAGTGTACAAAAACGGTTGTCCTCTAAATAATGATGCATTTGGGTATGGATCTGTTGGATCTTTTGGAGCCTGTCAGATTGATCCAACCAAACTTCTGGATAAATTAATCTCAGAGTGGAAGGGGTTTCTCCCACAAATTTTTCCACCCGTTCCCAATAGGCGGGATCCGATGTATATTGATCACAAGCAATTACGCTCCATCGGGTCAAATCATTTTGTGTAGGCATTAGCAATTTTGTGGGAAAGAAACCCAAGTTTGACATCGAGCAGTTCCTCCTTCATTTCTAGCAAGAAGAGCCGTCCGGAGGACGGCTCTTCTAAAATTTTATTTTCCCGAGCGCCGGAATTTCTGCAATGGAATACAGACCCCCACGCTCACCACTACTGCTGTGACCATTTCTAGAACACAGTTAATCCCAATAAAGCTGATCCACACCTCTTTCAACGGAAAAGCCGAAAATAGGATTGATAACAATCCTAGCACCATCAAAGTGTGGCAAGCAGTTGCAATTAATGCGGACGCACCAATTGCTGCTGCGTTCTTCTTCAACAATTTGTGTAGAGCCAGATAAAGCGCCCCAGCGATTACCCCTAAAAGTACCCGGGGGATCAAACAGACCACAAGTGATTGCAATGGTTCTCCGCTGGCAAATGGTGAAAACATCATATCCACTGGAGTGACACCTGCAAAAGTGGCGCGTACCATCGCAGTGATTCCAAATGCAAGCCCCAATATAGCTCCATCTTTGGGCCCTAATAAGATAGCTCCAATGATAACGGGGATGTGTAAAAATGTAATAGATACCGGGGGAATCACCAGATAGCCCAAAGGAGTAAACGTGAGTACCGCCAATAGTGCAATTAATAGAGATAACTGTACCATTCGTACGGTCTTTGGATTTGCCTGTGCCATATTCAATTCTCTCCTTGCTGCTGTTCTTTTTGGGATACAGCGCATTTTATTTCATATCCGGAAAATTCCGGTTATGATCCTTTCAATAGGGTTCCTACATTTTTCTTCCAAATGGAGTATAATCCATCTAGGATCAAGCGGTCATCGATTAATATTTTCCGGTGGCAAAATGGCACAACAGCATTTGCAAGTCCTCCACAAGCTACCACTGTGGCCATCGGCCCCATCTCCTGTTCATACCGATCCAACATGCCATCCAGCATGCTGGCAGTCCCCAGAATCACCCCGCTTTTCATACAGTCTACAGTCGTAATGCCTATAACAGGTACTGGGGGCTCTAAACTGATATGGGGCAATAAATTGGCACGACTTGATAGGGCATCTAAGGAGATCGATACCCCAGGCATGATGGAGCACCCTACAAAAGTATGGCTTTTATCTACCACCGATATCTTTGTAGCGGTCCCGAGATCCACTATTGCGGCGGGTAACGGATATTTTTCAATTGCTCCCACAGAGGATGCTACAAAGTCTGCCCCCAATTCATTTGGGTTATTGGTACAGATACGGAGCCCTGTTCGAATTCCGGGCCCTACTTGGAGCACTGGAGCATCAGGAACAGTTAAACGGATTGCTTCCCGGATAACAGGCGTCAGGGGTGGTACCACAGACGCAATAATAGCACCATGAATCTGTTTTGCATCCAACCTTTGTAGGTGTAAAATGTGATGGATGAGTACCGCATACTCCATCTCTGTTTTTTTGATTT
Organism: uncultured Anaerotruncus sp.; assembly: GCA_904398655.1. Taxonomy (GTDB): domain Bacteria; phylum Bacillota; class Clostridia; order Oscillospirales; family Ruminococcaceae; genus Anaerotruncus. Next base: position 4,745 of record CAJFPF010000154.1, on the reverse strand, counting down.
CAGTCAGTAAACGAGAGACAAAAAGTAATTTATCCCCATCATATAATCCAAAATTAATATTTGAATTTCCGATATCAATGGTTAAAAGCATAACTTGTCCCTTTCCTCTACACACCTAGTTTCCAGAGCGAACGACTATTTCCAATAGCAGCCAACTGTGCTACAATAGTCAACCCAAACCCGGCAGTACACAAGTAAGGTATTTGATAGAGACCGTAAAACCAGTCTGGCCCCTGCCCCCAGTAAATCAAAAAGCACCCAGCAAACCCGCAAGAAGCTGCGGTTAGCCACACTCCTTCTCCTATTAAAGAACCACATCGCCGACCCAATGCAATTCGTCTTCCTAAATAAGCAGTAGACGGTAAAAGAATTCCTACAGCCCGTACCCACCAGGATACATCCATAGAAGGACGTAACGAATCTGGGCCGAACCCATAAAGCGCTAAGAAATGAAATACAATCGCAGCCAGCAGGAGCAGTCCTCCCACAGTTCCTAAAAGGCAACTTACGAAGCCCCAAACGGAGTCTTGTTTACTTGAATGAAACGATTTTTCGGCCGATGTGGAAGATTTTCGAAAATATTCTTGTACTAAGCTCTCTCCACAGTAACCACACACTCGGGCTCGGCCACCCACTGGGCGGCCGCATTTGGGGCAATTCGTCATCCCATCGCCGCCTTCCAAACAATTCCATTCCGTTATCAGTGTATCATACCACCTGTGCTTTTACAAGGGAATTTCCTGTTTCATTTCGGAAATCCCCTCTTTTTCTGTATGCAACGCTCTACTTCCGTGGTATAATATCGAAAAATAACAATCGATTTCTCTCCAGAATCCGAGAGAGTCGTCAAATTCTAAACGAGGGGTTTCAATGTTTGAAATGAGTCCATCTCTTTCTATTAAAGATAAACGGCTCCTTCTCCTACTAAATGCGCATGCAGGGAAAGAGGAGATTCGAGGGCAACTATTAGATGTCATCGATCAGCTAGTAAAAGCTGGTTGGGAGGTAACAGTTCACCCCACTCAAGAAAGGCTTGAGATCCCTAAGTTATTGGCTGATAAAGGTGCCCATTTCCCTCTTGTCGTCTGCTGTGGTGGAGATGGTACCTTAAACGAAACCGTATCTGGCTTGATGCAATGCAGTCCTCGTCCTTTACTTGGATATCTCCCTACAGGAACTGTTAATGATTTTGCTTCTAGTCTTTCCCTCAGCCGTCAAATCCCCAAGGCCGTAGAAACTGTCATTCATGGAATCCCTTTCCCCTGTGATGTGGGGAGATTCGGCACAAAATATTTTACCTATATTGCAGCATTTGGCGCGTTTACAGATGTAGCCTATGAAACTCCGCAACAATCTAAAAATTTGTTAGGGAGAGCTGCCTATTTTCTGGAAGCTATTCGCCGGTTATCTTCGATCAAGGCCTATTCTATGCAGATTTCTTATGATGAAGGACAGGTAACGGGAGAGTTCCTTTTCGGTATGGTCACAAATGCTCGTTCTGTCGGAGGATTCAAATTTTACGATGGGCAAAATATCTCTATGAATGATGGGCTTTTAGAGGTCCTACTAATCAGCAATCCTAAGACTCCAGGGCAGGCGCAACAAATTATTACAGAATTATTAAGTCGGCAAACGAATTCAGAATTTATCATCAGTTTTCGCACCTCTTCCCTCTCTTGTCAGTCCTGTGAGGAAGTGCCTTGGACATTGGATGGAGAATTTGGGGGGAATTGCCATACTGTTGAAATTCAAAATATCCCTCGTGCAATTTCTGTTCTTGTAGATCCGCCTGCCTCTAAGGAGGAGCATTAAATGCTTTCCCTGGTAAAACATATGACACTCCTTGGCCTGGGAGCATTTTGCCTGATTTTCGGTGTTGTGCCATCTTTTTTCGGAGTTTGGCACATCGGGACGCTTGCTCTAGTATTGGCAGGAATGGGATGCCTTTTCCTTTTGTTTACTGATGGATGGAATCGTCACATCTGGAAAATAGCGCGGATAATCATTGCATTTTTCCTGGGACTGGGCGGGCTAGTGGGGCTAATACTCTCTATATGGATGGTATCTTCAGCCTTTTGGAACCCTCCGCCCGCAGAAAAGCCCGTTACGGTTTTAATACTTGGCTGTCAAGTAATGGAAGACCAACCCTCATTGATGTTACGGTATCGGTTAGAAGCTGCTTTGACCTATCTAAATGATCACCAGGATACACCTGTGATCGTCTCCGGTGGATATGATCCTCAAAATTCCTTCTCTGAAGCCCAAGTAATGGCTGCTTATCTACAATCCCATGGAATAAAAAAGCAAGATATCTATTTAGAAGATCGTTCCTCCAGTACGCAGGAAAACATCACATTTTCTGCTCAAATCCAACGAGAACAGAATCTCTCCCCTTCATTTGCCATTGCTACAGATGGGTTCCATCAATTGCGGGCTTCTTTATATGCAAAAGACCAGGGATTGGAGGTTTATTCCTTGCCAGCGAAAACTCCTTGGGGGCTTGCTCCCGGATATTGGGTAAGGGAGTGGTTCGGAGTTCTAAAAGCACTTTTTTGGGATTAAACAAAATTTCAAAAGCCTTTATTTTTATCATCATGCGCCATAGAAGTTGGCGGATAATATAAAAAACTTCTTATACGAGGAGGGTCGAAATGCATGATCCTGTGGAACTGATTGTGGAAAATGGAACTGCAATCCCAGAATTTATAGAGCAACTTTCCAGTATATTCGGGGATGCAATATCTATCCAAGCTTACTGTATGGACGACCCAGCCGCCTATGGTCCCAAGCATACGGAAGTGGTGCTCACCTCTGCCCTATCTGCGGCTGAATTCCCAGAAGTTCGCCGAAACTTGCTAAAGGGGCGCGCCGTAATCTCCCTAAACCTGAGCCTTCAGCGCCATACCCTGATGCAACTAGATCCTTACCCTAAGGGTACCCCCATAGCGGTAATAAATGTTACAAAATTTATGGCAGAAGAGACCATTGCCCAACTCTGCCAAGCGGGATATGGCCATTTGAGGTTTGTCCCCTACTACCCTGGCGGCCCAGAGCTGGAGAAGATCCCTCTGGCAGTAACCCCTGGAGAGGCTCAGTTAACCCCCAGTTGGGTAGAGAAATGCATAGATCTGGGCCCACGTTTGATTGACATTGTGACCATTGTGGAGCTAGCTGATCGGCTGGGATGTACTTATCTGCTGCGCACTCGAAGGTTTTTTGATTTCTTTGCCCGTCAATATACAACCTCTGCCGGGGTATCCATCTTGGTGGAGCAAAATGATCTATTGGCTCAACGGCTTTCAAGTCTAGTACAATTGTTTCGAGAAGGCGTGGTAGGGCTGGATGCCCAAGGAACGGTATTTGATTGTAATTATCGGGCTGCCCAGCTGCTGGATATTCCCCGTTCTCAACTGTTAAGCCGACCAGCGACCGATTTTTTGCCCCAAGATCTATTGGACCAATGTCGAATTCAACAGGTGCCTGTGGTCAAATCAATTTCTAAGCCGGAGGCATCTTATCTGCTGCATCTATATCCGGTGACTCAGGGGTTACAATACCAAGGGACAATCATAATCCTTGAGCCACTAGGGGCGGTTAAGCCATCTCACACGACATCTGTTTACAGAGGTCATATTGCAAAGTACTGCTTTTCAGATATCTGCGGTATCAGTCCTCAGCTGCGTCAAACCGTAGATTTGGCTCGAAAGATGGCCCGCACCGATTCCTCCGTGCTGATTACAGGAGAAAGTGGCACTGGTAAAGAGTTGTTTGCCCATGCGATTCACAATGCCTCTTCAAGATCTCAGGGACCGTTTGTGGCCGTAAACTGTGCTGCCCTCCCAGAGAACCTTTTGGAGAGTGAACTGTTTGGCTATGAGGAAGGAGCTTTTACAGGGGCCAAAAAAGGAGGAAAAGAAGGACTATTTGAACTAGCAAACACGGGCTCTATCTTCCTAGACGAGATTGAAGGGATGTCTCCCAGTATCCAGCTTAAACTACTGCGAGTAATCCAAGAGCGGGAGATCATGCGGGTCGGGGGAAAACAAGTAATTCCCATAGACGTGCGGGTAATTAGTGCTACGAATCAGGAACTGGGCCCTCTAATGGAGACTGGAAAATTTCGCCGAGATCTTTACTACCGAGTGAGCACTTTGCCATTGAATCTCCCGCCCTTGCGCCACAGACAGAACGATATTCTCCCGCTGGTGGAACAATTTAAGGAGCAGCTAGGGTTGACCTTTGTACTCACCGGGGAAGCCAGTCGGCTGCTATTACGCTACCCTTGGCCAGGCAATATTCGGGAATTGCGCAACTGTGTCGAGTATCTAGGCTGCCAAAATTTGCCGGTGTTAGATGTAGAAAATCTCCCTTACCCGATGCTCCAACGGGAAAATGCACCTTCTGCAGATTTTAAAGAGCTACGCGATCATGTGATCCAGGCATTGATGGCCGGTCCTTGCGGCCGGGGACAACTAACTGAGCGACTGGCTCGGGCGGGTTGCCCTGTGACAGAAGGACTGCTACGTCGCCAGCTCAGTGAACTTAAAAAACTTGGTTGGATAGAATCTGGACCTGGCCGAAGCGGATCCCGCCTTACTCCTCAGGGGATAGAGGCCTATCAAAATAGGTTTAAATAGGTTTTTTCCTATTTAAACCTATTTTTTTATACCTCGTAAACCACACGCTAAGCGTGTGGTGAAAGGAGGGAGCGATAGCGTTGATATGAAAAAAGAAGCCTCCTTTTG
>CAJFPF010000153.1 GCA_904398655.1 uncultured Anaerotruncus sp. | reverse complement strand
CAGGTCCTCATAGCTGAGGATCAAAGCGCCGCTGTTGAGCACCACATCCTCATTGCGATCCTCGATAGAGAAGGGGGCTTTGTTATAGGTCTTGGGGTCGCTCCAACCAGGCTCGGGCGGCGGGTCCGGGGCTTCTGGTTTTTCCACAGGGTCGGTGGGTTCCGCCATAGGGCGAGGCCGCTGGAGTTCTTCGCTTCGGTCGTAGATTATCCATCCGTCTTTCTTTCCGATCAGTTTCATTTTAAAATCTCCTTTGTCAGATTATAGTCAAAACAGTCAAGGCGCCGATTTAGAAAATCTTAGAATATTACTGGATATTGTCGCTTTATCGGCATCGCACCAAAAGCTGGAAAGTGTCGGAGAGCTTCCCATTACTTGGTCATAAATGGTCTGGGTATTACAGCTCTGATCCAAAATACAATTTCCATTGTGGGAACGAAGCAGTGCGCCAAACGACGTCGAGATACTGCGGATCACATACGCTGCCAGCTGTTCCTCGACCACAGTGAGAGGCAAATTCATCAGGGCAAAGGGCTGATATGCAGTTGCGCCGGCGTAATAGTTTTCCGCCAAATCAAAGAAGGAATGAGGGTTCGCTGCACATTTTGTATGCCCCATCCAAAAGACCTGGTAAGCATTTGGATAAGCACCCCGCTGCTGGTACCAAAAATATACTTTGTTGATGTTCTGATGATGGGAAACATCGTAGCGTCCATTATAAGTGTTTGTACAAGTGGAAGTACTTCCATGCCCACATCCATAGAGCATCCCCTTGCAATCATCCGCCAACGAATAGATCATCTGAGATACAGACGGACGCGCTCGTAACCCAAATTCGCGATACAACGCAGCAAAAGCCATATCGGCGACTTGGTTCAGTTCTTCTTGGATCGCTGCTGTTGCCATATCGCTATGATACATATAGAAGCCTTGATCGTACTCCATCACCGGACAAATAAAAGGTTCCAACGCCCATTCATCGTTCAAAACCGTATCATCCGCATAGGTAGTTTGAGTGACGGCCTCCACCTCTGGAAAAACACTCGCAACAGAAAAACCCAGAGCCATTGTGTTTCCGCTAGCTCTCGAACGCAACACCCAATTTCCGCGGGCACTCTGTGAAATTTGCCAATCTTGAGAAGTAAGGGCGTCATTATTGGGAAGTAGTCCAACGCTTGCCCCAGCTGACTGTGGAGTTGCCAACACGGTTAGGCAGGCTCCTGGAGCGCTGCGAGGAATCAAACGGTAATATCCTGTCGTTTGACTGGCTTTTACGTACCAGATTTGCGCATTGTCCCCATTAAAGTCCTTTTGCGTAACAGACTCTCCCAAAGCGTGGGCATTCAAATAAAGGTTGCTTTGGGCATTCCTCAAACAATAATTCGTCCCAGATTCTAGAGGGACTACATTGGCTGTACTCTTTGGAAGCGCTATATTTTTTTGTGATATTTGTTTCGCCGCTGCTTTCATAGGGCATTGAATCAAAGAGACTAGATCCCTATCTTGAAATGGTTGGGTAGAATTCTTCTTCAATGGATAAAAATTTCGTTTAGAATCAATCATAGTTACACCTTCTTCTTTCATATTTCATTTTGAGGGATGGTCCTGTTATCCCGTAAAAAGAACACTATTTTAAAAACACCAACTTCTTAGGGATTTTCTTGTTTCTCTGGTAGATGTCGCTGCAACAGTTGCTTAATTTCCAGGACATCTTTTGTTGATTCCGTAAGATCGAGGATGACCTGTTGGTAGTTCTGCTCTCGCAAATCCTGGCGCTCATCCCTCCTTTCCTGATTTTTCAAAATGTAAAAGATCAATGCTACACTCAACAGCGCCCATACGCCGTCCACCGAAAACAATTTTAAAAATTCTAAGTCCGTCTCCATCCCCTCCATTTCATAGGAATTTTCTCTGTAAAAGGTACACAATTTGCTCAGATTGCCAAAAACCACTCCTCTCCCATATCTGCTCCCTATGGCCCTGATCATTATTTCCGCAGGAAACGTTTCCCACTATTAAGCCGAATTCAGAGGGGTGTTGCACCAAATGTTTTTTCACCTTCCAATATTTTTTTCAGTTTTTTCAAAACCCGAACCTTTCTATTGTGGATGGTCATAGGAGCCGTTCCGGTCTGTTGTGAAAACTTCCGTTCACTCTTTCCTTCAAAATACAGTGCCTGAATGAGCTCGTACTCCTCTTTCGGCAGCTGATGCAGAGCTGTTTGGAGCTCGTCCCGGAGAATCCGTGTGATAGCTATAGATTCTACGCTGGGGGCGGTGGGGTCAAAGAGCATCTCCTCTCCTAAAAGCTCATCTGTATCTAGGTTACTGTACAATACCCTGCCGTTGCGCAGATCTTTCTCCTCCAACGTCCGCAGATGGCGTTCCATACGATAATAGGCTTGATAGACCTCCTGAGATACCGGCACCAGCTTTCCTGTAACCGCAATGACAAAGTTCTTTTGCACGGAATCATTCAAATTTCTTTTTTCTTTCATAAGCCCTTTCCTGGCAAGCCAGAATCGAACTCCATCTCCGCGCAGGGCAAACCGGGCAGCAAAAAGCGCCGCGGAAATCAGATCGTGGAAAATTCCACGATCTGACCTCGCACGGCGCTTGGTAGTCTACGGCCTCACGGACCGTCTCCGCTTGCTCGATTTGAGTAGTTATGGATTATTCTATTATTTTTTGACATACTCCCCACAGCTAAAGCTGGGGGATTCTGCTCTCAACAATAGCTGCCAGCAAGCTGGTCTTACACTATCTCCTACAAAGGTTGATGCCCTCACCTCATATCGCTGGCAGCTATGCAGACAGCATAGCCGCACCGATGTTTTTGATGTTGATGGCGGCGTTCACATCCCTGTCGAGATGGGCGCCGCACTGGGGGCAGATCCACTCCCTATCCTTGAGAGCGAGAGCATCGTTCCTTCCGCCACAGACGTGGCATACCTTGCTGGAGGATGCCCATCTGTCAATCTTGACGGCGGTGGTTCCTGCCTCGCTTGCCACATATTCCAGGATGCCGATAAACTCAGCAAAGGCGTAGTCGCTCACCTTGCGGCCCCACAGGCATTTCATCCCATCCAGGTTGAGATCCTCGATACAAATGGTGGCATTCTCCCCCACAAGCTGATTCGCCAGTTTGAAGAACCAGTCCCGCCTGCGGTTCACGATCTTCTGATAGACACGGTTCAAATGAAGAACTGCCCGTCTTCGGTTGTTGCTGCCCTTCTGACAGCGGGACACAGCTCTGTGAGACTGACAAAGCTCTTCGAGCAAGATTTTATACCATTCCGGGGAGTCAATGGTACTCCCGTCATCTGCGGTGAGAAAGTGCTTGAGGCCAAAGTCATACCCGGCAGCTTTACCTGCTCGCGGCAGCACTTCGTTTTTCGCGATCTCGCAGACGACATTGAGGAAGAACTCCCCCAGGGCGTTTCGCTTCACAGTGACAGTTTTAATTGTCCCCTCAATAGGACGGGATTTACAATACTTGTAGTCCCTTCCCATGATGGTGACGATGTTGCTGTCATCGTAGAAGCGGTAGCCAGCCTGCTTCAGAGTGAAGGAAGAATACTTTCTCCGCTTCTTAAAACTAGGCGGAGATTTCCGTCCCCGGCGTTCCTGCTTGTGATGCTCGAAGAACGCTTTATAGGAGCGATCCACCCGCTCCACAACATCCTGGATAGCCTGGCTTCCAAGGACCTGCCACTCTGGATGGGGCGTCCTTTTCACCTTGGTGATATGTTTCTTTAGTTTATTCGCTGAAAGGTGCTTTCCATACAGCTTGTAGTAGCGCCGATGGAAGGCAATGCAGTAGTTCCAGATGGAGGCAGCCGTGTCGATAGCTTCATCCAAATGGCGGTTCCGCTTGTTGCGGTACAACTTATTCTGATAGGTTTTTATCGTTTTCACGGCTTTTCCTCCTTTCTGAAATTCGTTTTTATTATACCATTTCGAGAAAATATGTTCAATCGCGCCTTATATCCTCATAGCTGAAGTAAGGGGTTTTACGGCGCATTTTACAAAGGATTGTCGATGGGGCCTTCGGCGTTGCCGGCGAAAATAGGCCAGATTTAGCACCGAAACTGTTTTACATTTTTGACATTTCACTTTGATATGCCCAGTAGAATCGGAGAAGGCTACCCCAATTTTATAGCCGCAATTGGGGCACTGCAGGTCGCGTTCTATCAACCGCTCCGCCTCTCTTCTGGAACGATCAGCATAATCGCGCCGCCGTTCCCGTTCAACAGCGGAAATCATGGATATCACCGCCTAACCCAAGTTCTTTCGATATATATTCGGACAGAGGACGGTGGTGCAGGGCCCCGAGATTGTCCAATCGAATTACCAATGCTGTGTAGGAAACCCCCAGCGTCCGGGATATTTCTCTTAAGACAATCTTCTCTTTGAGACAAAATACCCTCTCTCCATATACCGGCAAACAACCGTTTCCGGTATGCTGTTTCAGCTCCCGCTTCACCAGAAAACGGGGCATCAACAGGGCGGCGGCAAGAGTATTGGCCTGCCACTCCGCGATAGAAAGCCGTTCCCGCAGATCCTCCAGGGCATAGACTCGATCAGTGTCATGGGACTGATGAAAATGGGCCGATGACGCTGAAGCCATTCGGGCGGCCAATACATGGCCCGCCTCGTGCGCCAGGGTGAAACGCCGACGGTTCTGTTCTTCCTCCCGGAGTAGATATCGCTCCAACACAATGGTCTCTTTGGGAAAAATTATCGTTTCTGGGATTCCATTGCGGTAGACTCGTAATGGGGAACTTCCATCCCCGCAGAAACCAATTTTATCTAGATCCTCCTCCGCAAATGCCTCATATAGGACCGGGCAGCGTAACCCTTCCCGCACAAATCTGTCGATGTCCACACAGGAAAACCGCTTCTCCCCGTAGAACTGGCAGATCAGGCCGTCACATAACTCATCTACCTCCGCGCGAGATAAAAAATTGAGCATGCAATCCCCCTCCAATTACTTCACCTTTTTGATAACATGTTGGGCAACCCCCTGGATATAGCAGTGGTCTACATAGAGATCTACCATCTCCCGGTTTTCTGGATGGAGACGCACCTGGCAGCGTTCTTGGTCTAGAAAGAATCGTTTGAGGGTTGTTTGGTTGTCCACTAAAGCGACCACAATCTCCCCCTCCCGCGCGGTATTTTGCTTGCGGATCACAACCAGATCCCCATCCTCGATGCCAGCCTCAATCATAGAATCCCCATGGGCCCGGAGAACGAAGTGAGGTTCGCCGCCAAAAATGACGGTGGGCAGCGCCACATAGCTTTCGAAGTTTTCCTCCGCATACTGAGGTTGACCACAGGCAACAGCCCCTAGGATGGGAGAAAGTTCCACCTCCAGACTTGCTTTCCGGGTCACTGGGGTCTCCAGATGCCTTCCGTCATACCGGATGCGCCCCTCTCGATCTAGTTCCCTTAAATAGGCGTGGACTCGACTGCGGGAAAGGCCGGCCAATTCCACCAGTTCCGTAATGGTGGGGGCTCTCCTGTGAGACAGATAGAATACTTCGATGGCCGAAATGATCTTTTCCTTTCGCTCTTCACTTTTCTGTCTCATCTTAACTCCCTCCTATTTAAGCAGAACAATTCGTTCTGTTTAGACTTATTATACCAGGCAGGGCTACTATTCGCAAGAGATAAACTAGGGATATAGCAAAGGTGGGCGTTTTTACGCCCACCTTTGCTATATCCCTCCACTTTGACTATGCGGTGAGGAAGGTGAAAACGCCCATCCCGATCATGAACAGATAGACAAAGTAGTACAGGGCGTTCATATTAAGCCTTTTAAAAATTTTCAACCCCAGGAGGGTCCCGACCCCAACCCCCAGGATCCCTACTAAGGCCATCCACAACAGCTCTTTTGTAACTACCCCGTCCAAGATTCGGATCACTGTGATATGTACATTCAACACAAAGAAGAACATCTGGGCTGTCGCCAGATATTTCCGATTGTCCCCCTGGGCCGCTGCCATAAAATAGATGACCGCCGGCGGCCCGTTTACGCCAAAGAACCCGCCACCTAACCCACTTAAAATCCCACAGATACTTCCGGAAAAGGCCGTGCCTTTAATTTTGATTCGGTTTTTGAAGAGTAAGAAATACAGCGCCAAAAGGATCAAGAAGATCCCCAAAATTTGTTTTAAAAGCTCCTCTGTCTGGGTCACGACAACCTGGGAAATGGCAGTGCTGGCGATTAAAGAGAGGAACATGGGAAGCCAGAGCTTCCTCCACTGGATCTCCCGGAAGTATCGGCATACGACGATGACGTTACTGAGGGGAGCGGAAATGGTGCAAAGGGTAATCGAAGGAACATACGGCATAACCAAAGGGAAAAGGGACATCCCGATTACCCCATATCCAAAGCCCAGCGAAGCCTGTAATGTGGCCGCTAAGGTGCTGATGAAAAAAATCGGTAGATATGGCAAGTTTACACCTCGTTTTTTCTATAACGCAATCTTTCTCGGCGCGCTGTGCTTAAACTCTGTCATAGGATTCCGGGGAGGAAGGCATCAGGATTTGGATCTCATATTTGCAGGAGTCAAACCTGTGCAGATTGTCCTCGAAATCAGTTTGCGGGCAACCGCACGGGGGTTCGAATTTCTCCCCACCGCCAAACCCGCTGCCGTTGGTTTGGCCCTTTCCATGGTTGCGCATCTTACGGAAATATTCTACATATATGGCAGGTCCAAAGAATCATCCGAGAAAAATAAAGTCTAACTTTATTTTTCTCGGATGCCTCTTTAACGTTGGCTTGCCATGGCTCTGCACTTTTGATTGATGAAATGAGTGATGCGTGGTATAATAAAAATAGCGATTGACCCAGCGAGGTGCTACATGAGAAACCAAAAACCTCCCTTTGAAATCACGAACCAGATCATTGACTATGTGGCGGAGATCGCCGAGTTGGTGGGGCGTTTGACTGTATTCTCTCCCCTATCTACAAGTCCTACGCTG
>CAJFPF010000152.1 GCA_904398655.1 uncultured Anaerotruncus sp. | reverse complement strand
TTTATAAGCCATATCTTCGCTGTTCCAAAATAGCTCTCCCCCTTTTAAGACCATGCATAATATTCATTTTGTCAAAATAGGGGATTTGGGGGCGGTTTTAGGGCGGATGCGGACATAGACGCTCCAAGTAATTCTATTTAATTGGAATTTTTTGATATCCAAAACGTGAATTATTCGGAGATTTTGATACACAGGATTATGCAATACGACTACAAGCTCAAAATAGTAGCCGAATTTCATAGGATAGATATAGGCACAATGCCCTCAGCTCAATTTAATTCCATCAAAATCTCGGAAAAATACCATCAAAAACTCCAAATAATTAAGGGCAAATATCAAAAACTCGGAATAATTCAGCCGGATTTATTCGGAGATTTTGATTTATCACAAAAAGGAGGAACAACAAATGAAAAAAGATGACAGCAGATCCTTCCACACCGGGATCTACTACACCGGCGACAGCGAACAGGAGAAGGAGGCAAAGCGATTAACCTTGGAACACCTGCGGCAGGTGAGTATCGGGTTAGATGACACTTTCCAATTCCAATGCGATCAGTGCGGCAAATGCTGTATCAACCGGGAGGATATTATTCTGAATGCCATGGATGTCTACCGGCTCAGCAAAGAGCTGGGGCTGGAACCGCCTGCAATGATTGACGCTTACGGGGAGATCTTCATTGATACCAATACCGGCTTGCCAACGGTACGGCTGCGTCCGCGCGGTTCGATTAAGCGATGCCTGTTTTTAGAAAGTCACCGGTGTTCCGTACATAAGGCGAAACCGGCAGTCTGCGCGCTGTTCCCTCTTGGAAGATACGTTTTATTTTTAGAGGGGAAAGATGGCGAGCCGGATCTGAACAAAGGAGAGATTCGGTATATCTTTAACCCTCCGCATTGCGGCAGCGAAGGAGAAACATACACTGTCCGGGAATGGTTGGGGAATTTTGGTATTCTTCCTGATGATCCATTCTTTCTTAGTTGGAGCAAGACCGTTACCCAGCTTTCCGTTGAGCTGCACCGCATAGTGCGTAACGTACCCGAAGAAATGATGCAGGCGGTGTGGTACGCGGTGTATACGCTGCTGTACCTGGACTACAACACCGAGGAGGAGTTTCTGCCTCAGTTTGAGGAAAATACAGCTAAGCTGGTTGAACTTTTGCGAAATGAACTATAAGGGAGGCACGAGATATGGACTACAGCAGATACAAAACAGAAACGCTCAAAAAAATGCAGGCGGCCGCATGGGAAAAGTATAAGGAAGAAACTATGAAGCCTGCCGGCAGGTGGGGTGATGGCATGAGGCTGTCCAAACTCCCTCAAGGCAGGGCATGGGAAAAAGCACGGGAAAGATATGAAGCCATTTCAGAGGAGTTAAGGCAAAGAGGTGAATAGAGAAGGGGTGTTTCAATATGAATAGATCTCAGGAAAAACAACGAAGCATCCGCTTTTTCAGCGAAAAGAACAATGTCATGATGACAGTACACAGTCGGGAGGCACGGAAGTATGCAGAACGGCTGGAAGCAAGGGCGGATATTAAAAGCTATGAGGCAGGCTTCGGGTTAAATATAGAAAAATTCCAATACATTAACCCAGTAGATATCAGAAAGGAGTATCTCGGCGGGGAATGGTTTTCTGATTTTCTGCTGCATTTTGAAGATGGCAGCCTCGGCGTGAGGGAACTCGTCGACAAGAATAGCCTTAGCAAAAGGGCTGTTGTAGAGCGGTTGGAGCTTTCCCGCCGGTATTGGTCGCTGTTTGATATTCGGGATTGGAAACTGGTCATCACAGGAGGGGAAGGCGATTATGTTTTTTGAAGTTTCCGGGGAATTATTCCGTCTCTTGCTCAAAACAGATGAAGGAGTATGGGCAATTTCTTATGATACGCCCACGGCGCCAGTGTTCCTTTCGTATTCTGCCTTCGATGCTTGCAAAAAAGTACCCGCCCCAATCAACTATGGTGCTTCTAAGCCTCTCACAGAGGCTCAGGAACGCCGTCTGAGGCTGATTGCGCCGCTGCTGGAAAATACGCACTGCATTACAGATAACGCCGCCAGGCGGGAAACAGCGGTCCATACGGCGGCCCAAAACCGCACAACGGCGCGGCGGGTGCTGAGGCTTTATTATATGTACCTGGCCAAAGGAACGGTGGGAGGGGAAAGAGAAGGCGCCGGGCGACCAGATCCCGAGAAATACAGCGACTTTAAGTGGGCCATCGAAACCTTCTATTTTTCTGCCAAAAGGATGCCATTGCGGATGGCTTATGACCTGATGCTGACACAGCGGTATATGAAGGGCGGAAAGTTGGACCAGAACGCCCCTACATGGGACAGCTTCCGCCATTACTATTATGGCAGAGGGTTTCACAGGCGCATCCGCAAAAGCATTACAAGGGAAGGATTATCCAACTATCAAAGGAACCAACGGCTCCTTACCGGTTCCGCGATGGCATGGAAAGACAGGATCGGGGCCTTCCAGATGGACGCCACCGAAGCGGACATCTACCTGGTTTCCCGATTTGACCGCTCTGCTGTGATCGGCCGGCCGTATATCTATCTGGCAGTGGATGTCGCCACTCAGCTTATCGCAGGCGTGTATGTAGGTCTGAAAAGCGGAGAGGAGGCAGTGATGGCCTGCCTTGCCAATGCTGCCGGGGACAAGGTACAGTTCTGCCGGAAATACGGCATTGAGATCCAACCGGAGCAGTGGCCGAATACGGGGCTTCCCGGGGAAATCATCACCGACCAAGGCCGTGAGTTCATGGGTTCACGGATAGACGAGCTGTGCAAGATCTATGGCATGGAACGGGAAGCGCTGCCCCCTTTCCGGCCGGACTGCAAAGGGCTGGTTGAAAAGGCGTTCGATCTTATTCAGCAGAAATACAAACCCCTGCTCCGTGGGAAAGGAGTGATTGAGCCTGACGCGCAAGAGAGGTGGGCGGTGGATTATCGCAGTCAGGCCATACTTGACCTGGAGGAGTTTCGCAGGATCGTACTGCACTGCGTTATCCATATCAACAGCAGCAGGGTGCTGAGTGGTTTCGCTCCCACTGCTGAAATGGCGGCAGATAACGTAGAGCCGATTCCCGCAAGATTGTGGCAATGGTACGACTGGATGGGCCGCTCTGATATGATCCCGATCAATGATGGAGAGATCTATCAGATGACGCTCAAGCGGACCCAGGCCCGGCTCACCCGCAAGGGAGTGGCCCATGAAGGATTGTACTACCTTTCGGATAACTACATCCAGCTTTTGCAAAAATATGGGACAAAGAAAGATGTCACAATAGGCTTTGATACTGACTGCATCGACCGCATCTATCTGATTGACGGCGGCGAGTACATATCGCTCCCTCTGGCGGCGAGCTGCACCCACTACCATGGGCTGTCAGAACAGGAATATGGGATGTTTCGGAAGAAAAGCCGTCAATATAAGCGGTTGCTTCATCAGCAGGAGGCGGAAGCGGGTGCCGGGGTGATGCAGGCCATCAGTGAGATCGTGGAACGGGCCGGGCGGACACAGAAAGGCCGTCAGAACGGAGATGCAATCCGCCAGAACCGCGGCGAGGAGAGGAGAAAACAAAGTTGAATCCATATCTGGAGGCGATTCCCAAGCTATTAGGATGGGATGAATTTTTTGCAAATCTGCGAAGCCTGCCGCCAATACCATATGATCTTGAGCGCATGAGTGCGTCTGATCGCAGGATGCAGCTTGCTGCGCTCACAGGCTTTTTCTATCCGATGAAGTATATGTACGTCATATATGATATGCTCCATCGGGCGATAACTACCACCTACAGCACCAAAACGACACTGGATTCCATCCGGCAAATCAACGCACTTCATCAGGGTTCCCAAACGGGGCATTTTCAGCATAGGATATATTCCATATCCGCAGACAGCAGCAGTATTCTTGGAGTTCCTGGAATCGGGAAAACCTCGACCGTCAAACGATGCCTCGACCTTCTGCCACAGGTGATTGAGCACACCGAATACAATGGCGAGCCTTTTTATACCAAGCAAATCTCGCATCTTATGGTGGAATGCCCAAGCGACTGTTCGGTGAAGGCCCTTGTTTTCAACATAGCCATGGCGATTGACCGGGCAATCGGTTCGGAATATTTTGATAGGATGGCAAAGATCCGGTCGATGTCCGCCAGCGTGCTTGCCAACCAAATCAAAATCATCTGCATGAACCACCATGTCGGACTTATCGTTATCGACGAGATACAGAACGCTGTGACAACTGCGGAGCGCAACCACCAGATGAAGCCGCTGATTCGGTTTCTGGTAGAACTCACCAATGATACCAACACAAGCGTCTGTTTTGTTGGGACGCCTATAGCAGAGGATTTGTTCTGCTCACAGGAGCACCTGAAGCGGCGCACCCGAGGTCTTCGTCTGCTTCCGCTCAAGCCTGGCGGCGCATACAGGGAGTTCCTGAGTACCCTTTGGGTGTACCAGTACACAGCACACAACATTGAATTGGCAGACAGCCTTGCAAACAGACTCTATGACTATTCTGCCGGTATCCCCGCCTACATCGTCAAGCTGTTTATGGAAGCACAGGCCCAGGCCATTATGGACGGCAGCGAACGGATCAACGCGGGCATCCTGAAGCAGACAGTAGAACGGCTTGCCATCCGGGTTCCCAAGGTGTTTTCTGGTGGCACCTATATTTCCGATTTCACCGTATCTGAAAACCCTGTGGATTTCCCCGTCGAAAGCCACTCAGAGCGCCCTGTTTGCCCGCAGGAGGTATCGGAAGAGAAAGTAGTAGCGCCAAGGCCATACGCAGTCCCCAGGGGGCGCAGGAGGGTTGTGAGAGAATCTGCTGACCTTATCGAACTTTTCAAGAAGGCCAAGGCCGCCGACGAGATGGTAAAGGCTATTGAACGGCTTGAACTGAGAGAGGATGGCGCCTGATGCTGCACTTCTTCCCTGCCCCATATCCTGATGAGCTGTTCTACAGCACACTTTGCCGCTGCTATGTCCACTCGGGTTATTCTACCCACAAAATGGTCCTACAGGATTTTTTCTGTAAGCGTTCAGACACCCCAAGCAAGGAGTTCATCGGCAGCCTGCGGCCGGAGGCCATCAAACTGTTGGATGGTGTATTTTCTCTGGATAAGCTGGTGCTAAATCATACCATGTATCCGCAATACGCGCGGTTTATCCCACTGATGCAGAAGAAAACAGCCCTTTACCGGCTGGGGCATGAAACCTGCGACCCCCACCATCTGTTCTGCGTTCTGCCAAGGAATGAGGGCGAACTGCATTTGCGGTTTTGCCCCCTGTGCGTCAAGGAGGACCGGGAGCGGTATGGCGAAGCATACTGGCATAGAAAACACCAAATCAGAAACATGAGGATTTGCACCAAACACCGATGCAGGCTGGCAGAATCCAATGTCCCCGCCAAGAGCGAACAGAGTTATGCCTTTTATCCGGCTGAGACCTATACTCACGAGGATCAGGCTGCGGTTGAGAACAATCCATTGGCCCTTCAATTCTCAGATTATCTGGGAGCCGTGTTTGATGCTCCGATGAATTTTGAGAGCGATATTCTGATCAGCGCGATTTTATATGACGGTCTGAGCCGGACCAAATACCTGAAACCCTCCGGACGGACCAGATATACGAAGCTGCTCGCCGATGATATGGGCGATTTTTATAGAGGAATCGGCATAAACAGTGTCGCCAGTATGTCTCAGATTCAGAGGGTATTGCTGGCCGGCCGGTCCGATTTCTCAGTCGTCTGCCAGATCGCCTTCTTTTTGGGGATGCAGCCGGAGGAGCTGACCGCGCCATCTCTAACAACGGAGCAGATACAGAGAGAACAAGGCAGCCATTACATGAGGGATACGGCTCCTGTTGACTGGGAGAAGTTGGATGAAGAAACGGCTCCCATCTTGGAACTGTTCGCCAGGAGTATTTACAACGGAACTTCCAACGAAAACGGCAGGCCGGAACGAGTATCGGAAAAGCTGGTGTATCGGGAAATGGGCTTACGGGGGCATCAGTTGGAAAATCTGCCGAAATGCAAGGCCATTTTTGATCGGTACACAGAATCCTACCCTGAAAGCTGGGCAAGAAAGATTATCTGGGCTTACCAAAAACTCATAGAAACAGGGATCCCTTTCTACTGGTCGGACATACGGAAACTCTCGGGGGTCAAGAAGAAGAACCTTCAAGTCATTATCCCCTATCTGGCGAAGCACACCGATGCTGATACAGTTACGCGGATTATCACGCTGGTGAACAAATAAAGTTAGAGGCAGACAGCGATAGCCGTCCAAATCCAACTTTTTAAGAGAGGTTGGCTACTTTCCAAATTCATTTATTGGGTTATCCATTTTAAGTCCAAAAGGGCAATGTATCGAGTTTTTGCGCTCAATCCGCTCGGAGTTCAGTTTGAACCATTGGAAAGAGGATGCCGTTAATGTTCCATCACCTATGCAGTTGATAGAGTTCTCTCTTTCGGTGCCGGCATCTCCAGTCGATTCATTGACCTCGGTGCCCATGAAGGCCGATCCGGGATGATATCGCAATCACCCATAGGACATTTTGCCGTTTTTTGGGGCCCCGCTCTCCAGCTTGCCGACGTTTTTGATGGATAGTAGCCTTCCTGTTTAACAAGAGTGTTGGCTGTTGGATCATTGCTTCCTTATGCGGGTGACGAACTTTCTATCCCAGGGTTAGTCCCCATCAGCAGGTCTGCGGCCCTGGAAATCGAGTTTCTCTGTTTCCGGTAGCCCTGGCTGTTCCTGGCTGCCATCAGAAGGGCTTGCCACTTTCGCAAAGCTCTTGTTGTGCCGGCAGCACCCGATCCTTCGTTTTGCCCCAGAAGGGTTACCCTCTGACGGCCACTGCCAAGCTGGTTGGAAGAAGGCCGAGGAGTCATTTACACAAAGGCTTCAGAGTGTCGGGCAGACATCTTTCCTGCACCTTGGTCTGGAAGGCCGTCCCGGGGCATCAACACGATTTCTCGGAAACTGGCAGCAACTATCGGGTGCCCGCAGCCCCATTCCCCAGCTTAATAGCATCTCTGGAGACTTTGCTGTGTGTTGCCCCTCGTTTGGCAAGAGCGGTGGCCGCTGGAGCATTGTACCCCGGTGCGGGTTCGGGGAAAGACCAGCGTACGATGTTGGGTCAACATGGTTTCACCCCCAACTTGCGTTTGCAGTTTTGGCCCTCGGAGGCCCGGTGCCTTCCGGCGTTATGAAGGCCGAAGGAAGGCCGAGAAGCTGTCCCCACGAGTGGCTTGCGGTATCAGGCGGGTCCCTCCCCTGCCTCCTGGTCTGGAAGGCCGTCCCAGGGCGCCAACGCGATCCCTCGGGGGCTGTGAGCAACCAGAGCCGCCCGCTGTTCAGAGAGCGCCCGGTTTCCTGGTGCGATGGCGGTCCCGAAGCCCCTGCCGGCTGATAGCAGCCCTCCTGTTTGGCAAGAACAATAGCCACCGGGCCGCTGCTTCTCTGTGCGGATGGCGAGCTTTCTGCCCTGGTTTTGCTCTCTCCCAGCAGGTCTGTGGCTCCGGGGTTTGGATCGCGCTGCTTTCTGCCCTCCCATGAAAAGTTCTGCTTGCCCGGGCAGCAGTTATCTATCCAGGTTATGCTGTCATCCAGGATAACTGGGGTTGTATAATAACTGCTGAATTTTAAATTTCCAGCAGTTATTAACTTACTGCTAACCCTATGGAGAGAAGTAATAGGCTTATATATAGGCTGTAGTTCAATGCGGCCCCCGTAGGGGGCTAAATATAATACTGGTGAAAAAAGTGAGACACTATTATGAGACACTACACTGCTGGAAGCCGGAGCCTGAGCCACTACAGTAGACATATTTTCAGTTTCCGTTTGCGGGCACGGCAACGAGAGCCGTCCAGCATTGCCGGCTTCTGTGGTGGCGTCGATTACAAATTTGGGCGCAGCAGAAACAGGCTCCTCGGCTGCCGCAACAGGAGTCTCAATTTTTTCACCGGAAGCAATGGCCTTGTTTCCCAATTTGTTCTTCAGCCGGTAGAAGGTAGAGCGGCTGATCCCCATTTCCCGGCAGATCGCCTCCACCGTCATGCCGCCTTTTTCAAGGTATGATGACAAAGCCGAAAGCTGAGCTTCCAGCATTTTCTGTTTGGGCAGTTTGCCCTGCGCCTTCAGCTTGCGCTGGTAACGGGCGGCGTCCTGAGTCTTCTTATCCAATTTGCGGCCGCTCGCCCATGCTTCTGCTCTTTCTTTGGTAAAGTAACCCAGGTGTTGTTGTTCCTCCGAGGTGATCTGAAGGAATGTTACAATTTTTGAGTCCCGGTATTCGTAGCCGCCGCCCTTCAGGAGCTTTCTCATAATGACGCGGAAATTTTTTGTGATTTCCTTTTGGTCCAGTGGATGTTCGAAAATCCGGTTCAGCCAGAGTATGTATTCCCAGGTTTTCTCTTCATCACCGCATCCCCAGAAGAACCACATGGTCGCAAGAAACAGGATGCACTCACGATGACCGCCTTCCCCTTTGCGAAGCTGCGCGAGAGTTTCCAGATCTCCCAGTCTTGCGGAACCAACATAGCCGAATAACTCACGGATAGGACTTTCCTTACAAACCACCGATTTCTGCGGCTTTGCAGGACATTTACCTCGCTGTGGGAGTTTACTTAAACTCTCTCTAATATAGGCGTCCGCATCCGCATCGGTAAGTAGGACGGGGACCTCTTCTCCCCGGGCTTTTGCAATTTTGGCCACAGCAGCCACCTGTTTTTCAGAAGGCTTTCGGGAGCCGCGGCGTTTTTGCAGGCTCACAGGATTACGTATGTTTCGTTCGTTCATCCATTCTTTGATCGAATATTCAATGTTGTTGTACTCCCGCACAAAGGCAGCCTTACCATTGGCAGAGTTGATTGAGAAAGGAAGACGCAAAATGCGGGCGGCGTCGAGGGCGGACGGATCTGCGCCATATTCTTTGAGAACCTCGTAGATGTTTTTTTGGATCAGCTCCCACGAAGGCAGCGCGTTGCGGTCCTCATCGGCGAGCAGCCAATAAAGGTGCAGCCCCCTACCGGAAAACAGAGTGATAGAAGGCGTCGGGAGAATATTATTGGAAAAGATATCCAGCTTGAGGCGTTGAAAAACCTGTTCGGCAGTTAGGCCACACTTCTCACAATCAATATCCACGAATTGGGCGCAAAGCCTTTTGACGTGGTCCCTATCGCGCGAATCACCAAAGAAAGTATTTACGGTCATATAGATGTCCGTAGCGCCGTCAAGGAGTCCATTGTCCATTCTGAACTGAATTTCTCTGCGGGAACATGGCGTGAAATCCATCTGGCCGTCCTTTTGACGTCGGCCAATGTAAACTTTGCCCATGGAACCACCGTGCAAGATGGTCTCAAAAGTAAGCAGATTTTTGATATCCTTGGGTGCGCTTTTTCGTGTACGGCCTTCCATGAATCTCCCTCCAGAAAAAGCCTTGCGAATTTTGTTATCTGCAAAAATAAAATTATTATTACAGATAACTAACGCCGCAAAAAAATTACTCTGGCATTGACAACGCCTGAGTTATCTGATACTATCTTATCAAGATTATGATAACATACCTATGCTTGGATTTCAATACATTATCAAAAAAATGTAAAATTATTTTTTGATAATTCAAGGAGGATCACATGGGACTCATCATTTCATACAACTTTGCAGCAGGAACAGAAACCATTCACTGTTTAGACAATTTTTTCCTACCGCCTCATATCAACAATTATCCTATTTTTTTAACAGCCTGTGACCTTCTCTCTTTAGATTTTGAAAAACTGCAACATGACCTTTTGGAATACTTAGAGTTGAGTCCAGATTGCGATTTTTCTGAATTACGACCAATCTTGCATCGATTTCACCCATTATTGGCGGATATTGAGATTGCCGCTTCCATTTGTATGGATTACAGAGAGAAAAAGCGCACGGGGCGAGCGTTATACATATTAGCTATCTTACAGCACTTTGTTAACATGCTAAATGATGGTACGGCAGAAAAAAATGCGGACAAATTTCTTTCTTTCTTTTACTTTACTACCTCCTGCAGCCTCAATCCTCAGACAGGAGCTTTAAATCTGCACCCATATGACCATTATGATGCTGGCCATATTTTGAGCCAAGAAGAGTGTCAAGCGATATATAACGCTGTAAATTCGACGGAAGCAGAAGAGGGTAATGGTGATAGCGGAGATAGCACTTTAGAAATCGAAGGTACTGCCGTTGATCTTTGTACCTCGTCCATCTTTCACGCCTTAAAAAGAGGCTGCGCCATTAAATATTGTGATAACTGCAAAAAGTTATTTGTCGCCCGTTTGCACAACGCCACTCGTTATTGCGATAGACCCAGTCCACAGGATCCTCATAGATCCTGCAAAGAATATGGAACGGAAAAACTGTGGTATGACCGTTTAAAAGAAGATAAAGCAAAAAAATTGTATCGTAATATTTATATGGCAAAGCAGATGCTCGTGAAAAGAAACCCTAATATTCTGGAATATCAGACTGATTTTGAATACTTTAAAACAGAATCAAAGAAATGGAAAGCCGATGTTAAGGCTGGGCGAAAAACAGACGAAGAATTTATTGTGTGGCTTAACTCGGTCAGGGGACAAAGGCCCCGATAATTCATTCGTCTATTTTACCAGAACGGTCGCAATCGTCTGCCAGAACAACTGATTGTTGGATGAATACAATCCGGCAGAATGGCAGCACAGCAGCTCCGCATCCCAGCATACAGGCAGGCGCCGTTGGCCTGACAGAGTTAAACGGATGGTGGCTCTCTTCTTCGGACTTCGTTTTCCGAGGCTCAAAATCAGTATGCTATCATATTGAGTAAAACCGGACAAGAGGAATAGATGCTTCGGCCTGCATCCACCCCCTTTTTGTAACGGCTTATTCATACTCCGGTAACAGAAAATCACTTGAACTCAAGATGGTATGCTGTTATACTTTAATTATAGAAGCAAGACAGCTTCTCTCCTTTCTTTCTTAAAATAAAACAGGTACACAAATCTCCTAAGGGGATAAGTGTGCCTGTTTTTGTTTTTATAACGGCCGGCGCAAAGCAAATATATTTTCAGGAGGTTGATTTTATGGTTACTTGCACCGACATTACCATTCTTGAGGAGCTTATGCAGGAGCGTGGTCCGGCCATGCCTTTGAAGCTGGCTTTGGCGACCGATTTTGGTTATGACTACGATGTGGAGCGCGATGAGCTTACTGCCCCTGCTGCTCGCTCTTCCCTGTCTGCCCAGAGCAGAGAGGAGGCCGTAGAAGTTCTTGAGGACGCGCAGCGCCGCCTGGCCCATGCCGATGAGGCCGCCTTCCACGCTGAGCCGGAGGCTTTCACAAATCCTCGGGTGCAGCTTTCCCTCTTCACTTTGAGGAAGGAGTATATCTCCCTCCTCAAGGAGGCCGTATGGCTCGCCGGTAGGTTTGGCATCCAGATCTCTCCCGACTTTGGGCAGACGATCACCCGCAGCATGGCGCTTACTGCCCTTCGCCACGGTGGTTATCTTGATGAGCACGGCGCCGTGATTCGCCCGGCCGGCACGACGGCGTGACCGCTTGGATACCGCTTGTGGGAGGAGGCACACCCCCTCCTGCAAGCCTAAACAAAAAACGGAGCTCCAAGCGGGACTCCGCTCCACCGGTTGATTTTTCAGCAGCTTCATAACGCTTTATTCACGATTTGTCAATCGAAATTCTCTTGCATTTCATCCTTTGGAGTGTTATCTTATATTTAAAATTATCTTTCTTTGAAATATATGGTGGGATACTCAAGGGAGTATTCTGCCATTTTTCATTTCAAAGGAGGAACTCTTATGAACGAAGAAACGATCATGAATCTCATCAGAAGCACCGGCCAAAACGAAGCCCGTATCCGCAGCCATCCTCAGATGTGCGGGTGCTACAGGTGCATGGCCATCTTCCCCAGTTCTGAACTGAAGCCCGACAACAGCTTCCGGTTCCCCGGGCAAGAGGATACCTATGTTTCGTGCGAATACTGCGGATTCGACGGTGTTGTATGCGAAGATGATCTTGAAGGGATCGCGCCTCTCAACAAGGAAACGCTCAAACAAATTCACGAAGCAGCTTTTTCGGTCCGCCGGCAATTCTAAAAAAAGAAGGACCCTCAAGCAGAGGGTCCTTTTAAAATATGGTCAGGCTCATCAGCATGGGATTACCAGAAACTGAAGCCGGAGGAATCATCATGAACGCCATAGCTACAGCCAGCGACCGTTTGGCCAAACTGCTTTTCATCTTTGGCTTCATAGTCTCTTTATTCCTCCCTTGCGTGAATTTATTTATTGCTACATAGCAGTAAATATGCTTATAATATAAAGCTACATAGCAGTAAAATATTTAACTCTATTATATGCTATGTAGCGGCAATAAGTCAAGCGTTTCATACGTTTTCTGCACAGGTAGAACAAAAAATCATAACCACCCGTAAAACGGGTGGTATGAAAAACGGCCCCGTAGGGGCCATGATACCAGCGGCGCCTGAGGGCGCATAATG
>CAJFPF010000151.1 GCA_904398655.1 uncultured Anaerotruncus sp. | reverse complement strand
GTGGCCGCCCTCAGGCCCTGCGGGGCGGAAAGGTGCCCCATTCCAAAGTTTTCGTCCACCTTTTTCAAAAGGTGGCGGGTTCCAAGGGCGGCGCCCTTGGCCGCCATCCGCAGATGGCGGAATGCCCCATACTTTAGGCGCATTTGGGGGTCTGGGGGCCTTTGCAAGAGAAAGGCCCCCAGGACCTTTCCGGTTTCGCTTACCCAGCGGGTGGGGGCCTCCCCATGGGGGAGGTGGCGCAAAGCACCGGAGGGGGCCCTACCTGGCCGGTGGGGCTTTTTCTCCTGGGGAGGGGCTTGCTTTGCCTTTCTGCCAATGCCTCCCCCACGGGGGGAGGTGGCCCGGAGGGCCGGAGAGGGGACGACCGATTTTTCCCTAGGCCTGCCGCCGCCCCCTCTCAGCCGCTGCGGCGGCAGCTCCCCCGTGGGGGAGCTGGGGCCGAATGGGGAGGCGGGCTTTTCTACGGAGAAGTTGGTAGAAAGCGGAAAGCCCCGCCGCGCTGCGCCCATCCGGGCGCTTCGCGGGCGTTTTAGGCCTAAAAAGCTTTGAAGACGAAGAATTGGAATTGCGGGGGAATTTTCCCCTAAGGAATCACACAAAAATCGTATGGAAAAGTTGGAAAGGAGGATTTGTCCAGATGCCGGAATCCTATCAAAAGACCATCCAGGTCATGGAACCGGAATGTGATTACCATCAAAAGATCTTTCTCTCCCAACTGATGCGCCATGCCCAGGAGATGGGCAGCGAACATCTGTTGCACCGGGGGATTGATTACAATCAGATGTACCGGGATGGAATGGTATTCCTCGTCAACAAACTATTGATTAAAATCACCCGCCGCCCCACTTTTGGGGAACAGGTGGTGCTCACCACCGTGCCCATGAAGCCCAAGGGGGCACAATTCATCCGTGACACCTATTTTGACACGCCGGAAGGGGAGCGGTTGGTGGAGGTCTCCATCTCCTGGATGCTGATCAACCCGGAGACCCGAAAGATCCTGCGGCCAGCGGCCTTTGAGGTCTATGGGTTCGAGATGTACCCCAACGATGGGGAATACATCACCCGTTACCGGATCAAACGCCCCCAAGGGCAAGCCACCACCCATCTGCGCCAGATCAAATATACCGATTTGGATTACAATCACCATGTGAACAACGCGGTCTATGCGGATATCGTCTGTGATGTGCTGCCAGAGCGGGTGATGCTCAAACGGGAGCCTCGCCAGTTTGGAATTATGTTTGAAAAGGAAGCGCGCCTGGGCCAGATTGTGGAGATTGACGCGGTTCAGTTCCAACAGCCCAATGGGGAACTGGGTTATTATGTGGGCGGCCAGGTGAATGGCGGCCACTGTTTTGAAGCGGAACTGCTTTTTTAAGAGAATTTGGAAAAATCCCCTTGACAAATGGGGAAACATCCAGTATAATTAAATTCGCTGTTTAGCTTATTGGGACAAGCAGCGGATTTGGCGGTATAGCTCAGTTGGCTAGAGCATTCGGTTCATACCCGAAGTGTCACTGGTTCAAATCCAGTTACCGCTACCAATTGAGACGGCGCTTTGCAACAGAAGCGCCGTCTCCACTTTGGCCCGTTCGTCAAGTGGTTAAGACACCGCCCTTTCACGGCGGGTTCATGGGTTCGAATCCCGTACGGGTCACCAAATCATGAAAAGACATCCGATTCGGATGTCTTTTTTTGTATGGACGCCCCTGAAGGCTTGGTTGATTTTCAAAAGAAACGAGGTGTTTTCCAATGGCGAAAGAGAAGGGGAGATACCGCCGGGCGCTGGCGGCCGCCTTTCCCCACACCGTCCCCATCTTTGCGGGGTTTTGGTTTTTGGGGTTGGCCTATGGGATCTATATGAACGTGTCCGGATTCAGCTTTTGGTATCCCATGGTGATGAGCCTGGTGATCTTTGGCGGTTCGCTGGAGTTTGTGGCGGTGAGCATGTTGCTCAGTCCCTTTGCGCCCTTGCAAACACTGTTGATGACGCTGATGATCCAAGCCCGCCACCTGTTCTATGGCATCGCCATGTTGGACAAGTACCGGGGACTGGGCTGGAAGCGGTTCTATCTGATCTTTGGCATGTGTGACGAGAGTTTTTCCATCAACTATACCGCCCCGATCCCCCAGGGGGTGGACCGAGGCTGGTTTTATGTATTCGTCACCCTGCTCAACCAAATCTATTGGGTGTCCGGCGCCACGCTGGGGGGACTGGCTGGGTCCCTCTTGGAGTTCAACACCCAGGGACTGGAGTTTGTGATGACTGCCATGTTTGTGGTGATCTTTTTGGAACAGTGGAAAAAGGAGCGCAGCCATCTCACCGCCTTTATCGGGCTGGGGGCCGCGGCGGCCTGCCGCCTGGGGTTTGGGGCGGATTCCTTTTTAATCCCCACCATGGCCTGTATCCTGGTGCTGCTCGCCGCATTCCGAAAGCCGTTGGAGAGGGTAGGTGATCCCGTATGACCTTGACGCAACAGGCCATCACCATTGCCATCTGTGCTTTGGGGACCATGGCCACCCGGTTCCTGCCATTTTTGATCTTTTCCGGCAAACGACCCACCCCACCCTTTGTACAATATTTGGGCAGGGCGCTGCCCGCTGCGATCTTTGGGATGTTGGTGATCTATTGCTTAAAGGATGTCAACTTTTTAGCGGGCAGTTATGGGCTCCCGGAGCTGATCGCCATAGGAGTTACAGTGGCCCTTCATCGCTGGAAGGGGCAGATGCTTCTCTCCATCGCCGGGGGTACCGTCTGTTATATGCTTTTGGTACAGTTGGCCTTTTAATTTACTAGATGTATTGTTGCTTTCGGAAAGTTTCCACCGGTTTTGCAAAACTGGTGGAAACTTTTTCCTTTTTTCCCACAACCTCTCTGTAGAACAAACCGCCTCTCCGTTTCGGCCCCTCCTCCGCGCAGGGCCTGAGGGCGGCCACGACCGGGGAGCGCAAAAACGGCGCCATCAGTCCTGAGCTACGCTCCTCATGAGGGGCGCGAG
>CAJFPF010000150.1 GCA_904398655.1 uncultured Anaerotruncus sp. | reverse complement strand
GTTACGGAAGATGTAGTCGCCCAAAGAGGAGTAGTTCTGGTGGGAGGAGGTGGGGGAGTAGTTGATGATCTGGGCCTCTTCATAGATAGGGGCGGCAGCCATACTGGGGGTGGAGCCGAAACCACCGATCGAAGCCACATACTTGCCCTCGCCCACAATCTTGTTGGCGATGGTCACAGCCTCTTTGGCGTCGTTCTTGTCGTCATAGAAGTCCACGACGATCGGCCGGCCGTCCAGGACGCCGCCCCACTCGCCGTTGATCTTCTCCAACGCCAGCTCCACAGCCACACGCTCGGTGTCGCCATACTGCTTGCTGTCGCCGGTGAGAGGGCCATACCAGGCAAAGTAAACGGGCTCGCCAGTGGGGCCATCCTCCTCAACCACAGAGGCGGTATCGCCAGAAGAAGCGGCGGAGGCAGTGGACGCGCTCTCCTCCTCAGAGGCGGCGCAGCCGGCGAGCATGCCGGCACTCATCGCCAGAGCCAACAGCATTGCTAGGGTCTTTTTCATTCGGATTTTCCTCCTTTTCATATGCCTTATAATGATAAGCCGGGGGACAGGGCCCTCTTCCCATCGGCCCCGCCCCCAGCAGGGCATAACAGTCGGTTAAATGCTCTTGCCGATCGCCTCGAACACCAGGCGCCCCACCACAGAGCCGCCGTCCAACACACCCAGGCTCTTCTCCGCATAATAGGCGGCGCGGCCATGGACCGAACGCATATTCTTGGTGTTCTCGGAACCCTCGGCAGCCGCTTTGGCGGCAGCGGAGAAGGCGGCCTTCTTGTCGGAGCCGTCGAACTTCTTCAGCTCCTCCACCGCCGGATAGATGGCGTCCAAGATGGTCTTCTCGCCGGGCTTGGATTTGGCCTTGGCCATGATCTGGGCGATGCCCGCGTCCAGAGCGGACACCGTCTCTGCATAGCTGGCCTCCTGCTTGCCCTTCAGCGCCTTGGCCATCCCCATGAACCCAAAGGCGGTGATGGTGCCCAGGGAGGAGGGGGCGGCCTCATTGAAGACCGAGCTGCACTTCATCAGCAGCTTGCCCAGATCGGTTTCGTCAGCGGAATCCACATAGTTTTTCACCGCGCGGTATCCGTCCGACATGGAAATCCCCAGGTCGCCGTCGCCGTTCTGCTGGTCCAAGCTGATCAGATAGTCCCTCTGCTCATCCATGGTGGCACTGATCTGGTCCAGTGCCTTTTTGAGAGAATTATAATCCATAGTCGTCTCCTTCTGGGATCACTTATTCAGGTTGGTGTAGAAGGGGGTCTTGGCGGGGCTGGAGAGCAGATCCTTGAGCTGGTCATCCAGCTTGAAGAAGGTCACCGACAGGCCGGCCATCTCCATGGAGGTGGCATACTCCCCAATGTGGGGCATATAGACCTTGACACCCTTGTCCGCCAGCAGCATATGAATCTTGCGGTAGACGATCAGCTGCTCCTCCAGTGGGGTGGCTCCCAGCCCGTTGACCATGACCGAGACCTCGTCCCCCTCACCCAGAGGCATTTCCTTGGTGAGGGCATCCACCGCCACTTGGGCGATCTCGTCGGCGGTCATCATCTGGCGCACCTCAATGCCCGGCTCGCCGTGGATGCCCATGCCGATTTCGATCTTGTCCTCATCGATGCTGAAGGTGGGCTTGCCCACTTCCGGCACAATGCAGGGGGAGGTGGCCACACCGATGGTCTTGATGTTCTCCAGGGCCTTCTCGGTGACTTCCACCACCTCTTCCAGGCTCATCATCTTCTCCGCCGCGGCACCCGCCACCTTAAAGGCGTAGACCATGCCGGCCACGCCCCGGCGTTTGTCCGCGTTCTCCACCGGGCTGGAGGCCACGTCGTCCCGTACCCGGACCTGGGCGGTCTTCACATCGTCGAACTCGGCCATCTCGCAGGCCATCTCAAAGTTCATGGTGTCGCCGCCGTAGTTGCCGTACAGGCAGAGCACGCCGCTGCCGTAGTCGCAGGCTTTGATCATGTCGGCCATCTTCTGGGAGGAGGGGGAGGCAAACACGTTGCCCACCGCGCAGCCGTCCAGCATCCCCTGGCCCACATAGCCCAGGAAGGTGGGCAGATGGCCGCTGCCGCCGGCGGTGACGATGCCCACTTTGCCCTTCTGAACCGGGTAGTTGGTCACCAGGATCCTTTTGTCGCCATTGAGCAGCTTCACTTTGTCGCCATAGGCCAGCTCGATGCCCTCCATGGTCTCGTCCACGAAGTTTTCAGGCTTGTTGATAATCTTTTTCATGATACGCCTCCATTCCCCGTCACAGGGCAGATTCTTGGGGTCTTATTTCTTCTTGAAGAAGTGAACCTCGCAGATGTCGTCGCCCTTGGCCAGAGTCTTGCCCAGGTGGAAGTCATAGCCCATCGCTTTGGCGATATTGCGGTCGCCGTCCATAGCCATGTCGCACAGCTTGTCGCAGGTCTCGTCGTCGAAGCCCTGCTTCTGCCAAGCGGTGAGCAGCGGGCAATAGTGGAAGTGGATGAGCAGGTCGTTCTCATCGCAGTTGACCACTTCCATCTCGAAGGTCTTCATGCCCAGCTCAGGCAGGAACACCTCTTTGAAGCTGCGGATATCCTCGGGGTTTTTGCACTGGGCCTTGTAGCCAGCGCCATGGAACAGGCCGGTCTTGCAGATGGCGGAGCGGATGACCTGCTCCAGGTCCATACCAGCGGCCTTGCCCTCCACATAGGTCAGGCCGGTCCAGGTGGCACGGTGCTCGATGGCATTCCGGTTGATGTTCACTTTCTCCTCGTTGATTTTGGCCACGTTATGAATCTTAGACATGATAAAACTTCCTCCTTCATGTATTTACAATGATGACATTCCCTGGGTTCATCATAATGCAGGCGGCGGAAAATTGCAACCGTTTTTCCGCGGATGCCATGATTTTACTAATTATTCCTTGACCTTTTTGTCGAAACGGATCTGGCAGACGTCATAACCTTGGGCGATGGTCTTGCCCAGGGTGAACTGGAAGGCCGGGAAGGTCTCGCCGATGGCCCGGTCGCCCTCCATGGCGATCTTGCACAGACGATCCATCTCTTCAGGGGTGCGGCCCTGCTTGATCCACTCGGCCACATAGGGGCAGTAGTGGAAATCGATGTACAGGCGGTTCTCGTCACAGGCCACCGTCTCCATCTCATAGATGTCGGTGTGATGGCCGGTGCCGAAGTGCTTGGAGAACTCCAACATGTCGGTGGGGTCCTTGATCTCCCGGAACATCTCCTGTCCCAGCTCCTGGCCGTAGCGGTAGACCGCGTCCCAGGCGAACTGGTCGTCCAGGCCGTGCTTTTTGGCCTCGTCGATCATGTAGCTCATGGTGGAGGCACGGCGGGCGCAGATCTCCCGCAGCCCATCCACCACCGGGTTCACAATCTTCGGGGTGTTTTGGTACTCCATTGCAATCTTCCTCCTTATCTATGCAATCCCAAAGGGATCCAAAGCTTATTCCAATCCGCCGAAGTAGGCGTCGATAACCTTGGGGTCGTGGAGCAGCGGCTTGGCCTCGCCCTCCAGGACGATCTTGCCGGTCTCCAGCACATAGCCCCGGTCGGAGATGCTCAGGGCCATGCGGGCGTTCTGCTCCACCAAGAGGATGGTGGTGCCCATCTTCCGGATGCGCAGCACCAGGCGGAAGATGTCCTCCACCACGATGGGGGCAAGCCCCAGGCTGGGCTCATCCAAAAGCAGCAGCTTGGGTTTGCTCATGAGCGCCCGGGCCACCGCCAGCATCTGCTGCTCGCCGCCCGAAAGGGTGCCCGCCACCTGCTTTTCCCGCTCCTTCAGCCGGGGGAAGAGGCTGAACGCCTGTTCCACGCCCTCGGTGATATCTGTCTTGCTGTTGCGGGAGTAGGCCCCCATCTCCAGGTTTTCCATCACCGTCATACGGGGGAAGATCTGGCGTCCCTCGGGGGAGAGGGCGATGCCCGCCTTCACAATGGCGGGGGAGTTGGCATGGGTGATGTCCTTGTCCATGAATTTGATCTGGCCGCCCGCGGGCTTTACCACGCCGATCAGGGTGTTCATGGTGGTGGTCTTGCCGGCGCCGTTGGCGCCGATCAGGGTGACGATCTCCCCCTCATCAATGTGAAAGCTGATCCCTTGGACGGCCTTAATCGCCCCATAGTTGACCTCCAGGTTGTTGACTTCAAGCATCCTCATCGGTAATTTCACCACCCTTTCCAAGATACGCCTCAATCACCTGCTGGTTGGACTTGATGTCCTCCGGTTTGCCTTGGGCGATCAAGTTTCCATGGTCCAGCACGTACAGCCGCTCACAGATGTTCATCACCAGGCGCATGTCGTGCTCGATGAGCAGGATGGAATATCCCATCCCCTGCAATTGACGGATGAACTCCATCAGATCGCTGGTCTCCGCCTCATTCATGCCGGCGGCGGGCTCGTCAAACAGGAGCACCTCCGGGTTGGTGGCCATGGCGCGGGCGATCTCCAGCCGGCGCTGCAGGCCGTAGGGCAGCGAAGTGGCGTAGTCATATTTGTGAGCGCTCAGTCCGGTGAGCTCCAACACCTCCAGCGCCCGTTTCTCCGCCTCCTTTTCGGTGCGGCGGTGGTTGGGGGTGCGCAGGATGCAGTCGATCAGGTTGGCCTTGGT
>CAJFPF010000149.1 GCA_904398655.1 uncultured Anaerotruncus sp. | reverse complement strand
ATTTTACCTTGGAGGTTATTTTTGTTCCACTCTTTTCTTCCCCCGGTAGAACCGGGGGTTCTTTCCTCGTCTAAAGACACCAAAAGGGGAAGGGATCGGCTTTTTCGCCGATCCCTTCCCTATATGATTAGGAGAAAAAAATGAAAAACAAGGAAATAGCGTCAAAATGGCGTCAAGCGGTCTTGGTCAAATCCTGGTTGGCGCTGCCATCAAACCGAGGCCGCACCGCCCGGGAGCGCTTGGCCCGTGTGGCTTTGCCATAGGCGATCATGCTGCTGGCAAACCCGGCGCACAAGGCCACCACCAGAGAGGCCAACACCTTCTGCGGGAGCTTGTTGACCAGGGCATAGGCGGCGGTTTCCACCAACCAAGTCAATGTCCCTACCTCCGGGGAAACCTCCACCAGGCTTCCCGCGAAGACGGATAACAGGATGAGTGCGGTGGCTCCTGCCAGCAACCCAGCGCGCATAGGATGAGCTTGTTCTTGTCTCTGTCTGGTCATGTCGTTTCCCCTCCTTAAAAGTTACAATTTGTAACTTTACCCTTCTTTTCATTTATAATATAACATATGATATGGGAAAATCAAGAGAAAAATTCCAAAATGTTAAAATAATTTTCATATTTGTCACTTTTTTGTAATCAAATTGTAATCAAATTGTAATTTCTTGTTCTCTTGATTTTCTTCAACTCTATAACCTCCGAAACCGAGGCAACGGGACAAAAATTTCCCACATTTTTAAAAAAATTTTTCTCCATATTGACAGATTCCATCCCAGCAATTATAATGGGGTTCTAATTCCGAAATCGGATTTATGGGGGCTTGGGAATGGATCAGGAGAGAACCTGGCGGGAGATGAATCACCTCTATAAAGAGATCGATGGGATTTACTATGAGCTGGTCAAAAGTCTGGGGCTTTCTGACAGCGCCTTTCTCATCCTCTACGCCCTGTTGGACCTGGGAGAGGGATGTTTGCAGCGGGACATCTCCAACCAATATTCTCTCCGGCCGCAGACGGTGAACTCCTCCATCAAAAAGCTCGTCGCCCAAGGCTATCTACAGCTGACACCGGGCAGAGGACGGGACATCCACCTCTTTTTGACCGACGCCGGGCACCAGCTGGCCGCCAAAACAGTTCTCCCCGCCATGGAAATGGAGCGCCGGGCCTACGAGGGGCTGGAGCCGCAAGAGCGGGAACAGCTGGTGCGGCTATGTCAAAAATATAACCGCTTGCTTCTGGCCCAAGTCAATTCCCCCCGTCCCGCGGAGGAGGATTGAATCTTTTCCCCTATCACAAACTTTTGGAGGGTTTTATGCGTATCCAACTTTCCGACCATTTCACCTACCGCCGGTTGCTCCGGTTCACCCTTTCCACCATCCTAATGCTGGTCTGCTCCTCCCTCTACAGCATTGTGGACGGTTTTTTTGTCTCCAACTATGTGGGCAAGACCTCCTTTGCCGCTGTCAACTTGATTATGCCGGTGGCTATGAGCGTGGGGACGGTAGGATTTATGATCGGCACCGGCGGCAGCGCCATCGTCTCCAAAACCCTGGGGGAGGGGGATCGGGGCCGGGCCAACCAGTATTTCTCCATGTTGGTCTATCTGGCAGCGGGCATCAGTATTCTATTGGGGATCACAGGCTTCCTGCTCATGGAGCCGATTGCCCGGGCGTTGGGGGCCCAGGGAGCCCTCCTAGAGGAGAGTGTACTCTATGGAAGGATCCTGTTTTTGGCGCAGCCCTTCTTCATCCTTCAAATGGTCTTCCAGAGCTTCTTTGTCACCGCAGAAAAGCCCGTCCTCAGCCTCAAAATCAACATCCTGGCAGGGCTCACCAATGTGGTTTTGGACTATCTGTTCATCGCCGTGCTGCCTTGGGGCGTAGCGGGGGCGGCCATTGCCACTGCCATGGGGCAGATGGTGGGCGGTGTTGTCCCGCTGTTTTATTTTGCCCGGAAGAACGACAGCCTCCTGCACCTGACCTCCACCCGGTTTTATGGGCGGGTGTTTTTACACACCTGTTTCAACGGCTCCTCCGAAATGGTGAGCAATCTCTCCGCCTCCGTGGTCAATATTCTCTATAACTTTCAATTGATGCGCCTGGCCGGGGAGGACGGCATCGCCGCCTATGGGGTCATCATGTATGTAAACTTCATCTTCATTGCCATCTTTTTGGGCTACTCCTTGGGCAGTGCACCTGTAGTGAGCTTCCATTACGGAGCGAAAAATCGACAAGAACTACAGAATCTGTTTCGAAAGAGTCTCTGCATTTTGGGTTGTCTGGGGGTCCTGCTGACCCTGTTGGCGGAACTGCTCTGTGTACCGTTGGTCTCCCTATTTGCCAGCTATGATCCCCAACTGTTCGCCATGACCTGCCGGGGATTCCGGATCTATTCCCTGGCTTTCCTGGTGATGGGAATGAACATTTGGGGGTCCTCCTTCTTCACCGCCCTGAACAACGGCGGTGTCTCTGCCGCCATCTCCTTTTTGCGGACGCTGGTATTCCAGATCGCCGCGGGACTTGTGCTCCCCGCTCTGTGGGGAATTGATGGGGTGTGGCTGGCCATTGTGGCCGCGGAGCTCTTGGCTTTGGGGGTCACGGCTGTTTTCTTGGTGGGGGAACGGAAACGCTATCAGTATATCTGACACTGTCACAAAAAAGTTACATATTTTTCATAAGAAATTAGCGCTCTATCAATATGAGTGCTAATTTCTTTGTTATACTAAATTTATAGGAAGCCGCAGAGAACAAATAGCTGTGCGGTTCCAAATGGGAGCATCTATGTGGAGGGTTTGTTATGAAAACAGTTACCAGAGTTCTTTGGGCGGTTGCCGGTGTGATATTGATTCTGGCCGGCGTATTTTGCCTCTCCAATCTTGGGGTTGCCATTGTCAGTCTGTCCCTGTGGTTGGGAATCTCCATGCTGATTGCCGGCATTGTTGACCTTGTGGTCTTCGGCCTGGGACACAATGTCATGTATGGTTCCGGATGGTTTTTGCTGGATGGCATTCTCACCATCCTGCTCTCCCTATTCATCCTGTTCCATCAGGCGTTTGCAGCCCTGAGCCTCCCCTTTATTTTTGGCATGTGGCTGCTTTTTTCCGGAATTGCCAAATTCGTAAATTCCTTTGATCTGCGCCGGTGGGGGGTCCGTGGATGGGGATGGTTCACCGCTCTGGGGATTTTATTGGCTCTAGCCGGTTTCCTCTCCTTCTTAGACCCGGTGGCTGGGCTGTTCGCCATCGGCATTTTGGTAGGGATATCCCTAATCCTTCAGGGGGTGGGTACACTCCTTCGGGCAATCTTCTCACAGAGGTTCCTCATGTGACGCAACTGCAAAAAATGCCAGCCGAATTCGGCTGGCATTTTTTAAACCTCTGTATTCGCCTTGGAGGTCTGGATTGTCTGGCGCAACAGGCGCCAAGTCTCCCGCAAGTCCTGGTGCTCCACTGCCGTAACATCAAACCGGAACAGGCGGAATACCCCTTCCAGCAAAAAGCTGATGCCAAACACGGCGATGATGGTGCCCAAACCCACCTTGGCCCCCATCAGCCAGCCCAGTAACAGCACGGTACCCTCAAGGATTCCCCGCATCAGGCCCACGGGAACCCGCCGCAGTCGTTTCACCAACCCTACCATCAATCCATCCCGGGGGCCACAGCAGAGCCCTCCGCTCACATAGAAATAGGTGCCCAAGGCGATGCCCAGCTCCCCCAGTAACAGGCAGACTACTCCGCTGAACAGGTTGTCCATCAGAGGTACCAGGCCAAAGTACTGGCATAGATCCACAATCTTTCCACAGAGCAGGATGTCCAGCAGAGTCCCCAGCCCCACCCGCTCCCGCATGGCCAGATCGAGGACCAACACGGTCACCCCCACTAAAATGGAGGCATCCCCATAGCTCAGAGGGGTGAGGTTTGTAATGCCCACATTGAAGGCAGACCAGGGGGCCAACCCTATGTTGGCCTGTAGGGTGAGATAAACCCCCAGCCCATTGAAAATCTGCCCCACAACCACCCGGGAAATCCGGCGCCCATAGTCGTTCACACATGTCCCTCCTGTCTTTTGGGGGCGCGCAGACGGTGCCAAGTCTGGCGCAGGTCCTCATGCACCACGGCAGTGACGTCAAATCGGAGCGCCCGGAAGGTTGCTTCCAAAATAAAGCTGATGCCGAAAACGGCGATCACTGTGCCCAAGCCCACCTTGGCCCCCATCAGCCAGCCCAGCAGTAGGGCGGTCCCCTCGATCAACCCCCGGACCAATCCAATGGGGAATCGTTTCAGCCGTTTTCCCAGAGCGACCATCAATGCATCACGGGGGCCGCAGCACATCCCCGCGCCCACATAGAAATAGGTGCCCAAAGCGATAGAAAACTGGCCCACCAACAGAACAATTACTCCGACAAAAAAGTTTTCAATTAAGGGGACGATCCCCAAATATTGGAACAGATCCACAAATTTCCCCATGAGCAGGATATCCAACAGGGTGCCCAGACCAATCCGTTCCCGCAGCAGCAGGTCAATCGCCAGGATCACCAGGCCGCTGAGGATGATGACATCCCCATAACTGAAGGGGGTGAAATAGGTGATTCCCATGCTGAAGGCCGACCAGGGCGCCAGGCCGATATTGGCCTGAATACTCAGGTAGGACCCGATGGCATAAAAAAATTGTCCGATTGTCACCCGGAAGATCCGGGTAGGGTATGAAGCCTCCACTTCCCCGCCTCCCATCTCTATACCCATCATATCACATCTTATGTCCTATGTCAAAATGCCTATATTTTTTCTCTATTTAGCAGAAAAACTATGGGTATCATTTGTGGAATTTGAAGAATAAAAGAAGCCCAGCTCCAAAGCCAGGCTTCTAAAGATTGGTTTCAGGGTTGCCCTGTCAAATAGGCCAGGGCCATCCGTACCTGCATTTCCAACGCTATGGGCAACGAATCCTCGTCCAGCATAAACCGGGGGTTGTGGTGTTCCACCTGGGTCCCCTTCTCCGGATTCCCGGTACCCACAAAGTAGAAAACGCCCGGCACCCGGCGGGTAAATTCCGCAAAATCCTCCCCAAGCATGGTGCTGATCCCTTCTTGTTGGATGTGCTCCTCCCCCACAGTCCTGGCGGCCACCTCCGCCACCAGGTGGGACATTTCCGGATCATTGCTCAACAAAGTATTTCCGCAGGTAAACACAATCTCACAGGTACAGCGGTAGAGGGCACATGTTCCCTCCACCAGCTGGCAAAACCGCCGACGCACCTGTTCATCCTCTGAATGTAGGCAGCGGATGGACCCCTCCATCTCCAACGTCTCGGGGACAACAATCTGTTTGGCGCCGCTGTGGATGGTACACACTGAGATTACAGTGGGTTTGCATGCATCCATCTCCAAGGTATGGAACGTCTTGATCGCTTCCAAAACATGGCCCGCCGCGTCAATCGGGTTGACCGCGGTGTGGGGGGCGCCGCCATGACCGCCGACGCCGTGGATGGTCACTTTAAAATAATAGCTGGAGGCCATGAGGGGACCGGGGACAACCCCAATGGTTCCCGTGGGCAGAGGGCTCCACAGGTGCAGTCCGCATACCGCGTCCGGACGGGGATCTTCCAAAGCCCCCTGGCGGATCATCTCCTCGGCGCCGGCCTCCTCCTCGTTGGGCTGGAACAAAAAGATCAATTTCCCTGCCAGCTGTTCCCGGCGACGGGCAAGCAGTTTCGCGGCCAACAGCTGGATGGCCGTGTGCCCATCGTGGCCGCAGGCGTGCATCACTCCCGGTGTCTGAGAGGCAAAGGGCAGGCCGGTCCGCTCCTGGACCGGAAGGGCGTCTATATCGCTGCGTAACAGGAGCGTCCGCCCGGGGCGCGCCCCCTCCAGCACGCCAATGACGCCGGTGCCCGCGCACCGGCGCACCCGCAGCCCCAGATCTTTGAGATACTGTTCAATGATTCCGGAGGTGCGGTTCTCCTGGAATCCCAATTCCGGGTGCTGGTGAAAATCCCGCCGCAGGGAAATCATTTCCTCTGTTGCCTGCTGAACCTCTGCTCTGATCTCCATCGTCCATACGCTCCTTCCAAAATGGCGGCAGAATGGAAAATCCTCTGCCGGCCATCCGTTCCATGTTTTTTTATGATATAATGAAAAAAGGCTCGAGACAATTTACAGATTGTATGAAGAAGCGGAGCTGTTTTTAGACAATCTAGCAAGGGGAATCCGAGTCTCTTATGATATAATGAAAAAAAAACTCGAGACAATTACAGATTATATGAAGAAGCGGAGCTGTTTTTAGACAATCCGGCAGGAGGAATCCGATGGAATTTACGATCCAGCAGTTTTTGCAGATGCGAAGTACAGAAGGAGCCCAATTGCTCACCGCACAGCGCAGCGCCTCCGGGCGGATGATCCGAAGTATCTCCGTCATGGAGGGACCGGTGGAGGACTTTGTCCGGCGGGATGAGCTGGTGCTCACCATCGCCGCTGAACTATGGGGGCATCCAAAGCAGTTTCTCTCCTTTACCCGCGAGGTGCGGGACGCCGGGGCTACCGCCCTGGCCATCTCCATCCGCTCGGACAAGCAAGAGCTTCCTGCCTGCGTCCTCCAGTTCTGTATGGAACAGGAGTTTCCTCTGATCCTCCTGCCCTGGGAGCGGCGTTTTTCGGAGATCATCGAGGAGGCCCATCAGTGTCTCCATCGTTCCCAACTCCAGGAGATCGACGCCTATGAGGAGCTGCGCCGGGAACTGTTTGCCTCCTATCTCTCCAATGGCACCCTCTCAGACGCCGCCCAGATCCTCTCCCGGCGGGAAAGCCGTCCGTTTTGCATCGCGGATCGTGCGGGAAGGGCACGGGGCGTCTGCCAGGCGTGGCGCCACACATTGCCGGTGGGCGAGGAGGTCCAAATGGAAACGTTTCCGCTCTGCCTGCGTATCCGCTCGGAGGGGCAGCAGTACGGCTACCTATTGGCTGGAGCTCCGGAGGATGGCCTGGAGCGTCCACTTCAGAGGGAATATCTGGAAAAATATGCCGCGCTTCCTCTAAGCCTCTGGTTTGACCGGGAGCAGACGATCAGCGCCACCCGGCTGCGCCTGAAAAACGACTTTGTGCGCCATTTGGCCAAGGGGGAGTTCCACTCCATGCAGGAGGCCCAGGAACAGGCGGAATTGATGGGGTTCCGGATCGATCTGGCCTATATCTGTATTTTGGGGCGAATCCATTCGGAAGAGCCCGGCGGCCTGCCAGATGGGCTCTCGGAGAGCTGGGACACGCTGTTGAGTCACCTGCTGCGAATCGGCCGGGCCCATCATCGAGCCTTGATGACTACCTACCAGCAGGACATGTTGATTCTCTACCTAGAAAATCCCGAGGGCAGCACTTTTGGGGAACTCCACCGGTTTTTGGACGAGGTGGAAAAACAGTTCCTTCAGGTGTCGCCAGGGACCCTTTGGCGCTGGGGGATTGGGAAGCTCTACCCAGAGGAGGGGAAGTTCCACCAGGAGTATCTCAACGCCCGGCTGGCGCTGGAGCTGTGCGAACAGCAGCCAGGGAGCTCCAGGCTGGCCTATCAGGACACCCGCATTCACCGGATTCTTTCGGCCATCTCGGAGAACCGGGTGGTCCGCCAGGTGGCGCAAGAGCTTATGGACCGCTTGGCGGAGGACGAGCGGGTTCGCCATCTGGAACTGGTATCCACCTTCCGCTGTTACCTCAAGAACAACTGTAATGTCTCTCAAACGGCTCGGGAGCTGCACCTGCACCGGCAATCCCTCATCTACCGGCTGCACCGGCTGGAGGAAGCCAGCGGCCTCTCTTTGGAGAGCTGCAACGACCGGTTTCTATTGGAGTTATGTGTTCGGATTTCCACTGACTTTTCTTTGGGGACAGAAGAATAGGGCAATCCGCCGCAGTCGGTGGATTGCCCCCATTTTCCGGAAGGATCGGGCGATTGCTCAGACGGTCAGCAGCCGGAGCCCCACATCCCGCATCATCTTTGCGGAGGGGTCACTCAACTCCGCTCCTGTGATCAATAGGTCAACTTCAGAGGAGGGGCAGATCTGCAGGACAGCGGAGGCCGCGAATTTGGTGTGGTCACAGAGCACGAAATGCTGCTTGGAATGTTTGAGCATCAGCTTTTTGCAGCTGATCTCCTCAATCCGGTAGTTCATCATCCCATATTCCGGATTCACCGCATCCACACCCATGAAGAGCTTATCCGCATGGAGCTCCTGCCAGAGGTTCTCCGCGAAAAAGCCGATAGAGGTGTAGTAGCCCTTCCGGATATAGCCGCCTACACAGATCAGTTCAATGATGGGGTGGGGCGCCAAAATATAGGCAATCTCAATGTCATTGGTGATCACCGTGATGGGCAGGGTGCTCTGTGCCAGCAGCTTGGCCAGCTCCACCACCGTGGTGGAGGAGTCCAGAATGATGCTGTCCCCCTCCCGGATCTCCCGGAACGCCCTCTGGGCAATCCGCTTCTTCTCCTGGATCTCCATATTGATCCGCTCCGCGTAAGGAGGTTCGTGCATTTGTTCATCAATTTTGGACTTTACCGCGCCATGCATCCGGGTCACCAGGCCACGCTCGTCCAGCTCGGTCAGATCCCGGCGCATGGTCGCGCTGGAGACCTGGAACTCCCGGCAGAGCTCCGATAGGGAGGCATATCCATGTTTGTTGATATATTCCAGAAGCTCTTTGGCGCGGGTTTTGGATTTTACTCTGGCCATAAGCATCACATGCCAGCCGCCCATGCGAACCTGGGTAGGCGGCTGCCTTTCTAAATAGATTCATTGCGGGTGGTGACTGACGGGTTGGGGCCAATGGCAGATGTATCCAACCCGATAGAGAGCTCTGTCCTACATATTCCGACACAAATATGATTGATTATATAGATTTTATTATATCATTCTTCCAAATACAAGTCAATATCGTTTCAATTGCTGCGGATTAGCGCACAATTCCAATCACTAAAATGATTGGAATTGTAAATAATGAGCGAATTTAAGATTATAACATTGACACTCCTCCATCTTCCGACTATGATGGGAGTAGAATATGAGTGCATAAGCGGAAATACTGAGCGAGCATTCATTATTTTATGATGTTGGAGGAATTGATTTTATGAATCTGATCATTATGCTCACCAACCACGATGTTACCGTTCCCAACGCTATGGAAGTCTTTGACGCCTGCTGTGACCTGCCGGTACAGCACTGGGGATTCAAGGACGTGGGACTTCCGGAGGCCCAGATGAAACAGCTGGTCAGCCGCATGAAGGCCTGTGGGAAAACCACCTATCTGGAGGTTGTCACCTATACGGAGGAGGAGTGTCTGCGGGGCGCCCGCCTGGCCATTGAATGCGGCTTTGACTATCTGATGGGAACCCTCTACTACCCCTCTGTGGGCAGGCTGTTCCAGGGCTCCTCCACCAAATATCTGCCCTTCTGCGGTAAAGTTTGGGGGAGCCCCTCTATTTTAGGCGAATCCATTACGGGGATTGTGGCGGACGCCGAGCGCCTGGCTAAATCCGAAGGGGTCTCCGGTTTGGATCTGCTGGCTTACCGCTTTCCGGGCGACGTGCCCGCGTTGATTCGTACATACATGTCCCAGATCAAGCTCCCCACCGTCATCGCCGGGAGCATCGACAGTACGCAGCGGCTGGATTTCATGAAGGAGGTACGGCCTTGGGGCTTTACCATTGGCAGCGCCTTGTTTGCCAGCAAATTTAAAGCCGGCGGCTCTGTCCGCGAAAACATCCAGACGGTCGTGGACTATCTCTCCAAATAACCCCATCCAGGGGCACGCTGCCTCCCTGGATAGACAGGAGCCACCTATGGATCAGATTGCTATTCTTGCAGATGATTTTACCAGTGTCACCGACTGCACCATCCCCTTTGCCGGCCGGGGGCTCTCCACTGCCGCGCTTTTGGAGGTTCCCCAGGGGGCATTCCCGCCGGTCCAGGTCCTCGGGCTCAATACCGACAGCCGGGCCCTTCTGCCTCAGGATGCCTATCGCCGGAACCTCCAGGCGGCACAGAGGCTGCGTGAGGGCGGGTATCAACGGGTCTATAAGTCGGTGGACTCCACCCTCCGGGGAAACCTGGGGGCGGAGCTCGACGGAGTGTTGGACGGGCTTGGCAAAGCCGTCGCTCTGATCGCCCCCGCCTTCCCCCACTATGGGAGGACCACCATCGGGGGCGTGCATTACCTCAACGGGGCCCGGCTGGAGGACAGCCCTATTGCCCGGGATCCCGCCTGCCCAGCCAAGGAGTCAGAAATTATAAAGATTTTGGGCAGGCAATCCCGCCGGAAAGCTGCCCGGCTGGGCTTGGAGTCCATCCGCGCTCCCCATGCCCAGTTTGCTGAAGCGGTTGGCGCCCTTCATGCGCAGGGGGTTGGCCTCATCGTTTTGGATGCGGAGACAGAGGGGGATCTGGAACAGATTGCCCGGCATGCCGCACTGATGGAGCCATGTCTTGTGGTTGGCTCCACCGGCCTCTCCCGGCATCTGCCTGAACAATGGTGCCTGAAAAAGCAGGCGGAGAACACTTCCCATCCCACAACACAAAAACCCATCATTGTGGCGGCTGCCAGCGTCTCTCCCATCACCAGCGGGCAGGTGGCCGCGCTGGTGGAGGAGGGCGGAGCCGAACGCTGCCTGGTCTCCCCGGATGAGGCAGCGTTGGGGAATCTGGCCTCCCTTCTCAACAGGGGGGAGGCCGTCCTGCATCGGGGGGTGGATCTGGTCCTTCAGGTCGATGCCTCTCCCCAGGCGCGGGAACGGTCCCAGCGGGCCGCCCGGGAAGCAGGGCTATCCTCTAACCAGATGGGGGAACGAATTGTAGCGGCTTTGAGTGCCTTGGTGGAAAAATGGATCTCCCAAGGGCTCACGGAGGGGGTTGTTTTGACCGGAGGCGACATGGCCCAGGCGCTGCTCCAACGGTGCAATAGCCCCGGCATATCGCTCTATGGGGAGGTGGAGCCGGGCATCCCCGCCGGTTGGCTTATGGGCCGCTATCGCTGTCTGGCTGTGACCAAAGCGGGCGCCTTTGGGACACCAAGGGCTCTGTGCGCTGCCCGCCGCTTCTTAAAAGCGGGCTCCCAAGTTCCATTGGAAAATCATAGATAGGAAGGATGAAATTTTATGAAAGAGATGACCCTCAGCCAAGCGGAGGTGCTGACCTCCCCCAACCCCTTCGCCCTGATCGTATCCAAAAAGGAGGATGGGAAGGCCAACCTCATGGCAGTTTCCTGGTGGACCTACGTCTCCAACCATCCGCCTATGGTGGTCGCCTCTCTGAGCAACAAAGGACTGTCCGGAGGATGTATCTCCGCGCAGGGAGTGTTCACCCTCTGTGTTCCGGACAGCTCCCTGGCCGAGCAAGCCTTTTACTGCGGGACAGTATCTGGGCGGACGGAGGACAAAGCCGCCAAAGCAAATATCCCCTTGATG
This sequence comes from uncultured Anaerotruncus sp., assembly GCA_904398655.1. GTDB lineage: Bacteria > Bacillota > Clostridia > Oscillospirales > Ruminococcaceae > Anaerotruncus. The sequence continues at coordinate 2,206 of CAJFPF010000149.1, read as the reverse complement.
GAATGCGAAGGGAACTTTCCTCCGGCAGTGGAGAACAGCCAGTTGATTCTGCTCTGTCGCCTTCAGCAGACGGTACCTGTTGGGGATCACACCCTCTACATTGCCCAGGTGGAGAAGGTCTATGGTGACAGTTCCAAGCAGGGTCTGAAGGCCTACGACGGCTATCGCTATCTGAAATAAAAGGTCAATCAGACCTCCCAGAAAGGAGCACATCTCTATGGAACAGAAAAAGCCGATCATTGCCCTCACCATGGGGGATGGCGCCGGCGTGGGACCAGAGATCATTGTCCAAGCCCTGCGCCATCCCGAAATCTATGAGCACTGCCGCCCATTCGTGATTGGCGATCTGAAAATATTGGAACGGGCAGAGGGGATCTGGGGGACCGGCTGCACATTTCATAAGATTGCCACTCCCCAGGATGCTCTATTTCGCTTTGGGACCGTTGACTGTCTGGATATGGATCTGCTGCCTATTGACCTCCCATTTGGCCAGATCAGTGCCGCCGCGGGGAACGCCGCCTATCGGTATGTGGAAAAGGCGATCCAATTGGCCATGGGGCATGAGATCGACGCCATCTGTACTGCCCCGCTCAACAAGGAGGCTATGCATCTGGGAGGCCACAACTATCCCGGCCACACGGAAATTTTGGCGGATCTCACCGGCGCTAAACACTATGGAATGATGTTTACCTCCGATGACCTCAATGTCATCCTTGTGACCATCCATGTGGGGCTTCGGGAGTCCATCGATCTGGTCACTCCAGAGAGTGTTTATCAAACATTGGTTTTAGCCCGGGAGGCCATGAAACGGAAGCTGCGGGGACGGGAACCTCGAATGGTCGTCTGCGGCATCAACCCCCATGCCGGGGAAAACGGTCTGTTTGGCGACGGGGAGGAGGAGACCAAGCTCCTGCCAGCCATCGAACGGGCCCGGGCAGAAGGAATGGATGTCACCGGCCCGGTCCCTGCCGATACTGCGTTCTTCCGGGCCAGAAGCGGCAACTTCGACATCGTGGTGGCCATGAACCACGACCAAGGCTTGGCGCCTGTCAAAGTCCTGGGAATCGACCGGAGTGTCAATGTCACAGTAGGCTTGCCGATCATCCGAACCAGTGTCGATCACGGTACCGCATTTGATGTGGCGGGCAAAGGACTTGCCAGTGCGGACAACCTGTTGGTAGCTCTGCGGGAAGCCTGGAGGATGTGCGGCGCCGATTGACCCATCCATTCGATTCCCGCCGTCTAAAAAAGGAACCACCCTGGCATGTATACAGGGTGGTTCCTTTTTATTCCCACTATTTGCGCTAAAAAACTCTATTCACCAATCTTTCCATCCATGGGCCAGTGCGTTTTGTGATTTGCCCCACGAACACAGCTGCAGCTAAAGTGCCCTCTCGGACACCCTCCAAGCCTCCCAGAAAGAGCAACGACAAAAAGATCGATAGGCAGACCAGGATCAGATCAAACAGCATTTTCATATTCCCAAAGCGGATAGGAAGTACTTGGCAGATGCACAAAACCACTCCCTCCCCCGTATTTGTGACCAATTTCGCGGCAACTTCCATACTGATACCAATCGCTAATACCAAAATACCTAGGATGCATAACGCCCACTGCTGCAAATAGCCGGTAACCGAAACGGGAGCCAGAAGGGAGCCCGCAAAATCAATCATTGTTCCAAACAAAACCGCCGCTGGCAATTGCAGCAACTGAAACCAATTAAAGCGACTGCGCAGAATGACGATTTGAAGAAATACAAAAAGGGTGTTCATCAAAATAGTCGTCATCCCCACGGATAGGCCGGAAAGTGCAGAGGTCACATAGGGAACGCTGGAGATGGGGGAAGTGCCAAGGGCGGCCTTGATAGAAAAAGCCACACCAAAGGCCATGACGGCAAATCCCAGGCACAAAAAGATCCAGCGTAAAAAAAGGGAAATTTTCCCCTTTGTCCTTGCCAACCAGTTCGTTTCCATTTTCCAGCCCTCTTCCTCAGATGCAATCATAGAAAAAGACACTACAGACCGATGATCTGTAGTGTCTTTGGAGCTGATAACGCGATTCGAACGCGTGACCTCATCCTTACCAAGGATGTGCTCTGCCTACTGAGCTATATCAGCATATACAGGCTTGCCAGCCTGCACATTGGCAGGGGCAGAAGGATTCGAACCCTCGGCACGTGGTTTTGGAGACCACTGCTCTACCAGCT
>CAJFPF010000148.1 GCA_904398655.1 uncultured Anaerotruncus sp. | reverse complement strand
GATACTCGGCGGCCAGCGCCTCGCAGGTGTCCATGTAGCCCCAGGAGGTGGCGAAGATGATCTGGCAGCCCTCCTCGATGCACTCCAAAATGGCGTTCTCGATGGCGGTGGCGTCCTGGTCATCCACGTCGATCTTGCGGATGATCTGGTCGTCGGACAGGCCCAGGTTTTTCTGCATACCCTGAATGCCCAGGTCGTGGGTGTAGGTGTAGCCGGAGCCTTCAGCGGGGTTAGTAATGTGGATGACGCCCACCTTCAGGTCCTCTTTGGGGACAGGGGGGAACAGCCCGGTGGCCTCAGCCTCTCCTTCGGCCTCAGAGGCGGCCGGCTCGGCGGCTTCAGACTCGGTCTGGGAAGCGGCCGGTTCGGACGCAGCGGAGCTGCTTGCGGACTCGGAGCCACCGCAGGCGGATGCAGAGAAGAGCATCACGCCGGCCAGCAGCAGAGCCAGGAATTTGCGGCTTGTTTTCATTTTCTTTTCCTCCTAAATTTGTCGGGGGCGTTTTTCGCCCCGATGATGAAACGCCGGCCCCTGTATTCCTCGCGAGAAGAAGGACAAAGCCCGGCGTGCCAAAACAAACTGTGCGATTGTGGAGGGGGTTCAATCCCGGAAGATGACCTTCCCGGTGGCATCGTCCATGCCATCGATGATGGCCAGGCTTTCTACCCGGATTCCCCGGCCGCGGATGAGCTGGCCGCCCCCCTGGAACCCCTTTTCAATGACAATGCCCGCGCCCACCAGCGTGGCCCCCGAATCCTGGACCAGGGTGCACAGGCCGGACAGGGCGCTGCCCTTGGCCAAAAAGTCGTCGATGAGCAGGATGCGGTCGTTGGGGGTGAGGAACTTTTTGGAGACGATGATGTCATACACCCGGCCGTGGGTGAACGACTCCACCCGGGAGGTGAACACCTCGCCGTCGATATTCTTGGTCTGGGTCTTTTTGGCAAACACCACCGGCACCCCGAAATATTGGGCGGTGATGCAGGCTACACCGATGCCGGAGGACTCGATGGTGAGGATCTTGGTGACCCCCTCGCCTCCAAACAGCCGGTAGAACTCCTTGCCGATCTCCCCGAAGAGGGCCACGTCCATCTGGTGGTTCAGAAAGCTGTCCACCTTGAGCACATTGCCCGCCTTTACATGCCCGTCCTGTAGGATCCGCTGCTTGAGAAGCTCCATAACTCCTCCGTCTCCCTCCCAAGAATGTAAGAACCTCCCCAAAGAGGAGGCAATTTCTTTCCTATGCTCCTAGTTTACCTTAATTTGACTTTTTCTGCAACAGGACAAGCTGTGAAAAGGCGTATAAACACATGGGCTCAAAATTGGCAGAAATCCCCATTAGTACGACCTATTTCTGCAAAATTCCCCCCTTTCCAGTGCCGCTGTGGAACCTTTTGGAGGGAGCCACGCCGGAAAAAAGAACTTGCAACGGCGGGGAAACGATTGTAAAATAGGAGAAACATCCTGGGCGCGGCTGTGCCGCCATCCGGGAATCTTTCAAAGAAGGAGGAGCAGTATGAACGATCAAATCCGACAGATCGCCCAACGGATCAAAGAACTGAGGGAAATCCTCGACGTAGCGGCGGTAGACCTTGCAAAGCAGGTGAACCTGCCTGTAGAGGAATACCTGAACTATGAGGAGGCCAAGACCGATATCCCCATCGGGGTGATCTATGGCGTAGCGGCGGCCCTGAATGTGGACCCCACCGTGCTCCTCACAGGGGAAGCCCCTCGAATGAACGACTACACCATTGTCCGCAAGGGGCAAGGGGTGGAGATCGAGCGGTATAAGGGCTACAAATTCCGCTCTCTGGCCTTCAACTATATCGGCCGCCAGTTCGACCCTATGGTGGTAGATCTGGAGCCGATGGACAACCCGCCAGAGCTGGTGGTCCACGGAGGCCAGGAGTTCAACTACGTGATTGAAGGCACGGTGCAGCTGGTGATTGGCGGACGGGAATTTTTCCTGCATGCCGGCGACAGCGCGTTTTTCAACCCCCAGACCCCCCACGGCCAGCGGGCGGTGGGCGGCCCGGTGCGTTTTTTGACCATTATCAACGAGTGAGCGCTCCGGCGCTTTGGCATTTGGGAATGGAGTGGTACCAATGGTGGAAAAATTCCTTCCTCGGGAGCGGTTCGACTCCTATGAGGATTTTAAAAAGAACTACCGGCTGAACATCCCGGAGAATTTCAACTTTTCCTATGACATCATCGACCAGTGGGCGGCCCAGGATTTTGACAAGCCCGCCCTGGTGCGGGTGGCGGAGGACCTTGACCAGGAGGAATGGTTGAGCTTTGGCCAGCTGATGGAGCGGTCCTGCCAGGCCGCCAACTATTTTGCCGCCCACGGGGTGAAAAAGGGGGACTTTGTGCTGCTGATCCTGCGCCAGCGGCTGGAGGCCTGGATCTGTATGTTGGCGCTGCACCGGATTGGGGCGGTGGTGATCCCCGCCACCTTCCAGCTGATGCCCCACGATATCGAGTACCGGTGCAACAAGGCGGGCATCAAGATGATCTGCTGTGTGGATGACAGGGAGCTTTTGGAAAACATTCAGAGGGTCCGGGGCCAGTGCCCAACCTTGAAATATGTGGCGGTGGTGGGCGACCATATCCCAGAGGGCTGCGAGGACTTCCGGGCCCAGGTGGCAGGATTTCCCAAGACCTTCCCCCGGCCCACAGGGGAGGCGGCCACCCACAACGATGACCTGATGCTGGGATATTTTACCTCCGGCACCACCGGGATGCCCAAATTGATCGTCCACACCTATACCTATCCCCTGGGCCACATCACCACCGCCAAGTACTGGCACCAGGTGGAGGAGGGGAAGCTGCACTTTGTCTCCGCAGACTCGGGATGGGCCAAGTTCGGGTGGGGCAAGATCTATGGCCAGTGGATCTGCGGCGCGGTGATTGTGGCCTATGACACCGAGGGCCGGTTCGACCCCCACCACATGCTGGAGGCCATCCAGCGCCTGCGCCCCACCACCTTCTGCGCCCCGCCCACCGTCTACCGGTTTCTAATCAAGGAGGACCTGAGCAAATATGACCTGTCCTCCTTGAAAAAGTGTACCATCGCCGGGGAACCTCTGAATCCGGAGGTGTTCAACAAGTTCAAGGAGGCCACCGGCCTGGAGCTGTGCGAAGGGTTCGGCCAGTCGGAGACCACGGTGATCATCGCCAACTTCCCCTGGTTCCCGGTGAAGCCCGGCTCCACTGGAAAGTTCTCCCCCCTCTACGACCTGGACATTGTGGATGAGGAGGGGAACAGCTGTGAAGACGGCATTGTGGGTACCATTGTGGTGAAAAATCTGGACAAAGGGCGTCCGGCGGGGCTTCTATCCGGTTATTGGCAGGACCCGGAAGCCAACAGCGCCTCTTTCTATAACAACATGTACTCCACCGGGGACACCGCCTGGCGGGACAGCGACGGCTACATCTGGTTTGTGGGACGCAACGACGATGTGATCAAATGCTCCGGCTACCGGATTGGGCCGTTCGAGGTGGAGAGCGCCTTGATGACCCACCCATCGGTGCTGGAGTGCGCGGTCACCGCTGCCCCGGACCCGGTGCGAGGCCAGGTGGTGAAGGCCACCGTGGTGCTGGCCCGGGGCTATGTGGCCAGCGATGAGCTGAAAAAGGAGCTCCAAAACCATGTGAAGAAGGAGACCGCCCCCTATAAATATCCCCGGATTGTGGAGTTCGTGGAGGAACTGCCCAAAACCCTCAGCGGAAAAATCAAACGCAAACAGATCCGGCTGGAGGACGCCAAGAACGGCTGATTGGGGGGAGCCTTCCCTTTCAAAGGGGGGGAAAATGAGGGAAAAACCCGCCTTTTCCCGAAAAAAAGGGCGGAAATCCCCTTGCAATCCGGTGGGAACTGTGTTACACTATATCACTGTAAGAATAAAAACCACGTTGAAAGAGTGAGGCCTGCCTCACTCTTTCATTTGTGTATGGAGGGATTCGGTTGGCCCAGTCGAACGGCAAGCGGCAGAACACCGCCTCAGTTTGCGCCCAGCTGGCCGCCCCAGTGGCCCAGCAGATGGGGCTGGAGCTTTGGGATGTGACCTATGAGAAGGAGGGCGCCGGCTGGTACCTGCGCTACCTGATCGACCGGGAGGGGGGCGTGAGCATCGACGAGTGCGAGGCGTTCTCCCGCCGGATGAGCGACCTTTTGGACGAAGCGGACCCCATCCCCCAGAGCTACACCCTGGAAGTGGGGTCCCCCGGCATCGAGCGCAAGCTCACCCATCCCTGGCACTTCCAGCGGTACCTGGGCCGGACGGTGCTGGTGCGCCTGATCCGCCCGGTGGAGGGGGAGCGGGAATTTGTGGGAACCCTGTCGGCATACAATGAGGACGGGACTGTCACCCTTCTGGACGGGGACGAGGAGGAGGGCGAACAGATGGAAATGATCTTTTCCCCGGAGGAGATCGCCTATGTGCGGGTGTATGAGGAATTTTGAGGGCAGAGCCGCCGCCTGTGGGGAGTATGGGCGCGGCCGCGGCCCGCAACAACAATTGGAGGCAACCGGAAGATGAATACGAGCAATGCAGAGTTTTTTGAGGCGCTGGCGCTTTTGGAAAAGGAGAAGGGGATCCCCCGCAACCTGCTGGCCAAGAAGATTGCCACGGCCATCGACAACGCCATCCGCAGGGACATGGGTGCCTCCGAGGACAGCGTGGTGGACATCGACCCGGACACCGGGCGGTTCTATGTGGCCATGCGCAAGCGGGTGGTGGATGAGGTAGAGGACCCTGCCCAGGAGATCCTGCCGGAGGAGGCCGCCAAGTATGACAGCTCCGCCATGGTGGGGGACACGGTGGAGGTCCCGCTGGACACCAAACAGTTCGGCCGGATCGCCGCCCAGACCGCCAAGCATGTGATCCGCCAGGGCATCCGGGAGGTGGAGCGGGGTCAGCTGTTCGACGAGTATTCCTCCCGCCAGCACGACATTGTCACCGCCACTGTGCTGCGCACCGACCCCAAGAAGGGGAACATCACCCTGGAGATCGGCCGGTCGGAGGCGATTTTGCCCAAGAGTGAGCAGGTCCCCGGGGAGACCTTCCCGGATAACGCCCACATCAAGGTCTACGTGGTGGACGTGGTCAACAGTGAAAAGGGTCCCCGGATTATGATCTCCCGCACCCACCCCGGCCTGGTGAAGCGCCTGTTCGAGCGGGAGGTCCCCGAAATTTTCGACGGCACCATCGAGGTAAAGGCCATCTCCCGGGAGGCGGGCAGCCGCACCAAGATCGCCGTCTGGTCCAACGACGAGAACGTGGACCCGGTGGGCGCCTGTATCGGCCCCAAGGGCCAGCGGGTCTCCGCCATTGTGGAGGAGCTGGGGGGCGAGAAGATCGACGTGGTCAAGTACTCCAACGACCCGGCCCAGTTCATCGCGGCCGCCCTTTCGCCGGCCGACGTGCTCTCGGTAGAGATCGACCCGGAAGGGACCAAGAGCTGCAAGGTCACGGTGCCGGATAACCAGCTGTCCCTGGCCATCGGCAACAAGGGGCAGAACGCCCGTCTGGCCGCCCGGCTCACCGGTTGGAAGATCGACATCAAGCCGGAGAGCGGCTTTTACGGGGAGGAGTAATCCCCGGACGCGGCCCGGAGGCGTTTGGCCCCCGGAAATCTATCGTTTGGAGGCAACGCTATGCCAAAAAAGCTGCCGGTGCGCATGTGCGCCGGGTGCTCCGAGCACAAACCAAAAAAAGAGCTGGTCCGGGTGGTGCGCACCCCCCAAGGGGAGATCCTGCTGGACCTGACCGGAAAGCGGTCGGGCCGGGGAGTTTATGTGTGCCCCAATCTCGAGTGCCTGAAAAAGGCCCGGAAGGCAAAGCGCCTGGAGCGGGCGCTGGACTGCCAGATCCCGGAGGAGGTCTATGACCGGCTGGAGGAGGAGATGCAGGATGGGCCCCACGACGGATGAGCGCCTGTGCGCCGCCATCTCCCTCTGCCGGAAGGCGGGCAAGCTCAAATGTGGCGGGGACCTGGTCCGGGCTGAGGCCCAGGCCGGCCGTGCCAAACTGGTGCTTTTGTGTGAGGATGTGGCGGAGCGTTCGGCTCGGCAGACCCAGGCCGCCTGTCAGGCGGGCGGGGTTCCGCTGCGGCGGCTCCCTTTGGGGATGGAGCGGCTTTCCCAGGTGACCGGCCGGATGTATGGCATCCTGGCCATCTGTGACCGAGGGTTTGCCGATATGGTCCTGAAGCTTTTGCAGGACGGACGGACATGACCAGAAGAAAAACATAGATTTCGCGTTCCAACCTCGCGGCATTGCCTGTGGTTTGCGAACGCCCCAGCGATACCGCGCAAGGAGGAGGATTTGATTT
>CAJFPF010000147.1 GCA_904398655.1 uncultured Anaerotruncus sp. | reverse complement strand
GGCGTTCTTCCGGGGCAGCAGCCCCACCAGATAGCCCTCCCCTTCCCCGGTGGGCTCCACCTGGGCCCGGTCCCCTACCAGGGGGCGTACCCCCTGTTTGCGGAAGAGTCCCCGGGCCCGGCACTCCCACCGGACACCTCCGGCATCCACATAGTAGAAACCGCCGGTGGCCTTGACGATCAGCCCCTCCAGAGGCATCGCGGGGCTCATTCGGTAAATTCATCGGAGTAATCATCAATTAAGGTGAACTCCGGCGGATTGGTGTCAAAGTCCATGTCGTAGACCTGGTAGAGCTCTCCATCGAAGTAGATCTCAATTTCGCTGATCCCTTCCCCGGTGAGAACCGGCCGCCAGACCTTGGCCTGGGAGGGATTGATGGTATCGGAGACCGCCTCCACGCCGTCGATGGTCAGGCTCATCTCCACCAGGCGGTTGATCTCACTGGGCAGACGGATCATCAACTGGGTCTTGGTGGTATTGTCCCGCTGGCCGGCCACCGTCACTTCGATGACCGTCCCCTCCGCCACCTGGCTGCCCTCTGCCGGCGACTGGCCGATGATGAGGCCCTCCAACGCCTCATCTCCGTCAAACTCCTCATCATAGGTCACCGAAACCTTGAATCCCATGGACTCCAGGAGGGTCTTGGCGTCCTCCGGGCTGATTCCCTCCAGGGGAGGCACATTCTTCAGCGTCTCCTCCTTGCCCATGCTCACATAGATGGTCACCGTCTCCCCGGCGGAGACCTCCGAGCCGGTGCTGGGGGCGGTGCGCACAACGCTGTCCGCGGGAACGGTGTCGTCAAACAACAGCTTTTCGTCCACCGTCAGGCCCCACTCCTCCAGCTGGGCCCTGGCCTGCACCGCGTCCCACCCGGAGAAGTCCGGCAGGGAAACCGTCTGGGCGCCCCGGCTCACCCGCACCCGGATGGTGGAGCCCACCTTCACGTTGGTGCCCTCCTCCGGGTTCTGGTCGTAGATGATCCCTTGGCCGTATTCACTGTTGTACTGGGGCTCCCCTTCCATCTCGATGACAAAGTCAGGATACTGGTTGGAGACGCGCAGGTCGTCCCAGGATTGTCCGATCAGATCGGGGACCCGGGTGTCCTCCACCGTCACAAAGGGGTTATTCATATAGATCATCCAGCCGATGAAACAGGCGGTGACGATGACAAACCCCGCCGTCACCCCGGCCAACACCGGCAGGATGGGGGCGCGCTTATTGCGCTCCCGGCGTTTTTGCTCCTTGCGCTCCTGCTTCTGTTGACGGGCTGACTTGGGATTGTGGGGCCGGCGGCCGTCCCCCAGATATTTATATTCAAAGGAGATGGAGGGGTCCCGTTTGAACTCGTCGATATCCCGCAGCATCTGGGCCGCCGACTGGTACCGCTTGTTCACATCCTTCTCCATGGCATGGAGGGTGATCTCCTGGAGCCCCTCCGGGATCTCCGGGTTCAGCTGGCGCGGGGGCACCGCGCGGGACTGGATCTGTTTGAGCGCCACCGAGACAGGGGTGTCCGCCTCAAAGGGGACCTTCCCGGTGAGCATCTCATAGAGCATGACTCCCACCGAGTAGATGTCTGTCCGGGCGTCGATCGCGTCGCCAGCCGCCTGTTCAGGGCTGATGTAGTGGACCGAGCCGATGGCCTTATCGGTGAGGGTGCGGGTCTCGCTGCGGGCAAACCGGGCGATGCCAAAGTCGGTAATCTTAATGGTACCGTCCTGAAGCAGCATGATATTCTGGGGCTTGATATCCCGGTGGACGATCCCCTTGTCGTGGGCATGCTGGAGGGCACGGAGAATCTGGACGGTGAAATGCACCGCCTCCTTCCACTTCAGCTGCCCCTCCTGTTCAATATATTCCTTCAAGGTGATGCCGTCGATATACTCCATGACGATCGACTGCATCTTCTCCGAAAAGCACACGTCGTACACCCGCATCACATTGGGGTGGTTGAGCACCGCCATGGCCTTGGATTCATTTTTGAACCGCCGGCGCATGTCCTCGTTGCCCAGATATTCGTCCCGCAGGATTTTCACCGCCACCACGCGGTCCTCCAGGACATCGTAGGCCTTGTAGACGTTGGCCATTCCGCCAATGCCGCACAATTCCAAAATCTCATAGCGGCCGTCCAGTTTTTTGCCTAAATATTTATCCATCCAAGCGCTCCTCCTGCTTGCTACTTCGCCACGATGACAGCCGTGATATTGTCCGGGCCGCCCGCCTTATTGGCCTCATCGATCAACAGGTAGATATCCTGTTCGCTGGCGCAGGTGGTGATCAGGTCCAAGTGGTCCTGGGGCGGCGCGTAGTTATAGAGCCCATCCGAACAGAGCAACAGGCGCCCGGATACAAATTCCCGTTCCAGATATTCCAGCTCCAGCTCCGGCTCAATCCCCAGGGCCCGGGTGATGTAGTGGCGCTTGGGGTGGTTGGTGGCCTGCTCCTCGGTGATCTCCCCATGGTCCACCAGCAACTGCACCACGCTGTGGTCCCGGGTGAGCCGTTCCAACGTCCCCTCCGGCGTCACCAGATAGGCGCGGCTGTCCCCGGCGTGGGCCACGCACAGCTGGTCCCCCCGCACAACCGCGGCCACCACCGTGGTACCCATCCCCCGAAGGGACTCATCCGACACCGCCAGGTCGTGTACCACTGCGTTGGCGGCGCTGCAGGCGGAAACCATGGTCGCCTTCAGATCTGCTGTCGGTTGGCGCAAGCTGCGCTCCAACGCTTGGGAAATGATTTCTACCGCCCGGGTACTGGCGATGTGGCCGCCGTTTTCCCCGCCCATCCCGTCGCACAGGACAGCGTAGGCGCAAGCCTCCCCCAACACCGCAAACCGATAGGCGTCCTGGTTGGTGGAGCGCACCTTTCCCTGGTCGGTGCCGCCAAAAATCTGTATCAAGCCAAGTCCTCCTTTGCGCGGGAGACCCGCGTACAAGTCGCCGCCCTGCTGGGCGGAAAAAGGCATTCTGTCAGTTGTCCTTTGGGGCAGCTGCCTCCTGCCGGCGCAGCTGCCCGCAGGCGGCGGAGATATCCGCCCCCAGCTCCCGGCGGATGGTGGCGTTCACCCCCAGCTGGCCCAAAAGCCGCTGGAACGCCTGGATTTGTGCCCGGGAGCCCCGTCTGTATCCGGTCTCCCGCACCTCGTTCACCGGGATCAGGTTCACATGGGCGCCCATCCCCCGCAGCCGTTCGGCCAACTGCCGGGCGCAGGCGGGGGAGTCGTTCACGCCGGAGATCAGCGCGTATTCAAAGGAGATCCGCCGCCCGGTGACCGCAAAGTAGTCCCGGCAGGCAGCCAACAGGCTCTCCATGTCGTATTTGCGGTTGATGGGCATCGACTGGGAGCGGATCTCATCGTTGGGCGCATGCAGGGAGATGGACAGGGTCAGCTGCAACCGCCGCTGGGCCAGCTCGTAGATCCTCTCCACCAGTCCGCAGGTGGAGAGGGACACATGCCGCAGGCTCAGGTTCAACCCCTGGGGGCTGGAGAGGATCTCCAGAAAGTCCATCACGTTGTCGAAATTGTCCAGCGGCTCGCCGATGCCCATGAGCACCACGCCATCCACTCGGCTGCCGCTGTCCCGTTGGGCGGTATAGACCTCATCCAGCATTTCCGACGGGGTCAAATCCCGGACATACCCCGCCAAGGTGGAGGCGCAGAACTTGCAGCCCATCCGGCATCCCACTTGGGAGGAGATGCACAGGCTGTTGCCGTGGTGGTAGTGCATGAGCACCGCCTCCACGCAGTTGCCGTCCTGCAGCTCATAGAGGTATTTTACCGTACCGTCCAGTCTGGATACAAGCTTTTTTTTCACCTGGATGGCGTTTATGTAGTATTTTTCGTCAAGCTGACCGCGCAGCGCCGCCGACAGGTCGGTCATTTCAGCGAATGTGGACACCCGTTTTTGGTGCAGCCAGCGGTAGACCTGGCCCGCCCGAAACCGCGCAAGGCCCATTTTCCCCAGTTCCTGTTCCAAAACAGACAGCGGCAGGGATTTGATATCCTGTTTTTCCATCCCTCAGTCCTCCCTCCTGGACAACGCCGCCACAAAGAAACCGTCGGTGTCCTCCTGACCGGTATAGGTGCGCTGATCCTCCAATACAAATCCTGGCCAGCTCCGCAAAAACGCTTCCACCACCCGCTCGTTCTCCTCCGGCAGCAGGGTGCAGGTGGAATAGACCAGGCGTCCGCCCGCCTTGAGATAGTTTGCGGCGGTTTCCAGGATTTTATACTGGAGCCTGGGCAGGTTTTCCACCGCCTTGAACGGCTTATACTTGATCTCCGGCTTGCGGCGGATCACCCCAAAGCCGGAGCAGGGCACGTCGCAGAGCACCCGGTCAAATTTCCCCAAAGTGGGGTCGAAGAGGGCGGCGTCCCCTGTGGAAGCTTTGAGGCATCCAATCCCCAGCCGCTCTGCCCCCGCCCGGATCAGGCGGACCCGATTTTCATGGAGGTCCCGGGACACCAGCTCCCCCTGATCCCCCATCCGTTGGGCGGCGGTGAAGGATTTTCCTCCCGGCGCGGCGCATAAATCCAATACCCGCTGTCCCGGCCGAGGGTCCAAAGCCGCCACGCACAACTGGGAGGCCCTGTCCTGGACATGGAACAGCCCCTCCTGAAAACTGGGCAGCGCTTCCACTGGAATGCGGCCCTCCACAGCAATACACCCCGCCAACTCCCGGTCCGGATGGGCGGATATGCCCTCTTCTTCCAGCCTCTGGCAGAGGGTGGCCGCGTCCAGCCGCAGGGTGTTGGCCCGCAGATAGACCGGAGGGCGCCCCAAAGAGCCGTTCAACACCCGCAAGGTGGCCTCCTGGCCATAGGCCTCCAGCCACCGGCCCACCAGCCAGGCGGGGCAGGAGTATTCCACCGCCAGCTGTTCCTCCAAAGGCCCCTCTATGGGAGGCAGCGGTTTGCCCGCCCGCAGATAGGAGCGGAGCACCCCGTTCACAAATCCTGCCGCCCGGGCTGCCCCCAATTCCCGGACCAGGTTCACACTTTCACTGACAGCGGCGTAATCATCCACCCCGTCCAGATACCGCAGCTGGCAGACTCCCAGCCGCAGCGCCGCCAGCACCGGAGCAGAGAGCTGTTCCAGCGGTTTGGCGGAATAGGCCCGCAGGATGTGGTCCAACGTCAGCAGCCGCTCTAAGGCGGTATAAAACAGCGCTGAGGCGAAGGCCGCCTGGCGGGCATCCAACCGGTTGCGCCGCACCAGCCCCTCCAACAGCAGGTTGGAGTAGGCGTTCTGCCCCTCCAGGCGCATCAACGCCTGGGCCGCTGTATAACGGGCGTCCTCTCTCATGGGCGTTCCCCCCTGTCCATCCGGTCAATCCCGGCGGCGGTTGCCAAACAGCAGCACCAGCCGCAACAGCTGCATCACCGTCACCAACAGCGCCGCCACATAGGTGAGGGCGGCCGCCTGGAGCACCCGCTTGGAACCCCGCAGCTCGGAGGGCTCCAGATAGTTTTCCCGCTCCAGGGTGGCCAACGCCCGGGCGGAGGCGTTAAATTCCACCGGCAAAGTCACCAGCTGAAAGATCGCCATCAGCGCGAACATCCAAATTCCAATCTGTACCAGGGGCGCATAGCCCAGCACCAGCCCCAACAGGATCAGCGGGATGGACAGCTTGGAGCCAAAGTTGGTCACCGGAATGATGGCATTGCGCAGCATCAGGGGCGCATACCCCCGGGCGTGCTGGATGGCATGGCCGCATTCATGGGCCGCCACCCCCAGCGCCGCCACCGAATCGCTGTTATAGACGGTGTCCGACAGGCGCACCACCTTGGCGCCGGGATCATAGTGGTCGGTGAGATTGCCATTCACCCGCTGGATCTGTACATGGTCCAGCCCGTTGTCCGACAGGATCCGCCGGGCAGCCTCTTGGGCGGTAATCCGCCGGGAGGCATGCACCCGGCTGTACTTGGCATAGGTGGAGGATACCCTCCCTTGGGCCCACATGGCGAAAAGCAGCGCCGGAAGCACCAGGATGAAATAGTAATAGTCAATGATCATCGTTTGAGCTCCTTCCTCTCCGCTGCAAACAGGGCACCCTCATACCCCCAAAACAGTCCCCAAAGCTACCGGATGGCCGCGCAAATAGTCGGCGGCGGGCATCCGTTTCTTCCCCTGGGCCTGAAGCTCCAACAGCTCCACCGCCCCCTGGCCGCAGGCCACCACCAGGCGGCCACGGTTTTCCAGCACCTGCCCTGGCGCGCCGGCGCCCTCCACCGGACGGGAGAGGTAGACCTTCAGCGGCTCCCCCTCCAGCAGCGTATGGGCCACCGGCCAGGGGTTCATCCCCCGGACCAGGTTGTGCACCTGGCTGGCGGGCTTTGTAAAATCGATGGCGGCCATCTCCTTGGTGAGCATGGGCGCATAGGTGGCCTTTTCCTCCTGCTGGGGAATCCGGGGGGCCCTGCCCTGGGCGATCAGGTCCACCGTCTCCCCCAGCAGCTGCGCCCCCAGACGGGACAGCCGCTCATACAGCTGGCCGGAGGTCTCCTCCGACCCCAGAGGGGTGGACCGGCGCAGGATCATATCCCCGGTGTCCATCCCTTGGGCCAGGTACATGGTGGTGACCCCCGCCTCTTCATCCCCATTCAGCACACTCCACTGGATGGGAGCCGCCCCCCGCCAGCAGGGCAGCAGCGACCCATGGACGTTGATGCAGCCCAGAGGCGGCACCTCCAGCATAGCGGGCGGCAGGATCTTCCCATAGGCCACCACCACCGCCAGCTGGGGGGCCAAAGCCCGCATCTGTTCCAAAGCTTGGCCATCCCGCAGGGTGGCCGGTTGAAAGACCGGCAAACCATGGGCCAGAGCCAGCTCCTTCACCGGCGGAGGCTGAAGATGGTGCCCCCGTCCTTTGGGCTTATCCGGCTGGGTGAACACGCCGGCTACCTCATGCCCGTCAGCCAACAGCCGCTCCAAGCAGGGCACCGCAAACTGGGGCGTACCCATAAATACAATCCGCATGGAATCCCTCCTGTCACTCCCGCTGGAGCTCCTCCGGCGTGAGCATCCGCTCCGCCTTATCGATGAACAGCACCCCGTCCAGGTGGTCCAGCTCATGGCAGACCGCCACCGCGAAAAAGCCCTCTGCCTCCAGCTGGCCAGGTTTCCCATACCGGTCCTGGTAGTGGACGGTGACCTTTTGGGGGCGGTGGACCATCCCATATTCCCCTGGGATGGACAGGCACCCCTCCGCCCCAAACTGGTCCCCCTCCCGCTGGAGGATCACCGGGTTCACCATCTCGTGGAGGCCCTCCCCCACATCGATGACCACACACCGGCGCAGGATCCCCACCTGGGGGGCCGCCAGGCCCACGCCGTCCCCGTCCTTCATTGTCTCGGCCATATCTGTCAGAAGGGTCCACAGCCGCTCGTTAAAATCCGTGATCTCCCGGCTCTTCTTCCGGAGCCGCTCGTCCCCTTCCTTTAAAATATTGCGCAAAGCCATCTAAAAAATTCCTCCTTTTTGGCTTGGTCACCGTTGGTGTTTGTGAAATTCCATTACCCGCCCTTGCTTCCAGATGAGTTCCCCCTCCTGGCCTTCCTCCAGCAGGGCATAGATCTCCCCGGGACAGAGCAGATCCACCGTGCCCCCCTCCATCTCAAACCGCACATAGTAGTGGGGCTTGTTCCGCCAGTCCCGGCGGCCGGTTCGGATGAGCATGGCGCGGCCCGCCTTCAGGGCCACCCGGGCCTGTTCCACCTGGGGCGGGCGCTTTTTGGCCCGGTAGAGCTGCACCAGGCTCACCACCAGGACCAGGATGCACAACAGACCCAATAGACCGGACAGCAGTTCGTTCAAGGTTTCTGCGGACATGGTCGTTTCCTCCTTTGGTCAAATCCTTTTAAATAGAGCTCTCATATCTGGGGTCCACCGCCAGCCCCACCGCCCGGCAGTCGGACTGGCGGGCGTACCAGGCGGCAGCCCGCCGGAGCAGCTGGCGGGTTTTGCCGTCCCACCGGCATTTGATGGCCATGTGCCATCGGTATTTTCCCGCGATCCGCAGCACCTGGTTCTCGCAGGGGCCCAGCACTCGCAGGGGCAACCCGGGGTATTCCGATCGGGCCAGTTCGGTGAGCTGTTCCAAAAAGCGCCCTGCCGCCTGGCGCACCTGGAGGTTGTCCACCCCCGAAAATCCCACCCCCACCAGATCGCAGAAGGGGGGATAGAGGTGGATCCGGCGGCTCTCGATCTCTTCGGCATAAAACCCGTCGTAATCCTGGGCAGCAGCCAAGGCGATGACGCTGTTGTCGGGGGTAAACGTCTGGATATAGGCCCGGCCGGCCTTTTGAGACCGTCCGGAGCGGCCCACCACCTGGGTGAACAGGGAGAACGCCCGTTCAAAGCTCCTATAATCCTGGGCATAGAGGGAGGCGTCCGCCGAGAGCACCCCCACCAGCGTCACATTGGGGAAGTCCAGGCCCTTGGCCACCATCTGGGTACCGATGATGATGTCGTACTTCCCGGCGGAGATATCGCTGAAATACCGCTCGTGGGAGAACCGGGACATGGTGGTGTCCAGGTCCATCCGAAGCACCCGGGCCTGGGGGAACAGCTCCCGCAGCTCCTCCTCCACCTTCTGGGTTCCCGCGCCCGAGAACCGCAAAAACCGGTTTCCGCACACCGGACAGACCTGCTGGGGCTGGGCGATATGGCCGCAGTAGTGGCAGACCAGCCGCCCATTGGCACTGTGGTAGGTGAGGGCCACCGAACAGTTGGGACAGGTGGCCACCGTGGAGCAGACAGCGCATTTCACCAGGGTGTTGTACCCCCGGCGGTTGAGCAGCAGGATGCTCTGCTCCCCCCGCTCCAAATTCCGCCCCAGCTCCTCCACCAACTGGCTGGACAAGCTGGTGCTGCTACTGCCCGGCGGCTCCAGGGACAGATCCAAAATGGTCACATCCGGCAGGTGAGCGCTGCCATACCGGTGCTTTAACGTCAAAAGATGATATTTGCCCTGTTGGGCCTTCCAAAAGCTCTCGATGCTGGGGGTGGCGGATGCCAACAGCAACAGCGCCCCTTGGCGGGCGGCCCGCCACCGGGCCACATCCCGGGCGTGGTAACGGGGGGTCTTTTCGGATTTGTAGGAGCTCTCCTGCTCCTCGTCCATCACAATGAGCCCCAACCGTTTCACCGGGGCAAAAACGGCGCTGCGGGTGCCCACCACAATCTGGGCGTCCCCCTTTTTTACCCGTTTCCACTCGTCCATCCGCTGGGACATGGACAACCCGCTGTGCATCACCGCCACCCGCTGGCCAAAATACCGGTGGAACCGCTCCACCGTCTGGGGGGTGAGGGAGATCTCCGGCACCATCACGATGGCCCCCCGCCCCCCCTGAAGCACATGGTCCAACACCCGCAAAAACACCTCGGTCTTGCCGGACCCGGTGACCCCATAGAGCAGGGCCGCCTCCGGGCGGCCGGCGTCCGCCAGGGCGCACAGCCGGTCGCAGGCCGCCTGCTGCTCCTCCGAAAGGGAAACGCTGGCCAAATCGGCAGTGGCGGACAGTCCCGCATAGGGGTTTCGGTAGACCTCCTGGGTATAGAGCTCCACCACGCCCGCCTTCTCCAACCGCTCCACCACCCCCCGGCCCACACCGGCGAAGTAGCAGACCTCCTTGAGGGAGCCCTCTCCCACCTGCAAGAGCAGCTCTACCACCTCCCGCTGGCGGGCGGTGATCTTGGCACGCACATCCGAGAGCTCCTGAATCTGAGGGTCCAGGCGGACCATCACCTGGCGCTCGTCCAAAATCCGCTGGTGGGCCTGTTGGGTCTCCAGCAGGATTCCCCGGCGGCAGAGCTCCCGGAGGATGGGGGCGTCCGGCTCCAGGCCCAAGGCGGCGCACAGCCGCTCCTCCTCCACCGGTTTGCCCCGGCCCTCCAGGTAGGCAACCACCTGCCCGGCGTCCCCCTCCAACGTCTCTTGGGGCCGGTCGGGCGCCAGCTGATAACGGCGGTGTAGTTTCACCCCGATCCCTGGGGGAAGCACCGCCTTCACCGCGTCAAAGTAGCAACAGAAGGTGGTCTCCCGCAGGCGGGCCACCAGCGCCAGCAGCTCCCCATCCAGCAGGGGCTCCGCATCCACCAGCCCATCCAGAGCCTTGAGCCCCTGGGGAGGCTGGGATTCCTCCGCCACCTCCATGGCCAACCCCAGGCGGGTCCGGTTGCCCGCCCCGAAGGGAATGGTCACCCGGCAGCCGGGCTGTACGGCCATCCCCTCCGGGACCAGATAGCTATAGAGTTTATCGAAGCCCAGGGTGGCGTTGTCCACCGCCACCCGCACCACTTGGGGCATGGGCCCTCCTTTCCCGTCCACCCAAAGGTGGTCGAAAAACCGAAAAACAGCCCTGTGATTTCACAGGGCTGGCAGCCGGCCTTATTCTCCGATCTGGGGGGCGCTGCCCAGCCGGTATTTCCCTGCGGCGAACTCCTCTACGGCCTTCTGCACAGGCTTTTCCTCTGTCAGGGAGTGCTCCTCCTCCTGCTCGGCGGCGATCTCCCGGGCCCGTTTGGCCACCGCCACCACGAAGGCGTAGTAGTTGTCCCCCGGTTTGATGATCTGGCTCATCGAAGGTCTAAGCATGCTCATGGCAATTCACCATCCTCTCCACATAATCCAACAGATTGGCGGTACGGCATTTGCTGGCGGCAATCACCGCCTCCAGCCTGCTGCCCGCCCGTTCCAGATCGTCGTTGACGATCAAGTAGTCATATTCCTTGGCAAACCCCAGCTCCCGCAGGGCCGCCGCCAACCGGTCCTCCACCACCTGGGGAGGTTCTGTCCCCCGTCCGGAAAGCCTCCGGCGCAGTTCCTCCAGGGAGGGAGGCAGGATAAAGACGAAGACCGCGTCCGGGAAACTGCGCTTGATCTGCATGGCCCCCTGGACCTCAATCTCCAGGATCACATCCCGGCCCTGGGCCAGCTGCTCCTCCACCTGAGCCCGGGGGGTGCCATAGCTGTGGGCGCTATAACAGGCGTGTTCCAACAGTCCGTCCGAATCCACCAGTTGGGCAAACCGCTCCTCGGTAATAAACCAATAGTGGACGCCGTCCACCTCCCCCGGCCGGGGTGCACGGGTGGTCACCGAAACCGACAGGCACGCCTCCGGATGCCGGGACAGGTAGGGTTGCAGCAGCGTCCCCTTCCCCACGCCGGAGGGGCCGGAATAGACGATCAGTGTCCCCCGCTCAGACATCCTCTTCCTCCTCATCCTCCTCGTCGTCCACCAGACGGTTGGCCACCGTCTCCGGCTGGACCGCCGAGAGGATCACATGGTCGGAGTCGGTGATGATCACCGCCCGGGTCCGGCGGCCGTAGGTGGCGTCCACCAGCGATCCCCGATCCCTGGCGTCCTGGATGATCCGCTTGATGGGGGCGGATTCCGGACTGACAATTGCCACCAGACGGTTGGCACAGACCATATTTCCAAAGCCGATGTTGATGAGCTTCATGGCTTCTCTCCTGTTCCGTCACTCAATGTTTTGAATCTGTTCCCGGATCTTCTCAATATCGCTTTTGATCTCCACCACCCGGCGGGCCACCAGGGTGTCCTGGGCCTTGGAGCCGATGGTGTTGGCCTCCCGGTTCATCTCCTGGACCAAAAAGTCCAGTTTCCGCCCCACCGGGGCGGGGCCGGCCAGAATCTCCCGGAACTGGGCGATGTGGCTCTTCAGCCGGACGGTCTCCTCATCCACCGCCACCCGGTCGGCAAAGATCGCCGCCTCAGTGAGGATCCGGGACTCGTCCAGCTGCCGGTCGGCCAGCACCTCCTGGAGCTTGGCCTCCAGGCGCTGGCGATAGGCGGCCACCGTCCGGGGGGACTGCTCCTCCACAAACGCCACATGCCCCTGGATGCTCTCCAGTTTGGCCAGAAGGTCCGCCTCCAAGCGGGCGCCCTCCGTCCGGCGCATGGCCAGGAATTTTTCCAGCGCCTGGGCGGCCACGCCGCGCACCGCCTCCCAGATCACCTGTTCGTCCTCCTCCTGGCGCTGGAGGGTAAAGATATCCCCAAACCGGGCCAGGGAGGAGAGGGTCAGGTCATCCTGCAGCCCCAAAGCCTGTCCGGTCTGCCGCAGGCCCTCCAGGTAGGCACCCGCCAGCTCCTGGTTCACCAGCACCTTCACCGAGGGGCCCTCCAGCGTCTGGATGGAGACCGAGGCCTCCACCTTCCCCCGGGAGACCGCCTGCTGGAAAAAGCCCTTCAGCTTTTCCTCCAAGTAGCCATAGGCCCGGGGGGTGCGGGCGGCAAATTCAAAAAAGCGGTGGTTCACCGATTTCAGCTCCACCGTGATCTCCCGCCCGTCCACCACCTGTTGGGCGCGTCCAAAGCCTGTCATGCTGCTGATCATGGGTACTCCTCCCGGAGAGGGGCTCATGGCCCTGTATTGGCTTTTGTTTTACGCTTTATTGTACGCTTTTTTTGCCAGTTTGTCAAACGGTTCCGCTGCGATTCGTTCCAGAACTCCCGCCCGTCCCAGGGCCGCAACCATAGACCAGTTCCACCAGACCGTGGTCCTCCCGGGTTTGCAGCAGCCGCAGAGGGGTCCGCACCCCTTCGGGGCCGAAGAGAGGGGTGCCTCTCCCCAATAGTACCGGAACTACCGAAATCCACAGCCGGTCCACCAGGCCGGCCTGCAACAGTTGCCCCGCCAAATTGGCGCCTCCGCAGATCCAGATATCCTTTCCCGATCCCTGTTTTAGCCCCTCCACCAGGGCACAGGGGTCCCCGGTGAAGCGCACCTGCCCTCTATCGGGGCAGTTCCTATGGGTCACCACATAGCTCTCCAAGCCTGCATAGGGCCAGTCGTTTGGGGAGAGCTGGGTGACAATCTGGTGGTAGGTGTTCCACCCCATCACCACCGTATCGACCTGCTCCAACAGATCCTGATACCCCCTCTGGCCGCCCTCCAAGCCGTCCAGCCAGCCTACGCCGCCCCTTTGGTCAGCGATATAGCCGTCCAGGCTCATGGCGATGAACAGGATCGTCTCACGCATGGGCATCCGCTACCTCCCGCAGCACTTTTTGGAGAAGAACTCCTCCAAATCAAAGGGGCCCTCCATGGCATAGTTGCGCTTGGAGAGGGCAAGGCGCAGCTCTTGGGGCAGGGAGGAATCCAGGCAGCCCTTTGTGGCTCCCTGGCGCAGCTGGGTCACAAAAGCTGCCCGGGCCATCCCATCGATCAGGCCCAGGTCGGTTTTCCGCCCGGTATCCACCCCATGGAGGGTGACGCAGCCGTCCGGGGAGCGGGTGAAGGCCGCGGTGGCCAAAATCTGGTCGTTCTGGAAGGCGCCATAGGCGAACGCCCCCTCCTCAAACACATTGAAGCTGGCGCACACCCGTTCGGACAGCCGCGGGTCCGAAATTCGTTTAATCTGGAACATGTGGCATTTCCCGTCCTTTTATTTTTTGTTCAGCGCATTGCGCAGCGCCGCCAGTTCGGAGGGCTTCAGCTCCCTCCAATGGCCGGGCTGGAGCATTCCCAGTTTTAACGGGCCGATGCTGATGCGCTTGAGGCGGGCCACCTCCAGCCCCACCGCCTCGCACATCCGGCGGATCTGCCGGTTGCGGCCCTCCTGGACGGTGATCTGCAGCACCGCCCGGCCCTCCTGTTTCTCCAGCACCAGCACGGTGGCGGGCAGGGTCGGTTTTCCATCCAGCTCCACCCCCGCGCTCATTTGGGCGGCCTGCTCGTCGGTGATCCCCGGCCGCACCGTCACCCGGTAGGTCTTGGCCAAATGGTGGGAGGGGTGCATCACCTGGTTGGCCAGCTCTCCATCGTTGGTCAGCAGCAGCAGGCCCTCGCTGTTTCGGTCCAGCCGCCCCACCGGATAGACCCGCTCCGGCAGATCCCCCAACAGGTCCAAAACACACTTCCGGTTCTGTTCGTCCGAGGTGGTGGTCACCACCCCGCGGGGCTTGTGCAGCAGGATGTAGAGGTTGTGTTTCTTCTTCCGGAAGACCACCCGGTGCCCATCGATTGCCACCACATCCCTTGCGGGATTCACTGGGTGGCCGATCACCGCCGGCCGGCCATTCACCGTCACCCGGCCGGCCCGGATGGCCTCCTCCGCCTTCCGTCGGGAGAGTACCCCCTGGTCGGACAATACCTTTTGAATCCGAATTCCTGATACTTTCATGGCTCTTCCATTCCTTTTCTGTCAGCCGCCCGTCAACCGTTCCCAGAGGGAGGGTTTCTTCCGGGCAGGCAGTCCTTCATTTGCTTTCACCGCCAGGCGCGCCACTGGCTGGCCGTCGCAGCGCAGCACCGCCCAACCCAACAGCTGCCCTTTCTCCACCGGCGCCCACACAAAGGGCGGCAACTGATACTCGATTTCAGGGGTCTCCCCCTCTAAAAGCGCCACCGTTTCGGGTCCTTCACAGGCCAGTTCCACCCACGCCCCCTCCGCCCCCGCCACCGGCAGGCGCAGGGCGGGCAGCAGCCCCTCAGTGGAGGTTGCAGTGAGCCGGGCAAAATACCGGTCATAGAGGGCGTGGTGGGTATTCCAATCATCCGGGCAGCCCAGTGTCACCACAATCAGGGTGACTCCCTCCTGTTGGGCGGCGCTCACCAGGCACCTGCCTGCCTTTTTGGTGTAACCGGTCTTGACCCCCACCGCCCCGGGATATTCCCGCAACAGCCGGTTGTGGTTGGTGAGTTGGTGGGGGGCTGGCGGGTCCCCATAGGACACCTCTAAAGAGGTCTGGCTGCAGATCCAGGCAAACAGGGGATTTTGCAGCGCCTCCCGGGCCAGCAGGGCCATATCGTAGGCGGAGGCATAGTGTTCCGGGGCGTCCAGCCCGGAGGGGGTGACAAAATGGCTGTCCTCCATTCCAATCTCCTGGGCCCGCTGGTTCATCCGTTGGGCAAACGCCTCGATCGTTCCGTCAATCTTCACCGCCGCAGCCTGGGCGGCGTCGTTCCCGGAGGGCAGCAGCATGCCGCAGGCCAATGCCCACAGGCTGGCCTGGTCCCCCGGCCGCAGCCCCATGGAGGAACCCTCCACCTGGACCGCCTGCCCGTCCACCTGGAACTGCCGGTACAGATCCGGCTGCTCCAGGGTCATCAGGGCGGTGAGAATCTTGGTGGTGGAGGCCATGGGTAAGCGTCCATTGGCATTTTTCGCAAATAGCACCCGCCCGTTCTGGGCATCCATCACCACAGCTCCCTTGGCATCCACCGAAAAATCCAGGGTATCGGGGATGGTCTGGGCCACTGTGGCCCGATCCTGGGCAAATGCCCCCCAAAAGCAACCAGCCACCAGCAATACCGCCGCCAGGACCGCTGTCAGCCGCCTCATCGGCCATCCCGCCCCTCCTCTGGAATCGCGGGGAAATCCGCGTCAAGGAAAGTCTATGCGGCCCGGGCGGCCTCCATGCGCCCGCCCCTTAGAGTTCCTCGTTGGGGGCGGGCCGGGAGGGCTGCTCCTTCTCTTTTTTGAGCAGGGCACTCAACTTGTCCACCATCTCCGGCATCAGGCTCACCACCCGGTCGGCGGTGGTCTTATTCTCGTTCATCTGCAACAGCTCCACATGCCCCTGGTGGATCACCAAAAATCCCAGAGGCTGGATGGAGACGCCGCCGCCCGCGCCGCCGCCAAACGGCTCCCCCTGTTTGGTGGTGGGCAGGTCGCTGCCCCCTGAGGCAAACCCGAAGCTCACCTTGGACACCGGGATAATGGTAGTGCCATCCGCGGCGTTGATCGGCTGGCCGATGATGGTGTTCGCATCCACCAGATTGCGCAGGTTTTGCAGGGCGCTGTCGATCAGCCCGTTGATGGGGTGGTTTCCATTGGCCATAAAAAGCATCCTCCTTACCGCCTAACCGGCCTGTTTTTCCATCGGTTCCGCCGGTTTGACAGGCGGCGGAGCCTGTTTTCTTCTAAGGGCCCGTGTCAAAAAGCTGCCGGCGGTATATACCGCCGCGGCCAAAGCCCACAGGGGGCGCAGCCGGAGACGAAGCTCCAGATCCATCCAAAATGCCTCGGCCAAAAAATCCGGCCGAATGGAGATGTCCGGCGGAACCATCCGCACCAATCGGCGGGCCAGGGTATAGAGGCTGTATACCGCCCCATTCACCTGGCCGTAGCGGATGGCTGTCTGAGCCGCGTCCTCCCCGGCCACCGCCAGATGCAGCCGCAGGCGGGTCACCTTTAGATGGCGCAGCAACAGCGCTGCACCCGCCCGGGCGGCCCCCAGCAGATCCCGCAACAGCTCCAATTGTCCACAAAACTCCTCCGCGGTCTTGGGCGGGCGGGGGGCCTTTGTCCGCTTTTTGCCAGGGGATTTGGCCTTCCCCTTTTGAGGAGCAGCGGCCTGGCGCTGGGCCAATCCCACCAGGTCCACCCGGAGCCAGAGCCAGCACAGTTCCAACCGGGGCGGTTCCCCGGTACGATAGGCGGCCCGGAGCCCCACCGGGATGCAGAGCAGGCCCACCGCCGCCCCCAGCACCAACAGGAACCAGGCAAATCCAGGCATTGCTCCCATCCTTCCCTCTGTCAGACATCCTCCAGCTGGTCAAATCCCATCTGCCCCTCCAGCTGGCCATCATCCGGTGGTTCCTCCGGCTCCTGGGGCAGCACGGGCAGGTCCTCCAAACTCTCCAGGCCAAAGCTGCGCAAAAAGACATCGGTGGTCTGGTAGGCGATCGGCCGCCCTGGCAGTTCCAAGCGTCCCGCCTCCTCCACCAGCTGCTTTTCCAGCAGGGAGCTGATCACGCCGGAGGAGTCCACCCCTCGGACCTGCTCCACAAATGCCCGGGTGACCGGCTGGTTATAGGCCACAATGGCCAGCACCTCCAGCGCCGCCTGGGAGAGCGGGGTGGCCCGGCGCAGCTCCAACGCCTCCCGGATCACCGGGGCGAACTGGGGCAGGGTGGCCAGTTGAAGTTTTTCCCCCAGCACCAACAGCTGGAGGGGGATTCCCCCATCCTCCAGGGAGTCCCGCAGGAAGGGGAGATATTTCTGTACCGTCTGTTCATCCATCCCGGTGGCGGCGGCCACCCGGGAGAGCTCCATTGGCTCCCCGGCGGCAAACAGGATGGAAAAGATCTGTTGTTGCGCCAGATCCATCATTTTGTTTCCTCCTCCCGGCCGGAGATGGCAGAGACTTTGGCCTGCCGGGGACGGCGTTCCAGGTGGACCTGCTCCCCCTCCAGGGTGATCCGCTGGGCCTTCACCAGCTCCAGCACCGCCAGAAAGGTGGCCACCAGCTCCCCCCGGTCCCGGCTGTCCGCAAATAGGCTCTCATAGCTGGCGGTGCCAGTGCGGTAAAGCCCCTTGAGCAGGTGGATGATCCGGCTGTCCACCGATACCACCCGCCGGGAGACCAGAGCGGAAAACGCCCTGGCCGGCGGCGGCAGACGCCGCCGGCCCCGGCCCACCGCGTCCTGGTAGGCAGCATAGAGGACCGACGCGGGGTGGCGCAGCTGGTAGGAATGGTCGGCCTCCAACTGCTGGGGCCGCCGGACAAACACCAGCGCCCCCTGGTTCTGCCGCTCCAACTGGGCCGCCATCAGCTTGCAGACCTGGTACTCCAACAGTTGGCCCTGGAGCTCCTCCTTCAGCTGA
This sequence comes from uncultured Anaerotruncus sp., assembly GCA_904398655.1. GTDB lineage: Bacteria > Bacillota > Clostridia > Oscillospirales > Ruminococcaceae > Anaerotruncus. Next base: position 5,411 of record CAJFPF010000147.1, on the reverse strand, counting down.
CGGCCCTCCTCCTGGCGGCGGGGCAGCAGCATCACCGTTTTAAGATAGACCAGTCGGGAGGCCATCTCCAAAAACGCGCTGGCCACTTCCAGGTCCTCCCGCTGGACGGCGTCCAAATAGGCCAGGTACTGCTCCAACAGCTGGGTGATCTGGATATCCCGGATGTCCAGCTTGTGTTTTTGGATCAAAAACAGCAACAGGTCCAGGGGACCCTCGAACTCTTCAATTTTAAAGGTCAGTTTTTCCATGCGCCCCCACCGCCCTCCGGCTGCCCGTCCTCCGATTAGAATATTATACCGATTTTCCCATAGAAATACAAGCAAATTCCTTGGAAAAGCCACGAATCCGCCGGGAAGCGGGAATTTTTCCGAAAAAACACTTGCATTTGTGGAAGGTTTCTGATAAAATACAAATGTTGCCCCAGAAAGGGGATTTCTTCAAAGGAGGTGCAGACACATGGCAAAATGCGATATCTGCGGTAAAGGTGTTACTTTTGGAATTCGGGTTTCCCACTCCCATCGCCGTTCCAACAGAGCCTGGAAGCCCAACGTCCAGCGCGTGAAGGCGCTCGTCGACGGGTCCCCTCGCCACATCTACGCCTGCACCCGCTGCCTGCGTACCGGTAAGGTCACGCGCGCTGTCTGAGCTTGTAAGAGAGTAGAGAGCGGAAGCCTCCCATCCGGGAGGCTTTTTTAGCTTTCCCCTCAATCGCGAGCCCCATTCTAAAAGGCCCCGGACGCTTTGCGTCCGGGGCCTTCGGTTTTAACGACTGAGCAGCCAGATATATTCGCTCTCATGGCGGCGGGGCCGTTCCATCAGGTTCCGGATGGCCTCCTGGGGGCTGCGGCCCTCATAGAGCACCTGGTAGACCTGCTCGATGATGGGCATCTCCACCCCCATCTTGTGGGCCAGCTCCCAGGCGCATTTTGCGGCGGTGTAGCCCTCCACCGTCATACCCACCTCCTCAATCGCCTGCTGGGCGGTGCGGCCCTGGCCGATGAGGATGCCCGCCCGATGGTTGCGGGAGTGCATGGAGGTACAGGTGACAATCAGGTCCCCGATCCCTGAAAGGCCGGCAAACGTCTCCTTTTGGGCCCCCATGGCCACCCCCAGGCGGGCGATCTCGGTGATTCCCCGGGTCATCAGGGCGGCTTTGGGGTTGTCCCCCAGGCCCAGCCCATCCAGGGCGCCAGCCGCCAGGGCGATCACGTTTTTCAGCGCGCCCCCCAGCTCCACGCCCATTACATCGTCGTTCACATAGATCCGGAAGGTGGGGCCCATGAGGGTCTCCTGGACATATTCCGCGGCAGCCCGGTTTTTGGAGGCTGCCACCACCGTGGTGGGCATCCCCCGGCCCACCTCCTCCGCGTGGGAGGGACCGGAGATCATGACGCAGGGGTTCTGGGGCAGCTCCTCCTGGATCACGTCGGAGAGCACCTTCAGGGTTCCCGGCTCCAGCCCTTTGGAGACACAGGAGACCACCGTTTTGGGGTCCAGTTTCCCCGCCACCGAGGCGCAGGCGCTGCGCACCGCTACCGACGGGGTGGCCACGATCAGCAGATCCGCGTCCAGGCGCTCCGGCAGCTGCCAGGTCATCCCCACCTGCTCGGAGATCTTCACCCCGGGCAGCAGGCGCTTGTGCTCCCGGTCCCGGAGCAGCGTCTGGATCTCCTGCTCAAAAGGCGAGTAGAGGGTCACCTGGTGACCGCCCTTCTCACAGAGTACCGCCAGCGCGGTGCCAAATCCTCCCGCGCCCAAGAGAAAAATCTTCGCCATCTCGGTCCTCCCTTTCTAACCGGCGCATAATCCGGCTCTATTCCGATTTTTGTTCGCTGCCCGCCGGGTCCTTTTTCTGTCCGAACCGGTATTCGGTGCCGGAGAGCAGGCGCTTGATATTGCTGCGATGCATAAAGATACCGATGGCCCCAATACACACCGCAAAACACAGTTTAAAGAGGAACGGCTCCCCCCGCAGCCAATTGACCAACACCGTAAAGACGGGGAACAGCGCGTATCCCAAAATGGACGCGAGGGAGACAATCCGAACGATGAACACCACCGGCAGCAACAGCACCAACAGGATGGCAAAGACCACTGGGTCCAACATCAGAAGCACCCCCAGGCCGGTGAGTACCCCCTTGCCCCCTTTGAAGCCAAAATAGAGCGGGAACAGGTGCCCCAGGATGACAAAGAACCCCGCCACATACCCGGCGTCGATCAGCTGGGCGGCCTCCCCCGCCAAAAGGGGAAACAGCAGGCGGCCCAGGGCCACCGCCACCACCCCTTTGCCAAAGTCCCCCACCGCAGTGAAGGCGGCCATCTTCTTGCCATAGTTGCGCAGGATGTTGGTCATTCCCGCGTTGCCGCTGCCATGGCGGCGGACATCGTCCTGGGCACCCACCCGGGAAACAATCACCGCAAAGCTCACGCTCCCGATGAGATAGGAGATCAGGGCCACCAAGGCCAAAGCCCCCAAGGTCATCCCCGTAAAAAACCGCAGATCCATCGTCAAACCTCCATATCCCGCGAGGCTACCCCGCTATTTGCCCTTCTCCCGTTCCCGGACCACCACCCGAATGGGGGTCCCCTCCAGGCCGAATGTCTCCCGGATCTGGTTTTCCAGGTACCGCTGATAGGAGAAGTGGAACAGCTCCTTGTCGTTGCAGAAGAAGATGAAGGTGGGCGGCCGGGTGGAGGGCTGGGTGCAGTAGTAGATCTTCAGCCGTTTGCCCCGGTCGGTGGGGGGCTGCACCCGGGCGGTGGCGTAGGCCAACAGGTCGTTGAGCTTGCCGGTGGAGATACGCATGGCGTTCTGGGCGTTCACATAGTTGATCAGCTCGAACAGCTTTTCCACCCGCTGGCCGGTCTTGGCCGAGATGAAGAGCATGGGGGCGTAGGACATGAACGAGAACCCCTGTTCCAGCTTTTTGCGCATCTCCTGCATAGTGCGGCCGTCCTTTTCCACCGCGTCCCACTTGTTCACCACAATGATGCAGCCCTTGCCCTGTTCGTGGGCATAGCCGGCCACCTTGCTGTCCTGTTCGGTGAACCCCACCGTGGCGTCCAGCATGATGACGCACACGTCGCTGCGGTCCACCGCCATATAGGCCCGCAGAACACTGTACCGCTCGATCTCCTCATCCACCCGGCTCTTGCGCCGGATGCCGGCGGTATCGATGAACACATAGCGGCCCCACTGGTTTTCCACCGGGGTATCGGATGCATCCCGGGTGGTGCCCGCCTGGTCGGCGACGATCATCCGTTCCTCCCCACAAACCCGGTTCACCAGGGAGGATTTCCCCACATTGGGCTTGCCGATCACCGCCACCTTCACATAGTCCTCCCCGTATTCCTCCGGGGCGTCAAAATCCAGGTGCTCATAGCAGGCGTCCAGCAGGTCTCCGGTGCCGTGGCCGTGGACCGAGGAGACGGCGATGGGGTCCCCCAGCCCCAGGTTGTAAAACTCATAGAACTCCGGCGGGGTCTCCCCCAGCCGGTCCACCTTATTCACCGCCAACACCACCGGTTTGCCGCTGCGTTGGAGCATGGCGGCCACCTCCTGGTCGGTGGCGGTCACGCCGGTCTGCAGGTCGGTGACCAACACCGCCACATCCGCCCGGTCGATGGCCAGCTGGGCCTGGCGGCGCATCTGATCCAACATGGCGTCCCCGGTGTTGGGCTCGATGCCCCCGGTGTCCACCAGCATCACCTGCCTGCCCCGCCACTCGCAGGGGTAGTAGATCCTGTCCCGGGTAACACCGGGGGTGTCCTGGACGATGGAGACCCGCGCCCCCACCAATTTGTTAAAGAGAGTGGACTTGCCCACATTGGGGCGCCCCACAATCGCAATCAAAGGCAGCCTCTTTGCCATCTACTCACTTCCTTTGCCAGGCGGGTTCCCCCGCCCTCTCATCCGCCGGTCAGTCCCGGGCGCACATCCGGCTGTAGAGCTCCCAGCCGTCGTTTTCCACCACCGTCACCGGCACGCCGATCCGCTGGCGGAACTCCTCCAGTGTCAAGTCGTCCAAAAAGCGGTCCTGTTCATGGCGCAGCATCACCGAGGGAAGCAGGACCCCTCCCCCCAGTTCCCGTCCGGCCAGCTGCCGCAGGATATCCCCTCCGGTCACCAGGCCCGCCACGGTGATATTCTCCCCAAAAAACTGGTTTACAATCGCCCGAACCTGGAGCCGCACGCCGGGATGGCGCTGCTGAACCCGGTCGGCCAGCGACCGCAGCAGCGGCCAGGCCGCTACCCCCGTGATCAGGGTGAGGTCGGCCACCGCATCGGTGGAGCCGTCCGCCTCCATGGCCTGGGTGAACTCGTCCTCCAAAAGGGCCAGGAGCCCCACCCCATTTTCCAGCTGGGCAAACTCCCCATAGTAGCTGGCAGGGGGTACCGGGCGCTGGGCCTTCAGAAAGAACTCGTCCGAAGGATAGGCCACCCGTTCCCCATGCTCCCGCTCCATCCGGTCGGCAAACCGGTGGATGATATCGATGGTCTCAGCGGCCCCCCTCTGGGTAAACGGCTCCAGAGGGGTGAGCCCCTGGCGGTAACGGGTGAGCCCCACCGGCACGCAGGCGATGCTCTGGAGGTTGGGCCACAGTTTCCCCAGGTCCTCCAGCGTCCGCTCTAAGGCCGGCCCATCGTTATAGCCGGGGCAGAGCACCAGCTGGGTGTTCACCCGGATGCCCGCTTGGCAGAGCTTTTCCAGCCAGGCCAGGCTGTCCGCCGCCCGGGGGTTTTTCATCATCCGCACCCGCAGATCAGGGTCGGTGGTATGCACCGAGATGTTCACCGGGGAGATCCTCATCTTTATAATACGGTCGATATCCGCTTCCGTCAAGTTGGTCAGGGTGATATAATTGCCAAACAGGAAGGATAACCGGCTGTCATCGTCCTTAAAATAGAGGGACTGGCGCATACCCGGGGGCATCTGGTCCACAAAGCAGAAGATACACTTGTTTTTGCAGGTGTGCTGCTTGTCCATCAGGTAGGTCTCGAATTCCAGGCCGATGTCGTCATACTCCCCCTTGCGCAGGTTGACCTCATAGGGCCGTCCACTCCGCAGCAGGCGCAGGCGGATGTGGGGATTGGTCAGGTAGAACCGGTAGTCCAGCACGTCGTTGATGGGGTTGCCGTCGATGGACACCAATGTGTCCCCTGAACGGATACCCGCCCGCTGGGCAGGGCTGCCCGGGTCCACCGTTTGAATCAGCACCGGCATGGGGCTTTCCCTCCAATTCTCAATTTGTTGGGGACGCAACAAAAAAGAGGTGGAAGCCAACTTCCACCTCCATTTTGATTACGCCTCGACCTTGATGACCTCGCGGTCCTTGTAGTAGCCGCAGTTGGGGCAAACGCGGTGGGGAGCTTTCAGCTCGCCGCAGTGGGTGCATTTGGAGAACGCAGG
>CAJFPF010000146.1 GCA_904398655.1 uncultured Anaerotruncus sp. | reverse complement strand
GTTTGTGCCGGTGGATCCCCGTTTGGAGGACAAGGCCCTGTGGGGATTGAACTACTTTATGGACCATGTGGGGGCCAGATGGGTGGCACCCATGCACTTCTGGGGGGATTATACCATCTTCCAGCGCCTGCGTACGGAGGACTGCACCCTCCCCTACCGGGCGCGGATTTTGGGGCCCTTCCAGCGAGGGGAACAGCTGATCCCTGAGGAGCCATGAAGACGCTGGTGCTGTTGGGCGGACCCATGGGGGTGGGAAAAACCGCCACTGCCCGGCGGCTGCAAAAACTGCTGGCTCCCTGCGTCTGGTTGGAGGGGGATTGGTGCTGGCAGATGGAGCCATTTGATCCCAGCCCCGCCAATCGGGAGATGGTGCTGCAAAATATCCAATTTTTGCTGCGGGCATTTTTGCAAAATCCCAGTTGGGAATATGTGCTCTTCTCCTGGGTGCTGCATGAACAGGGGATTCTGGACCGGCTGCGGGAAGATCTGGCGGGGCTGGAGTTTGCCTGGCGGCCGTTCAGCCTGGTGTGTAGCCCCCAAGCCCTATACCAGCGGTTGGAGGGGGATATCCAGGAGGGCCGGCGCACACCGGATGTGGTCGCCCGCAGCTTGGAACGCCTGCCCTGTTACCAAAAATTGGAGGTCCCACGGGTGGATACCACCCACCTGACACCCGATCAGGCCGCCCAGGAGGTGTTCCGGCTGCTTCAGGGGTATGGGGAAACCGGAGGGCCCGGCCCGGCGGAAAAGGCCCCCGGGCCCGGGGGCCTTTTTGCCGCCGCAGGCGGCGGAATTTGCACAGCAAATCCGCCGGGCCGGGCCCCCATGCCTCCCCACCCCCCGCGGGATGGGAGTTGTCAACCAAACCATAGAAATGACGGAGGAAACGATATGGACCTGTTGCTCATCGGTTATAAGAACTGTTCCACCTGCCAGAAGGCCCGCCGCTGGTTGGAAGAGAAGGGGCTGCCCTTTACCTGGCGGGAGATCACCACCGAGAAACCCACCGCCCCAGAGCTGGAAAGCTGGTCCGCCCGGGCGGGTCTGCCGCTAAAAAAGTGGTTTAACACCTCCGGCCGTGTCTACCAATCCATGGGGCTGCGGGACAAGCTGCCGACCATGTCCCCGGCGGAGCAGTATCAGCTGTTGGCCTCGGATGGAATGCTGGTGAAACGCCCCATCCTGGTGTGGGAGGGCGGGGTCTTGCTGGGCTTCTCTCCCAAAGCCTGGGAGGAGGGTTTGAAAGGGGTGGCCGCCCATGACTGAGCGGCTCTACTACCAGGACGCCTATCTCCGGGAGTTTGCCGCCACCGTCCTCTCCTGCCAGCCGGTGGGGGATCGCTGGGAGGTGGTGTTGGACCGCACCGCCTTCTATCCCGAGGGGGGCGGGCAGAACCCGGACACCGGTGTTTTGGGAAAGGCGCGGGTGTTGGATACCCAGGAGCGGGGGGAACAGGTGGTTCACACCACCGACCGGCCGCTGGAACTGGGCAGCCGGGTGGAGGGGCGGATCAACTGGGCCGAACGGTTCTCCCGGATGCAGCACCACACCGGGGAGCATATGCTCTCTGGGACGCTGCACCGGCTCTATGGGGTGGACAATGTGGGGTTCCATATGGGGCACGACGCGGTGACCCTGGATCTCTCCGCCGAGTTGGATGCCGCCCAGCTGGAGAAGGCGGAAACGCTGGTCAACCAGGCCATCTGGGAGGACCTGCCAGTCCGGGCCTGGTGGCCGGAGCCGGAGGAGCTGGCCCATCTGGACTACCGGAGCAAGCGCAAGCTCACCGGGGCGGTACGGATCGTCCAGGTGGCGGAGGTGGACCGGTGCGCCTGTTGCGGCACCCACGTCTCCACCACCGGGCAGATCGGGATGGTGAAGATCCTCCATTTTCAGCGGTATAAAGGGGGCGTGCGGCTGTGGATCCTCTGCGGGGACTGGGCGCTGGAGGACTACCGGCGTAAAAACGCGGATATCTACCGCCTGTCCGAACAGTTCTCCGCCAAGCCCTTGGAGCTGGTACCTGCCGCCCAACGCCTTTTGGAGGAACAGGAACATTTGAAACAGCAGTTGGCCGCTGTACAACGGCAGCTCTGGGCCTATCGAGCTGCCCAGATCCCGGAGGGGGCCCCTCTGGCCCTGGCCTTTGAGGAGGGGTTGGACCCGGCCCAGCTGCGGCGGCTCTGCCTGGCGTTTTGTGAACGGGCGGGACTGGCGGCGGTATTTGCCGGCGGGCCCCAGGGGTGGAAGTACGCGGTGGGCAGTGCCCAAAGGGATGTGCGGGAACTGGGGAAACGGCTGAACCAGCGGTTCTCCGGGCGGGGCGGCGGACAAAAGGAGCTGGTCCAAGGCACTCTCACCGCCTCCCGGCGGGAATTGGAGGCATTCTTTCAGGAGGAGGCGGGCGTTTGAACATCCAGATTTTCGGAAAATCCAAATGTTTTGACACCAAAAAAGCGCAACGGTATTTCCAGGAGCGGCGGATCAAGTTCCAAAATATCGACCTGCCCAAATATGGCATCAGCAAAGGGGAGCTGGAGAGTGTCTGCCGGGCGGTGGGGGGCGCAAAGGCCCTCATCGACCCAAAATCCAAGGATTACGACCGCTCCTGTGTGGCCTATCTGGCCAGCGAAGAGAACATCCGCCAAAAACTGTTGGAATTTCCCGGGCTCATCAAAACCCCCATCGTCCGCAACGGAAAGCAGGCTACGGTGGGATACTGCCCGGAGGTTTGGGGGGAGTGGGAATGAAGCGGGAACACAATATCAAAGCGTTCAAACAGGGGTTTGTCCCCATGCCCGACGGGGCGCTCATCCGGTGGCGGCAGTTTGGGGAGCGGGGCCCGGCGGTGGTCCTCCTCCATGGGAATGGGGAGGACTACCGGTGTTTTTCCCGCCAGCTGCTCCCTCTGGCCTGCCGGTTCCAGGTGGTGGCGGTGGACAGCCGGGGCCATGGGGAGTCCAGCCGGGGACAGGGAGTCACCCTGGGCAGGATGTCCGATGACCTCTCCCGGGTATTGGAAGCTCTGGGGATTGCAAAAGCCCATCTGGTGGGGTTCAGCGATGGAGCCAATGTGGCCATCCATTTTGCCCTGGGCCACCCCGGCCAACTGGATCGGCTGGTGCTCATCGGCGGCAACCTCGATCCGGCAGGGGTCAAGTTCTTTTCCCAGCTCCCCTGCGAGGTGGGGGCCTGGATCTGCCGGAAGCTTGCGCCGATCTCCGCCCAGGCCCGACACAACGGGGAGATCCTGGAACTGATGACCAAGGAGCCCTCCTTTACTCCGGAACAACTGGGGGCGATCCAGGCCCCCACTTTGGTGCTGGCGGGGGACCGGGACATGATCCGCCCGGAACACACCGCCCTCATTGCCGCCAGCATCCCCCACGCCCGGCAATATACCCTGCCCAACGCCAGCCATTTCCTCCTGCGGGACCAGCCGGAACTGGCCAACCGGCTATTACTGCGGTTTTTGGAAGCGTGAAACACCGCAAAGGCATAAAAAGCGCCCGCCCCGGGGAGGGGCGGGCGCATAGAACCGTTTACGCCTGTTTCAGCAGAAAGACCGGGATGGGCGGGCAGTTGGGCCGGTTGAGGAACTGGCAGCAGAGCACCGAGTAGGTCCGGTAGTCCACCGTCTGCAAAAACTCCAGCAGGGCGTCCCGCTCGGCAAAGCCGGTGTCCCGGCCGTAGTAGATGCAAAGGCTCATGACGCCGCCGGGGCGCAGCAGCTTCAGCCCCGCCTGGATGGCGGCGATGGAACTGTCCGGCCGGGTGTTGATGGTGTGGTCGCCGCCGGGCAGCCAACCAAAGTTGAAGACAATGCAGGAGACGGTGCCCGGCTGGGCATAGGCGGCCATATTGGCGTGGCTGTCCAGATGCACCTGGGCGATGGACTGGTAGCCCTGCTGGGCCAACAGGGCGCGGGTGCTCTCTACCGCCTCCGGTTGGATGTCGAAGGCATGGACCCGGCCGGCCTCCCCCACCAGGGAGCAGAGGAAGGCGGTATCGTGGCCGCGGCCGGCGGTGGCGTCGATGCATAGATCCCCCGGCTTCACATGCCGGGCGATAAATTCGTGGGTCAAGTTCAGGGAACTGAGGGGGCGGGACATGGGAGCGCTCCTTTCAAACTGGGATGGAGGGATGGAGGATGACCTTTCAGGAATCGGTCTGCTTCTGGGTGAGGCAGGTGCCGCCCGGCAGGGCTACCACCTACGGCCAGGTGGCCCTGCTCTGCGGGCGTCCCCGGGCGGCCCGAGCGGTGGGCACAGCCCTCAGCCGGGGCCCGGCGGGGGTGCCCTGCCACCGGGTGGTCAATGCCCGCGGGGAAACCGCCCCCAGCTGGCCCCGGCAGCAAAAGCTGCTGGAACAGGAGGGGGTCCCGCTGCTGCCCGACGGCCGGGTGGATCTGGCCCGGTGCTTTTGGCCGGGCTCAGAGGACCACCTGATGATTGATAATCAGATGGAAGTGGAGTTTTAGGGTCTCCGCCGCCCGGTAGCAGAGGCGCATCCGGTCCAAAAAGATCTCAAAGTAGTCCATCACCGAGGAGATTTCGGTGTTGATGACAATTTCCAATGTGAAGGTGGCCTTGTCCTGGGAGATGCTGGTTTTGGCGGATTCCACCGCGTAGTTGACCCGGTCGTGGATATCAAAGGTGGAGGGATCCTGGTTGCGCACCCGGGACCGGCGCACATCGCTCTTGTCCGCCAAGATCAGGGCGGCGGCCACCGGGTTCACCGGGGCGGCGGTGGATTCGTCGTGGTTGCCGATGGCGCTGATGATGGTGGCGATCTCCTCCGCGTCCATCCCCAGGTTGTCCAGGAGACGGAAGGCCATGACCGCCCCGCTCTGGGCGTGGTCGATGCGGTTGACCACGTTGCCGATGTCGTGGAGGTAGCCGGCGATCCGGGCCAGCTCCGCCAGCCGGGCGGGGTAGCCCAGGGCGGTGAGGATCTCCCCCGATTCCCGTGCCACCTTGGTCACATGGGGAAAGCTGTGTTCGGTGAACCCCAGGACCCGCAGGGCCTCATCCTCCTTGCGGATATAGGTGCGGATCTGTTCATTGTGGGAAATTTGTTCAAATGTGATCATAGGATGTCCAAAATCTTCCTTTCTGTCTTTTTCCATTCTTCATCATTTCATCGCCTTTTATTGTACTGGCCTTGCTGGAAAAATACAATCACTTTTCCGGCATCTCATAGAAATTTTACAGAGATCGCCCTTTTGGAAGGGCAAAGAAGGAGGGGTCCCTTTGCAAAAGCAGGAGAAGGTCGCCATGCCCCACCAGCCCCAGTTGGGGAAGAGGCTGGAGAGGGCGGATTTGAGCGTTTTGGGCGGCCTGGACCCGGAGGAACCGGCCCGAGGCCTGCAGCTCACTGGGGACGGGACGGGGTTGGACCTGTGGGGCCGGGAGTTGGAGGGGTGCCTTTTAGAGGGGGTCCGGCTGGCGGGCGCGGATTTGGGCCGGTGGGGCCTCACCGATGTGGCGCTTTGCCGGTGCGACCTGTCCGGCGCGGATCTCACCGAGGCGCGGATGGTGCGGGTTCGCCTGGAGGACTGCCGGCTGGAGGGAGTGCAGCTGGGGGAGGCGTTTTTGCTGGACACCACCTTCCAGGGCTGCCGGATGGACTACGCCCAGCTCTCCCGGGGGCGGATGAAACGGGTTCTGTTTTCCCGCTGCAACCTGGCGGGGGCGGCCCTCCAGCAGATGCGCCACACCGGCTGGCGGTTGGAGGAATGCGACCTGCGCCGGGCGGAGCTGTTCGGTACCCCGCTGGAGGGGCTGGATCTGACCACCGACCAATTGGAGGGGATCGTGGTGCGGATCCAGGACCTGGCGGGGGCGCGGGTCACCGCCCTCCAAGCGGCCGGATTGGCCAAACTCATGGGCCTGGTGGTGGAATCATAACCACCCGTAAAACGGGTGGTATGAAAAACGGCCCCGTAGGGGCCATGATACCAGCGGCGCCTGAGGGCGCATAATGAG
>CAJFPF010000145.1 GCA_904398655.1 uncultured Anaerotruncus sp. | reverse complement strand
GATTTCGGCGGCGTCGTTTTCGTGGAGCACCGTCTCGTCGTTCTCCCAGATGTAGACATGGTCCTTGCCCACGCTGAGCAGCACCGGTACATCCTCGGGGGTGATCACATGCCCCTTGCGAAAGACGGCGTCCTTGGTGACGCCGGGGATAATTTGGGTGATGTCGTGGCAGAGCACCTGCCCTATGGCGTCCTGGGTTTTCATCAGTTTCATGCAGAATCCCTCCTCTTGGGGGCCTAAAAACCCGGCCTCCTGGGGCAAACAGGGGAGCGTCAGGGCTCCTCCTGGAAAAAACGGGAAAACGCCTGACCGGCGAACTCCTGGACCGCCTGGGCATAGGCCTCATACTGGCCCAGCAGCCGCTGCCCCTGAAGGGTCAGGCGGCTGCTCCCCCCGTATTCCCCGCCCGGCTGCCGCTGGAGCAGGGGAAACCCCAAGTTCTCTTCCAACCCCCGAAGCAGCCCCCAGCCCTTGCTGTAGGAGATGCCCAGCCGCTCACAGGCCTCCTTCATGGTGCCGTCGTAGGCCACCAGGTGGAGCAGCAGGGCGGCCCGCTGGTCAAACAGAAGCCCTTCCCCCATGAGGGAGACGGACACCATCGGGCGCAGCAGCTGGCGGTTGTGGCGTTCCAACAGCTGGCGGTAGTCGGCGGGGGTGTCTGCGTCCAGCAGGACGCCCGGGTCCTCCACCGGAACCAACTCCATAAAGGGGGCGCATCGGGCGATGGCCCGGCCCAGGCCGCCGCCGGGCCGGCTCTCCGCCAGCCGCGCCAACACCTGGCGGGAAAGGAGCACCGGATGTCCCGCCCGCCCGCCGCACACCGGTTTGGACACGGGGGAGGGGGATTCCATCAGCCGTTGGACCGTCTTATAGGTGAACAGGGGGATGTCCACCGGGGTGAAGAACGCCCGGTCACACTTGTCCTGAATATAGCGGAACCCCAGCCGGGCGGAGTCGGACATCTCCGATTGGGCATAGTCGGGGTTGCGCACGCAGACCACCCCCATCCGGGAGAGATGGCGCTCCAGCTCCTGGGCCCGGTAGCCGGTGACCACCACAATGGGGAACACCTTGGCCTGTTGGAAGTTGGAGACCACTCGCTGGGCAAAGGAGAGCCCCCCCAACTGGAGCAGGGGCTTGAACTCCCCCATCCGGGAGGACATTCCCGCCGCTACAATCACCGCCCCTGTGCGCATGCAACCCCCTCCCAACCATCGAATTAGAAATTTTTGTTATTCGGTGGGCAATCCCACCCCATCACAACACTTAGCACAGCAAGTATACCACGCTTTTGCCCGAAAGGGAAGGGGGCGGGCGATTTTTCCTTGCCGGTGGGGATGGAAATGTGGTATGCTGAAAAAAAGACGGGCTCCCCAGTGGGCCCGAGGAGGGAGCGGTTTTATGAGGATTGAGCACGCGGCGCTTTACGTCCGGGATTTGGAGGGGGCCAAAGCGTTTTTTCAGACGTTTTTCGGCGGCTGTGCAGGGGAGCGGTACCACAACCCCCGTACCGGATTCTCCTCCTATTTTTTGACCTTTGAGGAGGGGGCAAGGCTGGAGCTGATGACCCGCCCAGGTGTGGAGGAGGGGCCGGCTCCCCAGACGTTTCAAGTGGGGTATGCCCATCTGGCCTTCTCCTTGGGAAGCCGGGAAGCGGTGGACGCGCTGACCAGCCAGCTGTCCCAGGCGGGTTGGAGGGTGACCAGCGGCCCCCGGGTCACAGGGGACGGGTATTATGAGAGCTGCGTAGTGGGCCCGGAGGGGATTTTGGTGGAACTGACCGTGTGAAGCCCCTGTGCAGATTGACCGGCCGCGCCCCAAAACCGACGGGCCCGGTTTTATGCAATCTTGCCTTTGCATTCCGGAAAATTTTCTGTTATAATAGTACTATATTAATAGTAGTAGGAAAACGGAGGTATAGAAGGCGGCCGCACGGCCGCCTTTCGATTGGAAAGGAGTGTTAGGCTATGGGAACGATGCATCTGGAGAAGGGCGCACATGTGGTCTACGGAGGATATGGCGTCTGCCTGGTGGAAGACATCCGCCCCATGGACCTCTGCCACTCCGGCCAGCTGGCCCCCTACTTTGTCCTGCGGCAGGAGGACGCCTTTAATTCCACCCTCTATGTACCGGTCGAGAATTCCCAGCTGTGCCAGCGGCTGCGCCGTGTGCTCACAAAGGGGGAGATCCATGAGCTGCTTTTGGAGTCCAAGGGGCATCAGCTGGCCTGGCCGCCTGACCGCCAAACCCGGGCGGAACGGTTTCAGGGGATCCTTCAACGGGGGGTGCAGGAGGAACTGATTCTGATGATCCGCTGCATCTATCTGAAAAAAGGGGAGCTGCAGGCCAGAGGGAAAAAATTGCCGGATGCGGACCTGCGGGTGCTCAAACGGGCGGAACGGCTGGTGGAGGGTGAGTTTTCCTACGCCCTGGGGATCCCCCGGGATCAGGTGAGTGCCTATATCCGCTCCGTGTTGCAGGTTGAGGAGTGACGATTCTGCCAGGGCCGCTTTTCGGCCCTGTTTTTATGCCAAAGCGGACAAAAACAGGAGGGAACGGGGTGGAAAATTTTCCAGTCCGCCCCCCTTTTTTTTCTGTAATGCAAGGTGTATAATGGGCCTGTATTCGGTGTCGGTACCACGTGACGCTGGGCTTTCTTTCCCAAAAGGAAGGTTCAGTGTCCTTTTTTCTGAATTTGAAAGGAAGGATGGTGTGCGGGGATGTCTCAGAGCCAGCAGACCCAAAACGGGATCACCGAGGGCGTGATTTGGAAACAGCTCCTGCTGTTCTTCTTTCCCATCCTGTTGGGGACTTTTTTTCAACAGCTCTACAACACGGTGGACGCCATGGTGGTGGGCCAGTATGTGGGCAAAGAGGCGCTGGCCGCTGTAGGCGGCACCACCAGTGTCATCATCAACCTGTTTATCAACCTGTTCATGGGGATCTCGGCGGGGGCCACAGTGGTGGTCTCCCAGTGTTATGGCGCCAGGGACTTCGATAGCCTCCATCGGGCGGTCCACACCGCTGTGGCGCTGGCTTTGGCGGCGGGCACCGTTATCACGGTGATTGGCACGGCGGGCAGCCGCTGGGCGCTGGGGGCCATGGGGACTCCGGCGGAGGTGATGGAGTATGCGGTCACCTATCTGCGGATCTACTTTTTGGGCACCATCGCCTCCTTTATCTACAACATGGGTTCAGCCATCCTGCGGGCGGTGGGGGACACCCGGCGGCCCCTCTATTTTTTGATCGCCGCCTGTTTGACCAACATCGTGCTGGACCTGGTGTTTGTGGTGGTATTTAACTGGGGGGTGGCCGGAGCGGCCATCGCCACCATCCTCTCCCAGGTGGTGAGCGCTGTGCTCATCATTTTGGCCCTGCTGCATAAGGACGCAGTCTACCAGGTGAAGGTGAAGGAGATCCGTCTCTATAGCCGGGAACTGAAAAGATTGCTGTCGGTGGGCCTGCCGGCGGGGCTTCAGTCGGATATGTACAGCATCTCGAATATTCTGATCCAGTCCAGCATCAACACCTTTGGCACCAACATCGTGGCCGCCTGGAGCGCCTATGGGAAGTTGGACTCCTTTTTCTTCATGGCTTCCAACGCCTATGGGATCTCGATGACCACCTTTGTGGGCCAGAATTTTGGCGCCCAAAAGTTTGACCGCATCCGGAAAGGGGTGCGGGTGTGCATCCTGTTCTATCTGGGCACCGCCCTGCTGTTCAGCTTGGGGTATTGGCTGCTTGGCAGCCACCTGCTGGGCCTATTTGTCAACGACGTGGAGGTGCTGCAGGACGGCATACAGATGATCCATATGTTGTCCCCCTTCTACTTCACCTTTATGGGAGTGGAAATCCTGGCCAATGCCATCCGGTCCACAGGGGAAACGCTTCCCTCCATGCTGTTGGTGACCGGCGGAGTGTGCGGCCTGCGGGTGGCGTGGATTCTCTCCCTATTGCCCTTCTTCCACCAGATTGAAACTGTGTTGGTGAGCTATCCCATCAGCTGGGCGTTGACTTCCACCCTGTTTGTCATCTACTATCTGCGGGGCAACTGGTTGCGCCGCCAGTGCCAGCGCATGGGCTTCAACACGGCTCCGGAACCTCGCCCAGAGAACTGAACTGGCGCAGGCCGCTTGGATCTCTTCCTCGGGAAGTGACCCTGGGGAGCGTTGTGTGTGACACGGAAAGGCAAGAGAGCATATGTCTGAGACCAAATATCTGCAGAATGGGATCACCGAGGGCGTGATCTGGAAGCAACTTTTGATCTTCTTCTTTCCCATCCTGCTGGGGACCTTCTTCCAGCAGCTCTATAACACGGTGGACGCTGTGGTGGTGGGCCGCTATGTGGGCAAAGAGGCCCTGGCCGCTGTGGGCGGCGCCACCAGCGTGGTCATCAACCTGTTTGTGAACCTGTTCACCGGCATCGCCTCCGGTGCCACGGTGGTGGTCTCCCAGTACTATGGCGCCCGGGATTTGGAAAACCTGCAAAAGGCGGTGCACACCGCCGTCGCCATCTCGGTGGTGGGGGGCGGCGCCATCATGGTGGTGGGCCTTTTGGGCAGCCGGTGGTCCCTGGTGCTTATGGGGACTCCGGCGGATATCCTGGACTACTCCACCACCTACATGCAGGTCTATTTTTTGGGGAGCATCGCCTCCTTCCTCTATAATATGGGCTCGGCCATCCTGCGGGCGGTGGGGGACACCCGGCGGCCCCTCTATTTCCTCATTGCCGCCTGTCTGACCAACATCGTGCTGGACCTGCTGTTTGTGGTGGTGTTCCACTGGGGGGTATTTGGCGTGGCCATCGCCACTGTCACCTCCCAGGTGGTGAGCGCGGTGCTGGTGGTATTTGCCCTGCGCCAAAAGGATGCGGTCTACCATCTGGATTTCAAACAGATCCGTTTCCATGCCCGCCAGCTCAAGGGGATCATCATGGTGGGGCTTCCCGCCGGGCTGCAGGCGGATATGTACAATGTGGCCAATCTGCTCATCCAGTCCAGCGTCAACTCGTTCGGCACCAACGCGGTGGCGGCCTGGAGCGCCTATGGCAAGCTGGACGGCTTTTACTGGATGGTCACCTCCGCCTACTGCATCTCCCTGACCACCTTTGTGGGCCAGAACTTTGGAGCGCAAAAGTATGACCGGATTCGGAAGAGCGCCAGGGTCTGCACCCTCATGCATATGGGCACATCGGTGGTGTTCAGCCTGATATTCTGTCTTCTGGGGCGGCCGCTGTTGAGCCTGTTCACCACCGACAGCGAGGTGCTGGACCTGGGGATGAAGATGATCTATGTCATCATGCCCGCCTATGTGGTGACCACATTTGGCGAAATTCTGCCAGGCGCCATTCGGGGGGTGGGGGAGGCTTTGCCCTCCATGCTGTTGGTCTGCTGCGGGGCCTGTGGATTCCGGATCACCTGGATCCTGCTGGTGGTGCCCCTCTACCACCAGCTTGAGACGGTACTGGTGAGCTTCCCCATCAGCTGGACGCTGATCTCCCTCCTCTTCATTGTCTACTATCTGCGGGGCAACTGGTTGCGCCGTCAGATCAAAAAATTGGGCGTCCTCTCTCCCAATGCCCAGCCGAATGGTTGAGTGTGTGGATTTTTTGCGGAAATTTGCCCATATTGAAAGTGGAACCTTCATCTGAAAAGCAAAGGAGCTGATTTGTATGGCAAAAATCATCGCCAGCCCCTCCCGCTACATCCAAGGACGGGGGGAATTGGACAATCTGTGTGAACATGTAAAACGTCTGGGCAGCAAGCTGTTTGTTCTGGCCAGCGGCTCGGGCAAAAAGCGGGTGGAGGCCCAGTTGGAGCGGAGCAGCAGAGCCCACGGGGTGGACCTGGTCTATGAGGAGTTCCGGGGGGAGTGCTGCGATCCGGAGATCCAGCGGGTGCTGGAGGCGTTCCGGGCCTCCGGTTGTGATGTGCTGGCCGGTGTCGGCGGCGGCAAGATCCACGACACCGCCAAGGCAGTGGCCCACTATGCCCAGGTGCCGGTGGTGATTGTCCCCACCATTGCCTCCACCGACGCCCCCTGCAGCGCCCTATCGGTGATCTACACCCAGGACGGGGTGTTTGACCGCTATCTGTTCCTGCCCTCCAACCCCAACCTGGTGCTGGTGGATACCCAGATTGTCAGCGCAGCGCCCGCCCGCCTGTTGGTTGCAGGGATGGGGGACGCCTTGGCCACCTACTTTGAGGCCCGGGCCTGCCGGCGTTCCGGCGCCACCAACTGTGTGGGCGGAAAGGTGACCTTGGCTGCTATGGAACTGGCCCGCCTGTGCTATGAGACGTTGATGGCGGATGGTGTGAAGGCCAAGCTGGCGGTGGAGCAGAAGGTCTGCACCCCCGCGGTGGAAAACATTGTGGAGGCCAACACCTATCTGTCCGGTGTAGGATTTGAGTCGGGCGGTTTGGCCGGCGCCCACGCCATCCACAACGGCCTCACCGCCGCCCCCCAGACCCACGACCTCTACCACGGGGAGAAGGTGGCCTTCGGCACCCTGGTTCAGCTGGTGCTGGAGAATGCGGACAACGAGGAGCTGGAGGAGGTCGTGGGCTTCTGCCAGGAGGTGGGCTTGCCCACCACTCTGGCGGATCTGGGAATCCAGGAGCCCGACCCCGCCCAGCTGATGGAGGTTGCGCGGCTGGCCTGCGCCGACACCGACACACTGCACAATATGCCCTTCCCGGTGGACCCGGAGAGCGTCTATGCGGCGATTATGGCGGCGGATGCCCTGGGGCGCCACGCCAACTGCTGCTGCTAAAAACGGCTGCGGGGATTACACCAAAGGAAAACCGCCGGAGGGAGGTTCCGGCGGTTTTCCCCTGTCCGGGGGATTGCCCCGAAATTGAGGATTGAGGAGAAGAGAACTCTATGCGCAGGGAGAACAACCTGGGTGAGGATAAAATTTTAACTTTGGTGCTGCGGCTGGCTATCCCCACCATGCTGGCCCAGCTGGTGAACGTGCTCTACAGCATTGTGGACAGGATCTTTATCGGAAACATCCCCGAGATCGGCGGTGTGGCCCTGGCTGGGGCGGGGGTCTGTGGCCCCATTGTGACGCTGATCTCCTCCTTTGCGTTCCTGGTGGGCCTGGGCGGCGCGCCCCTCATGGCCATCCGGATGGGGGAGGACAACCAGGAGGGGGCGGAACGGATCCTGGCCAACTGTACGGTGATGCTGGGGGTCCTGTCGGTGGTGCTCACCGGGGTGTTCCTGGCCTTTAAGCAGCCGTTGCTTATGGCCTTTGGGGCCAGCGAAGCCACCTACCCCTATGCCAACACCTATTTGACCATCTATGCCTCCGGTTCGGTGTTTGCCATTTTGGCCACCGGGCTCAACCTGTTCATCACCTGCCAGGGTTACTCCACCCTGGGAATGATCACAGTGCTCATTGGCGCCGCTATGAACATTGTGCTGGACCCCATCTTTATTTTTGGATTCCACATGGGGGTGGCGGGGGCCGCCATTGCAACCGTCATCTCCCAGGCCTGCTCCTGCCTGTTTGTGCTGTGGGTGCTGTTCTCCAAAGGCGTGCGAGTGCGGATCCACTTCGGCGGATACCAGTGGCGGATTATGAAAAAGGTGCTGCTATTCGGCCTCTCCCCATTTTTGATCAACGCCACCGACAGTGTGGTGCTCATCGCCCTCAACAGCTGCCTGCAGCGGTTCGGCGGCCCCGGCGAGGGGGACCTGCTGGTCACCTGCGCCACCATTGTCATGAGTTGTATGCAACTGATCTCCATGCCCATGTTGGGGATCACCAGCGGCACCCAGGCAATCCTGAGCTTTAACTATGGCGCCAAAAAGCTGGACCGGATCAAACAGGGGGAGAAGGTGATCCTGGCCATGGCGGTGCTGTTTGGAGCAATCATGTGCCTGGCGGTCCACCTGTTCCCCCAGCAGTTCGCCCGTATTTTCACCAGCGACCCCACCTATCTGGAGCTGTCCGCCTGGGGAATCCGGGCCTATACCGCCTGTGTAATCCCCATGGCCTTCCAGTATACTCTGGTGGACGGACTCACCGCATTGGGGGTGCCTCGGGCGGCGGTTTCCCTCTCCCTGTTCCGAAAAGGGGTGCTGTTTGTGATGATCCTGGTGCTGGCTCAGGTCGGTCCAGCGCAAAACGCGTTCTTTGCGGAGCCCATTGCGGACCTGGTGGGAGGAATCGCCTCCACCACCGTCTTTCTGCTGATATTCCCCCGCCTGATGAAAAAGCGGGCGGCCATGCCGGAGGGACAGGCCCTCTACAGCTAACGTTCAAAAAAAGATCGGCTGCGTATGCAGCCGATCTTTTTTTTCTGTCAATTTGTGGGGGGATTGTGCATTTTGGCTGTGGCCAGCTCCTGGCCCACATTGAGGATGTGATCCCCGATCCGCTCAAAGTCGGTGAGCATCTCGGAGTAGAGAATGCAGCCCTCATCGGAACAGGTGCCCTCCTGGAGGCGCTTCATCTGGTTGTTGCGGTAGAGTTCGGTCATGTCGTCCACCTTTTGTTCCAGAGCGGAGATTTCAGAGAGACGGTCCACCGTCATCCCCTCCAGCCCTTTGATCAGATCCATCGCCTCCAAACAGATCTGGCTCATGGACTGGATCTCCTGGCGGGCGGCAGAGGAGAATTGCAACTCCTTTTCCTCCATCCGCTTGGTGTATTCACAGATGTTCATGGCGTGGTCACCGATCCGCTCCACGTTGCTGGAGACCTTGAACAGGGCGCTGACCAACGCGGAATCCTGTTTATTGCCCTCATAGACCATGACGCTGGTGATATATTTGGAGATCTCCTTGTTCAGATAGTCGATATACTCCTCCGTCTGTTCCACTCTCGGCAGTGCCTGGCTCTTGCCATCCAGCACCGCCTGGAAGCTCAACTGGATGTTGGAACGGGCCATATCGATCATCCGGCCCAGCTCCTTGGTGATGCCGTTGAGGATGATGGCCGAGGTGCCCACATGGTATTCCACCGCTGTATCGATGGGCTTGATATACACCAACCGCAGTTCGTCCTGGTGCTCATCCGGCCGGTCCGGAAGGATCCTCATGGCCAGCTTGGTCAATTTGGTGCCCAAGGGCAGCAGAAGGATGGTGGTGGTGACATTAAACAAGGTATGCATATTGGCAATTTGGGCAGAGGGATTGTCGGTAAAGGACATCATCCAGCTGGTGAGAGGGGTGGTCATGCACAGTATGGTGAACACACAGGTGCCGATGATGTTGAACATCAGATGGATGATGGTGGTGCGTTTGGCGTTGCGGCTGGTGCCAATGGCCGCCAGCACGGCGGTGATGCAGGTACCGATGTTCTGGCCGAACAGTACATAGACTGCGCTGGGCAGCGTGATCAAACCGCTGGTAGCCAGGGTCTGCAGGATGCCCACCGAGGCGGAGGAGGACTGGATAATGGCGGTGAAGATCATGCCTGCTAAAATGCCCAGCAGGGGGTTTTGGAACCGCACCATCAGGTTGACGAACGCCTCCGAATTTTGCAGCGGCTCCATGGAAGTGCTCATGGTGTTCATACCGATAAACAGGATTCCCAGTCCAGCGATGATCTGGCCATAATGGCGCCAGATGGCACTCTTGATGAACATGATGACGGCCACGCCACAGAAGGCGATGAACGGGGCCAAAGCGCCAATGTCCAGCACAATCAGCTGGGCGGTGATGGTGGTGCCGATGTTGGCACCCATGATGACCCAGACCGCCTGCTGCAGGGTCATCATGCCTGAGTTGACAAAACCCACTACCATAACGGTGGTAGCGGAGGAGGATTGGATCACCGCAGTGATCCCGGCGCCCACAGCCACTCCCATAAAGCGGTTGGTGGTCAGCCGCTCCAAAATCCGTTTCATCTTGTTGCCTGCCGCGGCCTCCAGGCCGGAGCCCATCATCTGCATGCCATAGAGGAAAAGCGCGAGTCCGCCCATGAGGTTGAGGATGTCTGTAATTTGCAAATTGCAGCCCTCCTATTTCGTTTTCTCTTCCGTTTCTTTTTCTTTACACAAAATTTTCAATTTGCCCCTTTATTATACCTGAATTTTACATTTTACACAAGGAGTCCAGCTGATTTTACAAAGATATTACATTTCATTTTTCCCCCGCAATTTCGGTTTTCTACAAAATTCCCTTGGGAAAACTGGAGAAAACAGAGAGAACGAATTGGTTGACACGACAACTTTCCTCCTTTATAATAATAATGCATCCGATATTTCGGATTCAAAAAAGATGGCAATACCCCTTTCACTTACAAGTGGCAGTTTCGTAGACGAAAGCAGATGATGCGCGGCGGCCGCGCAAATCCTATGGGGATGGCTCCTAAGCCATCCCCATAGGATGACATCCCCTTGATCCGTACTGATATCCGATAGGCCTCCTGCAAAACCGGGGCTGATTTCTGGCGGAGGGGATACGGCGCCGGGACTCCGCGCTGGAATGAATGCAGGAGCCCCGCGCTGCCCTCTTCCAAAGTGGCCGCGGGGCAGAGCTGAGAAAGGAAAAGGATATGGTCAGTTCGGATCGTGCACAAAAAAACCAAGCGGAGCAGGAGGAGATGTTCCCTCAGATGCGACTGGAGGAATGCATCAACTATCTGCTCACCACCGCACAGCACAATGTGAACCAGTATTTGGCCCGCGAACTCACCGATTACGACATCACCCCCTCCCAATATGCGGTGATGCAGGTGCTTTGGAACAACGAGGGCAGCTGCACCCCCAAAATGATCGCAGACCGCCTGGGGCTGGAGACCTCCACCATCTCCGGCACCCTGGAGCGGATGCAGAAGAAGGGGCTCATTGACCGCCTGATCAACATGGACGACCGCCGGGAGATTTTGGTTGTGCTCCAGGAGAAGGGGGAGCAGTTGCGCGCACCGATGGCCCGGATTGTCCGCAAGATGAACGATCTGGTTCTGGAGGGCCTCTCCGCATCGGAAGTATCCACTCTGAAGCAGCAGTTGAGAGAGATCGCGTGGAAAAAACTTTAATAAACCCTGCCGGTGATTTTTGGTGAAGATGAAGATTCTTTGGGCAGATTAAATAGGAACACAGGGAAGAGCATCGTCGGATTCTACAATTTTCTGTCGAGATCTATAATATCTATTGACAAATTAGCCTTTTCGTCTTAGTATAGAACTAGCGTTAAGGCTAATTTTTTTATTGAAAAATATTTAGCATGCTAAAATTTTGAATATATATAGAGAGGAAGCGGACATTCGAAAAAGGTTGGAGCGAGTGTCTGCTTTTTAACTAAATATTTTGCTAGCTAAATATTTGTAGTTCAATTAATTGGAAAAATAAGGAGGAAGCAAGATGATCGACTTTGCGCTGACAAAAGAACAGCTGCTGCAGCAGGAACTGTTCCGGAAATTTGCCGAAACCGAGATCAAGCCCCTTTCCCGGGACATGGACGAGGCGGAGGAGTATTCCATGGAGCTGGTCCAGAAGATGCAGAAGGCTGGTTTCTTCGGCATCCCCTATAGCCGTGACTATGGCGGTGCCGGCGCGGACGTTTTGACCTACACCCTCTGCATGGAAGAGGTTTCCAAGGTGGATGCCAGCACCGGTATCACCATTTCGGTTCACACCTCCCTGTGCTGCGCCTGCATCAACGAGTTCGGTTCGGAGGAGCAAAAACAAAAATACCTGCGTCCGTTGGTCAGCGGAGAGAAGATCGGCTGCTACAGCCTCACCGAGCCCAACGCTGGCACCGATGCCTCCGGTGTCCAGACAGAGGCCACCAAGGACGGCGATTATTATATCCTCAACGGCTCCAAGGTGTTCACCACCAACTCCGGCTTTGCGGATACCTTTGTGGTCTTCGCGCTGACCGACAAGACCCTGGGCCCCAAGGGCATGTCCGCCTTCATTGTGGAGCGGGGCACCGAGGGGCTGTCGGTGGGCCGCAACATCCCCCGCTGCGGCATCCGCGCCGCCTCCAACTGTGAGGTTGCCATCCAGAACGTCCGGGTACACAAGAGCCAGATGCTGGGCCGCGAGGGCCAGGGCTACAAGATCGCGATGACCGCTTTGGGCGGCGGACGGATTGGCATCGGCGCCCAGGCGGTGGGAATTGCCCAGGGGGCCATCAACGAGACCATGAAGTATGTCAAAGAGCGCAAACAGTTTGGCAAGCGGATCTCCCAGTTCCAAAACACCCAGTTCAAGCTGGCGGAGATGCAGACCAAAGTGGACGCCGCCCGCCTGATGGTTTGGAGAGCGGCCCGCGCCAAGGACCTGCACCAGAATTACGCGCCTCTGGCTGCCATGTGCAAGCTCTACGCCTCCGAGGTGGCCAACGACGTGACCCGTGAGTGTGTCCAGCTGTTCGGCGGCTACGGCTACTCCAGAGAGTACCCCGTGGAGCGGGCGTTCCG
The DNA here is from genome assembly GCA_904398655.1 of uncultured Anaerotruncus sp. GTDB lineage: Bacteria > Bacillota > Clostridia > Oscillospirales > Ruminococcaceae > Anaerotruncus. The sequence continues at coordinate 26,303 of CAJFPF010000145.1, read as the reverse complement.
CGATGCCAAGATTACGGAGATCTATGAGGGCACTTCCGAGGCGATGAAGATGATCATTTCCGGCGCCATGAAAGTGAAATAACCACCGTCAGAGAGCGAGAGAAGGAGATACAAGATGGAAATTGTTGTTTGCATCAAACAAGTTCCCGATACCACGGAAGTGAAGCTGGACCCCAAAACCAACACGCTGATTCGGGACGGCGTGCCCAGCATCATCAACCCGGACGACAAGGCCGCGCTGGAGGCCGCCCTGGAGCTCAAGGAGAAGGTGGGCGGCAATGTGACGGTGGTCTGCATGGGCCCGCCCCAGGCGGATGTTGCTCTGCGGGAAGCCCTGGCCATGGGCTGCGACAACGCGGTGCTTCTCTCCGACCGGAACTTCGGCGGCTCCGATACCTATGCCACCGCCCACATTTTGGCCGCCGGCCTGCGCCATATCGGCTATGACATTGTCTTTGCCGGCCGCCAGGCCATCGACGGCGACACCGCCCAGGTGGGCCCTCAGCTGGCTGAACAGCTGAAGATCCCCCAGGTCAGCTATGCCACTGGCATTCAGGTGGAGGGCAACACCGTCACCGTGAAACGCCAGATTGAGGACCGCTACTACCTGATGCAGACCCAGACCCCCTGTCTGATCACCGTGCTGTCGGAGTTTGGGAAACCCCGTTACATGACTGTCGGCGGCATTGTGGACGCCTATCAGAAGGAGATCACCGTTCTGGGCTTTGAGGATCTGAAGGATAAGCTGGTCCCCGAGCACATCGGCCTGAAGGGGAGCCCCACCAATGTGCGCCAGTCGTTCGCCAAACAGGCGAAGGGCACCGGTACGGTGCTGAACGTCTCTCCGGATGAGGCCGTAAAGGCGATCATGGAGAAACTCATTGAAAAGCACGTGATTTGAGGAGGGGACAGTGATGGGCAAAAATATCTTTGTATATGTGGAACAGCGGGATGGGACCCTCCAACGGGTGGGCCTGGAACTGATCGGCGAGGCCAAGCGCCTGGCCCAGAGCCTGGACGCCCAGGTGGTGGGCGTCCTGATGGGCAGCGACGTGGAGCCGCTGGGACAGACTTTGATCCAGCATGGCGCGGACGAGGTGCTGGTGGTGGATGAGCCCCTGCTGAAGGAGTATACCACCGAGCCCTACACCAAGGCGCTGACCCAGATCATCAAGAATTACGAGCCGGAGATCTTCCTGTTTGGCGCCACCTCCCAGGGCCGTGACCTGGCCCCCCGTGTGGCCGGCCGTGTCCACACCGGCTTGACCGCCGACTGCACCGGCCTGGAGATCGACGAGGAGAGCAAACTGCTCCTGATGACCCGTCCGGCCTTTGGCGGCAACCTGATGGCCACCATCGTCTGTAAGGACTACCGGCCCCAGATGGCCACCGTCCGCCCCGGCATCATGGTGGCTCTGCCCAAGGATCCCGCCCGGACCGGCAGCGTGACCCGGGTGCCGGTGGCGTTCTCCCCGGAGGATCAGAACGTCAAGATTGTGGAGATGCACAAGGAGACCCGCAAGATCGTGGACATCACCGAGGCCAAGATCCTGGTCTCCGGCGGCCGCGGCATCGGCGGCCCCGAGGGCTTCCAGCTGCTGCGCCGGGTGGCGGATGAATTGGGCGGGGAGATTTCCTCCTCCCGTGTCTGCGTGGAGAATGGATGGATTGAGAGCGAGCGCCAGGTGGGCCAGACCGGTAAGACCGTCCGCCCCAACCTGTACCTGGCCTGCGGCATCTCCGGACAGATCCAGCACCTGGCCGGTATGGAGGAGTCCGATCTGATCATCGCCATCAATAAGAACGAGACTGCCCCCATCTTTGGGGTGGCCGACCTGGGCATCGTGGGTGACCTGAACGTCATCCTGCCCAAGCTGGTGGATGCCTTGAAGGCCTATAAAGCCCAGAAGGCCAACGAAGTCGGGTGAGTTCGTGCAAGCCTTTGGGGAAGTGATCGCAACTGCGTTCAGCCCCACAGGGACGACAAAAAAAGTCGTCGATACCGTGGCCAGAGCCGCAGCGGAGGGGCTCTCCCTTCCGCTGTGGGAGGTTCCCTATACCCTTTTGCCGGACCGGAAACGGATATTGCCCTTCAATGAAGGACAACTTGTGGTATTTGGTGTTCCTGTGTATGCAGGACGCGTACCAAATCTGTTGCGCCGGGAGCTGCAAACCCTACAGGGCAACGGCGCCACGGCCGTGCCCGTTGTGGTGTATGGAAACCGCGGATATGACGATGCGCTGTTGGAGCTGTGGGATTTGTTGCAGGGCGCCGGTTTTTCGCCGGTGTCCGGCGCCGCCTTCATTGGGGAGCATTCCTTCTCCCGGGTGTTGGCGGCGGGGCGGCCAGACGGCCAGGACCTGCTGCTGGCAGGCCGGTTCGGCCGGGCGGTGGCCCAAAAGCTGCGGGAAGGAGGGAAGCGGACCACACAGGTGAAGGGGCGGTTCCCCTACCGGCCCTACTACATGCCGCGGGACGCCGGCGGGCAGCCGGTGGACTTCCGCAGGATCAAGCCGAAGACCGGCCCCGGCTGCACCCACTGCGGCCTGTGCCAAAAGGTCTGCCCCATGGGTTCCATCCAGGACGCCCAGACGGTTGGCATCTGCATCAAATGCGGGGCGTGTATCAAAAGATGTCCGGTGGGCGCGCGGTATATCGACGACCCGGACTACCTGCGCCACAAAGTGGAGCTGGAGCAGGCGTGTACATGCCGGAAGGAGCCGGAACTATTTTTATAGCCCAAAGCGGGCGTGGGACCGTCCGTTTGAAAAGAAGTCATTTTGAAACGAGGAGGAATTTGGGAGATGCTGGAACAAAACCAGAAGTTAAACGCGGTCATCAGCGAGTATCTGCGGACCGCAACCTTCCCGGTGGCGGTGAAGATCCTGAAAAAGGGTGAACCCGTCCCGGAGATGCGTGCCAAGATCCCCACCAAGAACCTGGGCGGGCGGATCGCCATCTGCCAGGGCATGACCATGTGCCGCAAGCACGGCACCACCCTGATCTTCCACAAAGAGGACCAGTCCTGCCCGCTGGCGCAGGTGATCCTGGGCTTTGTGGAGGAGCCGGACTTTGTGAAGGACGGCAGCGTGGTCTATCCGCTCTACGCCTGCAACATGGACGCCGCCAAACGCACCCAGGAGACCACCCCCAAGATGGAGAAGGCCGACACCGGCACGGTCATCCTGGCTCCCCTGCACAGGGCGGACTTTGATCCGGACGTGGTGGTCATCTACGCCAACCCCGCCCAGATCACCCGGATGGTCCAGGGCGCCCTCTACAACGAAGGCGGCTACATTGAGTCCCGGTTCGCCGGCCGCGGCGCCTGCGGCGGCGAGATCACCGTCCCCTATTCCCAGCAGAAATACAACGTGGTTATCCCTGGCGGCGGCGAAAAGGTGTTCGCCCTGACCCAGGACGACGAGATGGCGTTCGCGCTGCCCGCCTGCAAGATCGACTCGTTTGTGGAGGGCCTGGTGGCCACCCATAAGAGCGGCGTAGCCCGGATCCCCACCCCCATCGCGGGCCTGACCAACGAGCCCAAATGGCCGCCCTATTACAAACCTCTGGGCGACTACGCGGATTCGGTGGATTGACATAGAGCGCGCAAACCCTAGTTTCCCCTGTAAGAAAGTGTGACAAAAATCTAAGGCGAGAAAAGAGGTAAAACTATGGTAGCTGTCATCGTCCCAATTGCAGTCATGCTGGCGGTCGTCTGTATTAAACAGATTCCTCTGATCGGCGGTAAAGTCCACTGGGGCCTGTTGCTTGCTGGTGCCCTGTCCCTGCTGATGAGCGGCATCTACAATCCCATGGACTGGGTCACGGCTTATATCGACGGCCTGGACCGCCTGTCCTGGGTTATCCTGATTGCCATCATCGGCACCATGTACGCTGAGACCCAGAGCGCTATGGGCACCATGGACGTGGTTTTGGGTGCCGCCCGTTCGGCGTTCGGCCATTCCCCCAAGGGCCTGTATGTGGCTGCAATGGTCTGTCTCATTATCTTCGGCTCCCTGCTGGGCGAGGGCCTCTCCGCCGCTACCGTGGTGGGCGTGCTCTGCGTCGGCCCCCTCATCGACCTGGGGATGGAACCGGAACAGGTCTCCGCTTCTCTAGTATTGGGCGGCCTGTTGGGCTCTCTATGTCCGCCTATGACCAACGGCATTGTGCTGGCGTCCTCCCTGTGCGGCGCGGACTATGACACCGTCATCAAATGGGCGTTCCTCACCGTGCCTTTCTGCTGTGTGGTCATCATTGCGTTCTACACCTTCCGCTGGATTAAGGTCAAATCCCTGCCCGAAGAGCTGATCCCCAAGGAGAAGGCTGGCACCATCCTGGCCAGAGGCTGGACCACCTTGATCCCCATGATGGTCCTTTTGGCCATCATGATTTTGATCTATGGTCCCTGGAATGCCACTGTTGATACCAACGTTCTGAACTGGATCTGGGGCTGGCTGATCAACCTGGTCTCCGGCATCCCGTTCATCAGCGGCCTGAGCAACTCCATCGTGCTCACCCTGATCACCGTCACCATCATCACCTTCTTCTATAAGAAGACCCGTGAGTATGGCGTCAAGCGGATCATTGTGGAGAGCTGGAAGAAATACCTCCCCTGCGGCGCTGTCCATGCCTGCTGCGCCCTGATGCTGGGCGGCTTCTACGCCGGCGGCCTGATTGACAAGGTGGCCGAGTGGGCCCTGACCCTGAACGTGAACGTCCTGAAGCTCGGCGGTTCCGCCGCCATGGGCCTGATGGGCATGATCACCGGCAGCCAGTCCACCGTGCAGAACGTGGTGCTCTCCTTCTTTGGCCCCGCCCTGATCGCCACCGGCATGACTCCGGAGTCTGTGGCCCTGGCCGGCTCCCACATCGCCATGGGCGCCCAGGCGTTCCCGCCCACCGACCTGTGCACCATCGTGGTTGCTCCTCTGGTCGCGGGCATCATCGGCCGCAAGTGCGACTATGTGAAATCTATGATGAAGTCCCTGCCTGGCTTCCTGTTCCTCTATGGCTTCGGCGTCCTGCTGCTGTTCTTCCCGTTCGCTTAATTGCGCAATCAACCCATAACGACGACAGAAGGAGCGAGTACATACTATGGCGATTGTATACGGCAATACGACCACCTATGGCCAGAAGATCGGCATCCTGATGTTGGACACCCACTTCCCCCGCGTGCCGGGGGATGTGGGCAACGCCACCAGCTTCCCGTTCCCCGTGGCCTTCCGCACCGTCAAAGAGGCCAATTCCGAGACGGTGGTGCTCAAACAGGACCCCGCTCTGATCCAGCCGTTCTGTAAAGCGGCCCAGGAGCTGGAGGCGGAGGGGTGCAAATGCATCGTCACCTCCTGCGGTTTTATGGCCATCTTCCAAAAGGAGATCGCCGCCTCGGTGAACATCCCGGTGATCTCCTCCAGCCTGCTGCAGGTGCAGCTGGTGAGCGCCATGCTGGCCCCCGGCAAAAAGGTGGGCATCATCACTGCTAAGGCTTCCTCCCTGGGGGAGAAGCACTTCGCGGGGGTGGGCATCAGCCATGTGGACAAGGTGGTCTACGGCATTGAGGACACCGAGTTCGGGCAGACCTTCTTCAACGGCATCGATCATATCGATTTGGACCTGGCGGAGAAGGAGATGGTAAAGGTTGCGCAGAAGATGCTCACCGAGCATCCGGACGTGGGCGCCATCGTGTTGGAGTGCACCAATATGCCCCCCTTCACCAAGGTTCTCCAGCAGGCCACCGGCCTACCGGTATTTGATATCATCAATTTGATCAAATATGTCCACGAAGCTATCGTCACTCCCGGCTACACAGGCTATCTCTAATTAGACCAGCCGCGCCCGTGGGATTTTAACTGCCTGACGGGCGCGGCTTTTGCCTTTATTTTGAAAGGATGGAGGTTCTTTTTCTATGGCGGAAAAAACAAGAAGGGTCGTCGAGCATCCCATACTGCCGGCGCAGCCCGACCAGAAGAAGGTCACGATCTACTACAACGGCCAGCCGCTGGAGGCGGTGGAGGGCGAGCCGATCGCGGCGGCGCTGATGAATGCGGGAATCCGCGCCTTCCGTAAAACGGTGAAGCTCCACGAGCCCCGGGGCATCTTCTGTGCCATCGGCCGCTGCACCGACTGCATGATGACGGTGGACGGCCACCCGAACACGCGCACCTGCGTGACCTATGTAAAGGACGGCATGAAGGTAGAAAGTCAGGACGGATACGGGAAAAACGAGGTAGTGGTGAAATGAAACAGATTAACACGGATATTGCAATTGTAGGCGCGGGCTCCGCCGGCCTCTGCGCGGCCATCCAGGCTGCAAACACCGGCGCCAAGGTGATGGTTTTCGACGAGAACCACAAGGCTGGCGGCCAGCTCTTCAAGCAGATTCATAAGTTCTTCGGTTCCAGAGAGCACCGGGCCGGAACCCGTGGCTTCCTCATCGGCGAGCAGCTGCTCCAGGAGGTGGAGAACTGTGGGGCCGAGGTCCACCTGAACAGTGTGGCCTACGGCATTTTTGACGGCAACACCCTGGGCATTGTGGAGGGCGAGCCCCACCACGAGACCCATTACGCGGTGAAAGCCAAGAAGATCATCTTAGCGGGCGGTGCCAAAGAGAACTACATGGCCTTCCCGGGCAGCACCCTGCCGGGCGTCATGGGCGCCGGCGCGGCCCAGACCATGATCAACGTCAACCGGGTGCTTCCCGGCGAGAAGATCATCATGGTGGGTTCCGGAAACGTGGGCCTCATCGTCTCCTACCAGCTGATGCAGGCGGGCGCGGACGTGCTGGCCATTGTAGAGGGCGCTCCCAAGATCGGCGGCTACGGGGTCCATGCCGGCAAGATCCGCCGGGCGGGCGTCCCCATCCTGGTGAGCCACACCATCCTGAAGGCCTATGGGGAAAACGAGGTGGAGGGCGCCATCATCGCCCAGCTGGACGACCACTGGAACCCCATCCCGGGCAGCGAGCAGGATGTGAAGTGCGACACCATCTGCCTGGCCGTGGGCCTCAACCCCATGACCGAGCTGGCGTATATGGCGGGCTGCCAGATGGCATTTATCCCCGCTTTGGGCGGCCATGTGCCCATGCATGACGAGCATATGGAGACCACGGTGCCCGGCGTCTATGTGGCCGGAGACATCACCGGCGTGGAGGAAGCTTCCACCGCCATGGAGGAGGGCAACCTGGCCGGTCTGTCCGCCGCCTGTGCGTTGGGCTATATCGATGAGGCCGCCGCCAAGGAGAAGGAGGCCGCCTTCCTCAACCGGATGGCTATGCTGCGGTCGGGAGAATTTGGCGAGCGCAGACGGACCGCGAAGGCGGAACAGGTGGCTGCGTTCCACAATTACCAGAAAGGGATCGGTGTGAAAGATGGAGAATAAGGGCGTTGTTTATACTGGTTGTCCGTCCCCCGAGGAGCTGGCGAACGCGCCGGGCGTCCCCAGCGCGGCCCGTCTGGCCAAGGGGCCGGTGGCGGTCATTGAGTGCGTGCAGCACATCCCCTGTAACCCCTGTGAGGCTGCTTGCCCGTTTGGGGCGATCACAGTGGGGGATTCCATCACCAACCTGCCGGTGCTGGACGTGGAAAAATGCACCGGTTGCGGCACCTGCGTGGCCGCTTGCCCGGGCCTGGCAATCTTTACAGTGGATATGAACTACAGCGAGACCGAGGCTGGCGTGGAGTTCCCCTATGAGTATCTGCCTCTGCCTGAAAAGGGCATGGTGGTGGATGCGGTGAACCGCTGCGGCGAAGTGGTCTGCAAAGGCACCGTTGTTCGTGTTCGTTCCGCCGCGAACTTTGTGAACACCCGTGTGGTGAAGCTGGCTGTGCCCAAGCAGTTCGCCAACGAAGTCCGCAGCATGAAGCGCCTGCCCAGAGCGTAAAGAGAAGGGAGTTGTCTGGTTTGGATAATAAGGATGAGATCATCTGCCGGTGTCAAGAAGTCACCCGCGGGGAAATTGAAGCGGCCATCGAAGACGGCGCCACCACGGTGGAGGGCGTGAAGAAGCGCACCCGGGCTGGGATGGGCCTCTGCCAAGGCAAGACCTGCCAGCGGCTGGTGATGAAGATTATCGCGGAGAAGACCGGTCAAAAGCCCGCCGATATTGTACCGCCCACCTTCCGGCCTCCGGTCCGGCCGGTACGCATCGGAGTTATGGAGGAAGACGCAGATGAATAAGAAAAACGCGGACGTCATCGTTGTAGGCGGCGGCATCATCGGGAGCGCCGTCACCTATCAGTTGAGCAAGCGGGGCAAAAAGGTCCTGATGATCGAGAAGGGCGACCTCTGCGCGGGCACCACCGGCGCCTGCGACGCCTATATTACCCCACATACCAAGGCCCCGGGCTTCCACCTGGACCTGTGCCTGCGCAGCCAGGAAGTTTGGCGGACCCTGGAGAAGGAACTGAATGAGGAGCTGGAGTTTGAGGACCACTGCGGCGGCCTGCAGGTCTGCCAGAACCAGATGGAATATGACCTGTGCAGCGCCAACTCGGAAAAGCTGCGCGCCGGCGGCCTGGAAGTGGAGATGCTGCCCATTGAGGAGGCCCGCAAGATCGAGCCCGCCCTCTCGGTCAACCTCACCGGCGCCCTCTATTGTCCCTCCGCAGGTCAGGTCAACCCCTTTAAGACGGTGTATGCCTATATGCGCAACGCCCGTCGTCTGGGTGCTGAGGAGCTGTTGCACACCGAAGTGACCGGTATGATTATGGATGGTCCCCAGGTGGTGGGCGTGCACACCACCCGTGGCGATTACTATGCGGATATCGTGGTGGATGCGGCCGGCTGCTGGGGCGGCCAGATCGCCAAAATGGCGGGCTGTGACTTTGATATCCGTCCCCGCCGTGGCCAGTTGATCATCTCTGAGCCGGTGGCCCCCCTGATCCATACCACCATGCAGACCGGTATGTACATGATCATCAAGCACCATCCGGAGCTGATCACCGACGAGCGTGTGAAGCGTTTGGGCATCGGCTACTGCATCGAGCAGACTAAGGACGGCACCATCATCATCGGCTTTACCCGTGAGTTTGCCGGTTACGACAAGTCCACCACCCTGGAGGGCATCGAGGGGATCCTGGACATTGCCTGCCGCCACATCCCCACCCTGCGCAACCTGCACTTCATCCGGACCTTCTCCGGCTTCCGTCCCTATGTGCCCGACAACATGCCCATCATTGGACCGGTGGACGGGGTTCCCGGATTCTTTATGGCCGCCGGCCACGAGGGCGACGGCATCGCCCTGTCCGCAATCACTGGCGTGCTGATCGCGGAACTGGTGGTGGACGGCAAGGCGCACTTCAACATTGACGCTTTCAGCCCCAATCGTTTTAAAAAATCCTAAAATAGGCGCTTTTCGAGATTACTTGGGAGGAGTTGTGTTCTTATGATGGAAAATTGGGAAGCTTATGTGGAAAAGGAAGTCCATGACTATTATCACGTCTCCGGGATCAACTGCGCAGTGGGCACCCTGAAGCTCCTGAGTGAGATTTTTGACGTGAAATTGGAGCAGCAGGTCTATGACGCGGCCATTGCCATGCACGGCGCGGGCAAATATGGCGCTCAGTGCGGCATTTTGGAGGGCGGCATCATGTTCATCTCCATCTGGTCGGTCCAGAACGGCCTGACCAAGGCGGAGATCGTCCCCATCATCAACAAGTGGGCGGGCACCTTTGAGAAGGAGATGGGCAGCCTGGTCTGCCGTGGCCTGCGGCCGTTCCCCTTCACCCCGGAGGACGCCCCCAAGCACCTGTGTGAGCCGATCACCGTCAAAGGCGTCAAGCTGTGCGTCCACTACATTCTGGACAGCGTCATCCCCGCGTTCAAAAAATAATTGGGGGACAAAACGATGAAATACAATTTTGATGAAATCATTCCGCGCCGCGGTTCCGGCTGCCTGAAATGGGACAGCGGCAACCCGGACGCGCTGCCCATGTGGGTGGCGGATATGGACTTCCGGGTGGCCCAGCCCATCCTGGACGGGCTGATGGCCCGCACCCAGCATGGGATCTTCGGCTACTCGGTGCCCATGCAGTCCTACTATGACGCGATTACCGGATGGTTCAGCCGCCGCCACGGCTGGACCATCCAGCCGGAGTGGATCTCCCACTGCCCCGGCATTGTCCCGGCGCTGCACTTCTTTGCCAAGGGCTTTACCAAGCCGGGGGACAAGATCATGATGCACGCCCCCGTCTACTACCCCTTCTTTGGCGCCTGCGGCAAAAACGGGGTCGAGGTAGCCTATAACGAGTTGATCTACCGGGACGGCCGCTATGAGATCGATTTTGAAAAGTTCGAGCAGATCGCCAAAGATCCTCAGGTGAAGATGTTCTACCTCTGCTCCCCCCACAACCCCGGCGGACGGATTTGGACCCGGGAGGAGCTGGAGCGGATGGGCCGCATCTGCACCGAAAACGGCGTATTGGTGGTGGCAGACGAGATCCATTGCGACCTGGTCATGCCCGGGCACGAACACACCTCCTATGGCACGCTGCCGGAGGAGATTGTGGACAACAGCATCATCTGTGTGGCTCCCTCCAAGACGTTCAACCTGGCCGGCCTGCAGACCTCCTGCCTGGTGATTAAAAATCCCCAGATCAAAAAGGCCTATGACACCTTCCTGGACAGCCTGGGCATCATGCGCCCCAGCGCCTATGGAATCGCCGGCCTGGTGGCCGCCTACAGCCAGGGTGACGAGTGGCTGGATCAGCTGCTGGACTATTTGAAAGGGAACTTGGATTTCCTGCGGGAGTACCTGGCGAAAAATATCCCCCAGATCAAGATCATGGAGCCGGACGCCACCTATCTGGTGTGGATGGACTTTAAGGCGCTCCATGTGGACAGCCGCGAATTCCATGAGCTGCTGCTCAAGGAGGGGCATGTCTGGCTGGACGAGGGGTATGTCTTTGGCAAAGTGGGCGAGGGCTTTGAACGGATCAACATCGCCTGCCCCCGTGCCACGCTGGAGGACGGCCTGAACCGCATGCGGGACGCGCTGCGCAATGCGGGCCTGATTTAAACAAGGGACACCCGAGATGAAAGAAATGGAGCAAAAGATGGCAAAGGATACATTGGAGATCCGCTGGCATGGGCGCGGCGGGCAAGGGGTGAAGACGGCGGCGCTGCTGTTGGCGGATGTGGCCTTCTTCACCGGAAAATATGTACAGGGCTTTCCGGAATACGGGCCGGAGCGCATGGGCGCTCCGGTGACCGCCTATAATCGGATCAGCGACAAACCGATTCGGATCCACTCCAACATCTACACCCCCCAATATGTGGCGGTGGCGGATGAGACCCTGTTGGGGACGGTGGATGTGACCGCCGGACTCAGCCCGGAGGGCGGCATTTTGATCAACACCCAGCGGGAAATTTCGGAGATTTTGCCGCTGCTCAACGGTTACACCGGAAAGGTCTGCACCATCGACGCGGTGAACATCTCCGAGCGGATTCTGGGAAAATACTTCCCCAATATGCCGATGCTGGCCGCTGTGGTGAAGCTGACCCAGTTTATGGATGAAGGGATCTTCCTGGAGAAGATGGAGACCTCCCTGAAACACAAGTTCGCCTCCAAGCCCCAGGCGGTGCAGGGCAATATGGAAGTACTGAAATGCGCGTTGGGGGAGGTACGTGGTTTATGATCTACAACGGAAAGAACCTGGACGAGAGCGTCACCTGGCAGGAGATCACCACCGCCGGGACCATCAAGGGGGGCGGCACCTCCAAGCAGTTCAAAACAGGGGACTGGAGAAGTCACCGCCCGGTGATCCACATGGAGAAGTGCAAACAGTGCCTCCTGTGCGCCCCGGTTTGTCCGGATTCCGCCATTCCAGTGAAAGATGGCAAGCGCGGCGAATTCGACTATGACCACTGCAAAGGCTGCGGCGTCTGTGTGGAAGTCTGCCCGTTTGACGCGATCACTTTTGAAAAAGAGAGCAAGTAGGGGGTGCGTGAAGATGGCGATTAAAGAGAGACTTTCTGGAAATGAAGCGGTGGCCAACGCCATGCGCCAGGCCAACCTGGACGTTGTGGCGGCGTTCCCGATCACCCCTTCCACGGAAATCCCCCAGTATTTTTCCCAATATGTGGCCAATGGCAAGGTAAAGACGGTGTTTGTGCCGGTGGAATCCGAACACAGCGCCATGTCCGCCTGCATTGGCGCAGAGATTGCGGGTGCCCGCAGTTCCACAGCGACTTCCTCCTGTGGACTTGCGCTCATGTATGAGATGCTTGGAGTGGGGGCCTCGCTGCGGGCCCCCGTGGTGATGGCCTGCATCACCCGGGCGTTGACCGGTCCCATCAACATCCACAACGACCACAGCGACGCCATGGCGGCCAGCGATTGCGGCTGGATTCAGCTGCATGCGGAAACCGCCCAGGAGGCCTATGACCAGTATCTGATGTCCTTTTTGCTGGCCGAGGACCCCCGTGTCCAGCTGCCGGTGATGGCCTGTCAGGATGGATTTATCACCAGCCATGCGGTAGAGAATATCGAACTGTTGGAGGACGAGGTGGTAAGCCAGTTTGTGGGCACCTATGAGCCCCAGGACTGGCTGCTGGACCCCACCACCTCCACGGCCTTCGGCCCCTATGATTCCCCCGCCTACCTGATGGAGCATAAGCGCCAGCAGTCCCAGGCGATGCGCAATGCCCTGCCTGTCTTTAAAGAGGTGGCGGCCAAATTCGAGCAGATCAGCGGCCGCAAATATGACGTCATTGAAACCTACTGCACCGAGGATGCCGAGCGCCTGATCGTGCTCATCGGCTCCTCCGCCGGTACCGCCAAGACGGTAGTGGACGAGCTGCGCAGCCGGGGAGAAAAGGTGGGACTGGTGAAGATCACCATGTTCCGTCCCTTCCCCCGGGAGGAGATCGCCCAGGCCCTCAGCGGCGCCCAGGCAGTGGCGGTGTTGGATAAATCCGACCCCATGTCCGGCATCGGCGGCCCTGTGTATGCGGACGTCTGTGTTGCGCTGTCCCAGAGCAACCGCCGGCCCCTGCTGGTCAACTACATCTATGGCTTGGGCGGACGGGATGTGCGCCCGGAGCACATTGAACAGGTGTTTGAAGATCTGAAGAAGGATCTGCGGGACGGCGGCTGGAAGGACGATTACCGGTACTTGGCAGTGAGGGGTGAATGAGATGAGTTACCGTTTTAAGGAAGAGATGAGCAAAAAGGAGCGGTTCGCAGGCGGCCACCGCCTGTGTGCCGGCTGCGGCGCGCCGGTGGTGGTGCGTGCGGTGCTGCGCGCCCTGGATGAGGGCGATAAGGCGGCGATTGTCTCCGCAACCGGATGCCTGCAGGCGTCCACCTTCCCCTATCCCTATGTGACCTGGGAGGACAGCTGGCTGCACAGTGCCTTTGAAAATGCCGGCGCCACCATCAGCGGGGTGGAGGCGGCCAGCAAGGCGTTGGCCGCCCGGGGGAAGATCCCGGAGGGCGCCCGTTGTATTGCCTTCGGCGGCGACGGCGGCACCTATGATATCGGGTTCCAGTCCCTGTCCGGCGCTCTGGAGCGGGGGCACGACTTCATGTATGTCTGCTATGACAACGAGGCGTATATGAACACCGGTATCCAGCGTTCCTCCTCCACCTCCCGTTTCGCGGATACCACCACCTCCCCCGCGGGGTCGGTGATTCCCGGCAAGCCCCAGAACAAAAAGAATCTCACGGAGATTGTGATCGCCCATCGGATTCCCTATGTGGCCCAGACCACCATGCTCGGCAACTTCGCCGATCTGCACCAGAAGGCCCACCGCGGGATCTACACCCCCGGCCCGGCTTTCCTGAATGTCATGGCGCCCTGCCCCCGCGGCTGGCGGTATGACACGCCGAAGCTGATGGAGATCTGCAAGCTGGCGGTGGAGACCTGCGTCTGGCCGCTGTTTGAGGTGATCGATGGCGAGGAGTGGATCCTCAACTATGAACCCAAGAAGAAGCTCCCAGTGGAGGAGTTCCTGCGTCCCCAGGGGCGTTTCCGCCACATGTTCAAACCCGGCAACGAGTGGATGATCCAGGCCTACCAGGAAGAGGTAGACCGCCGTTGGGAACGGCTGTTGAGCCGCTGCCGCTGATCTCCCTCTCCGGACCCGACCCCTTCCCGGGCCGGGCGGGAGTGACAAATCCCCCGCGCATGGCCATGCGCGGGGGATTTTGAGGTTTCTGGCCGTTTTCCAGGGTATAGAAAATACCGAAAAAATACGCGGAGTTTTATCCCCCAATCTCCTCAAATTGTGGTAAAATAGGCCCATCAAGGAAAAGGGAGGAAAAGATCGTGGCGTTACACATCATGGACGAGGCCAACCGCTGCCTGGGGTGCAAGGTTCCCCAATGCCAGAAGGGTTGCCCCATTCACACCCCCATCCCGGAGGTCATCCGCCTTTTGAAGGAGAACCGTCTGGAGGAGGCGGGGCGGTTGCTGTTTGAGAACAACCCCCTCACCACCGTCTGCAGCCTCATCTGCAACCACGAGAACCAGTGCGAAGGGCACTGCGTCCTGGCCAAAAAGGGCGCGGCTGTCCACTTTTCTTCCATCGAAAGCTATATCTCCTCTTTCTACGCCAGCAAATTCACCGAGGAGCCCGCCCCCTCCAATGGGATCAAGGCGGCCATCATTGGATCCGGTCCCGCCGGCATCACCATTGCCATCATCCTGGCCCGCTATGGCTACGATGTCACCATCTTTGAAAACCGGGATCAGATCGGCGGCGTCCTGCGCTATGGGATTCCCGCCTTCCGGCTGCCCAAGGAGGTTTTGGACGACCTCAAGCGCCGCCACCTGGACCAGAAGGGGATCAAATTCCGCCCCAACACCCAGATCGGCAGTGCCATTGGCGTGGATGACCTGTTCCGGGATGGCTACAAGTCCATCTTTGTGGGAACCGGCGTCTGGAAGCCCAACGCTTTGCACATCAAAGGGGAGACGTTCGGCAATGTCCACTTCGGCATCAACTATTTGGACAACCCGGACAGCTACCAGCTGGGCCGCCGGGTGATCGTCATCGGGGCGGGCAATGCGGCTATGGATGTGGCCCGGACCGCCATCCGCAAGGGGGTCCGGGAGCTGACCTGCTTTTCCATCACCCGCCAGGTGGCCGCCAGCCACCACGAGTTCAGCTATGCCCAGCTGGAGGGGGTGCAATTTGAGTACAACAAGGCCCCGGTGGAGATCACCGACCGGGGAGTGATCTTCAAGGATGTGGTCGAACAGGAGGACGGCAGCTTTGTCGATGTGCCGGATTCCAACCGCCTCTATGAGAGCGACAGCGTCATCATCTCCATCAGCCAGGGCCCCATGAACCGGATTGTCTCCACCACCCAGGGACTCAAGGCCAATGCCAAAGGCCTCCTGGTGGCCGACGAGACAGGCCACACTACCCGCCCTGGGATTTTCGCCTCGGGGGATGTGGTGAACGGCGCCCGCACCGTGGTGGAGGCGGTGGCCCACAGCAAGGTGGTGGCCGAGTCGATGCACCAATATATGCAGAGCCTGGTCCAGGGGCAGGCCTGAGCATCCTCTTTCAACCGAGCAAAAAAAGCCAAGGCGTTTGGAAAACGCCTTGGCTTTTTTACAGAAATTTGCCGCTGGGGGCGGAGGATCCTTTTCAGTTTCCGGCAGATTGCCCGGCAATGGCATCCCTCAGGCGCTGCCCCTGGACCCAATGACCTCGGTGGTAATAGAGCTGGAGCAGCAGGTGGGTGACAATCCAGCTGAAGGGGAAGGAGAGATAGATTGCCCGGATATCCCACACCACCCACAGCCCCGCATAGATGAACCCCAGGCGGGCCACACACATGCCGAACAGGCTGATGACCATGGGGGTCACCGACCGCCCGGAGGAGAGCACCGCCCCATTGATCACCTCGTTGAGGGTAAAGATGAAGTAGAGGGGGAGCAGGTAGAGGATCTGTAGCCGCGCATAGTAGATCGCCCCCGGATCGCGGGTGAAGATGCTGCAGATGGGGACGGTGAACACCAGCAGCAACAGGATCAACAGGGAGGAGATCCCCAAGGCCATGCCGGTGGCCACCCGCTGTCCTTGGCGCAGCCGGGAGAGGTTGCCCGCGCCGATGTTCTGCCCGCAAAAGCTGGTGAGGGCCAGGGAGATGGCGGAGACGGTCATATAGAGATACCCCTCCAGCCGGAAGAAGAGGGTGACCCCCGCCATGGCCTCCAGCCCAAACTGATTGATCTTGGTCTGGACGATCACATTGGAAAAACTGATGAGCACCATCCGCAGCCCCGCTGGGATTCCAACCCGGATGATATAGGCCGTCTCCTCCCGCCACAGACGGATCTGGCGCAGCTGCAACCGGTACCCCTCCTCCAGCTGGGAGAGCTTGCGCAGCACCAGAATAGCGGGCAGCAGCTGGGAGAGGGCGGTGGCCCCTGCCGCGCCTGCCGTGCCCCAGCCCAGCCCCACCACAAACCACAGGTCCAGCCCGATGTTGATGATCCCGGCAGTCAGCAGATAATAGAGGGCGCTCTGGGAGTTGCCCATGGCCCGCAGGATACCGCTGCCCATATTGTAGACCATGGAGGGGATCATCCCCAAAAAATAGACCTGGATATAGTGCACCGCCAGAGGGAAGACGTCCTCCGGGGTATCCATCATCCGCAGCAGGGTGGGGGAGAGGGCGACGCCGATCACTGTCAGCGCCAACCCGGAAAGGATCCCCAGCGCCACTGAGGTGTGCACCACCCGGTGCAGCTCCTGTTGGGAGCGGCGGCCAAACGCCTGAGCCACCGCGATGCTGGCGCCGGTGGATACCCCCAAAAAGAAGTTGATGAGCAGCCCGATCAGCCGGTCGCAGGAGCCGATGGCAGCCAGGCCCCCCGCTCCCACCGCCTGCCCCACAATGGCGGCGTCAGCGGTGGTATAAAACTGCTGCAGCAGGTTGGAGAACAAAAAAGGGAGAGCAAAGGCGGCCAGCTGCCGCCAGATGACTCCCTGGGTCAGGTCCTGTACGCCGCCTGCTCGGGCGGCCCCTATCCCCATAGGTTACCTTCCGTCCGGCCGGTGGGCCTTGCAGGAGAGTTCCTCCACCTCCAGCCGCAGCACCGACACCTGCTGCAGGGCCTGCTCGGGGAAGGCCCAGTCCGTCCGTCCGGTGTAGTGGGCCATGATGATCCCCAGGGCCTCCCGTTTGGCAGCCGGGTCCTCCACCGGCTCCAAACGGCCGGTGCCCACAATGCTCTCATAAAAGTAGGAGTAGCCGCAGGCCTCCTGCGCCGGCTGGAGCTGGTGCCCGGTGTCCAGCTCAAACCCCACCAGAGGACGCTGGGCAGCCAACTGGGCCTTCCGCCCCTGATGGGCGCCATGGAAATAGAGATAGAGTTTCCCCTCCCGGCGCTGGAACCCGAAATTTAGGGGGACCAAATAGGGTGCGCCTTGGGTGGAAAACGCCAGCCGGCAGCAGCCGCAGTCCCGCAGGATCCGGTCTATCTGTGCCTGGTCGGTGACTTCTCGCTCGTTCCTTCTCAAAAAAATCCCTCCAAAGGGGCAAAGCCCCTCTTTTTTCGTTAGATCTTTTTCATTCTACCATATCCGCCGCCAAAAGGCCAGCTCATTTCCACCGCAGGGACCGGAGATATTCCTTATGGGCCGGCGGAACCCGGCGGCTCTCCACCGCCTTTTGGATGGTCTGGTTGTGGGTCCATGGATCCAGCCGCCGTCCCTCCAGATAGGGGAGGGTTGCCTCGTATTGTTTGGCCAGGGCGGTGGCGAACAGCCAGGCCACCATCATATTTACATAGTACTCCTGGCTGCGCACCCCAGCGGCCAGCTCCAGACAACCGGGCCAGAATCCCTCGTCCAGATAGTGGGACAGGAGCATCCCCAGGCCAAACCGGATGGTATAGGGGTGGGAGGAGGCGATCCAGGCCTCCAGCTGCCCCACCAGCTGAGGCGGCCGCTTCTGAAAAGCCCGGGGACTCAGCAGGTCGCAGGTGGCCCAGTTGTCCACACAGGGCAGGAACCGTTTTAGCTCCTCCACCGTCCGGTCATACTCCCGCAGGCCGCAGATGAGCAGCCCATGGAGGTTATTTTCCTCATAATATTCGTGGGGCAGTACCTCCAAAAATTCTTGGGCCTGGGGTGTCCCCGAAAGCGACCGGGCCAAAGCCCGCAGCTGGGGCGTCCGTACCCCGATGATCCGCTTTGGATCCACTGTGGGCACCAGTTTACAATGAAATTCCCGATAGGACGGGTCCCGAAGGGCAAAAAGCTGTTCTAAAATAGGGACAGTATCTGACATGGGGTTCCTCCAATCTGGAAGAGGTTCTCGGTGAAAGCCCCTATAGGGGCCTGCGGATGAAAATAAAGCGTCCCCCGCGCCCATGGGAAGACCCTGTGGATGGCGGTGGGGGAGGGCTTGCCTTTGGCTGCCTCCCATGCTACAATGGTGGGACCACAAGGAGAGGGGGCGGTTTTGTTGCCGTCAGAAGAATACCTGCGCCAGGTAACGGTGGGGGAGGTGGCGGTCCACAATGGGACCATTCGCCTGGAACCATACAATCCCGCCTGGCCGGCCCAATTTGCCATCCAGGCGGAGAGAATCCAAAAAGCTCTGGGCGAAAAGGCGCTGATGGTGGAGCATGTGGGCTCCACCGCTGTTCCCGGCCTATGGGCGAAACCGATCCTGGATATCCTGCTGTTGGTGGACGACCCCTCCAGAGAGGCCGACTACCTGCCCGCCCTGGAGCAGGCGGGCTATCCACTGCGTGTGCGGGAGCCCGATTGGTTCCAGCACCGGATGTGCAAGGGGGGAGACCCGGTGGTGAATTTGCACATCTTTGGCTGGGGCTGCCCGGAGGCGAACCGGATGCTGGCTTTTCGAGACTGGCTGCGGGCCCATCCGGAGGATCGGGGGCGGTATGCCAGAGTCAAACAGGAACTGGCTGCCCGCCGGTGGACCTATGTTCAGGAATATGCCGACGCCAAAAGCCAGGTGGTGTCAGAGATCCTGGAGCGGGCAGGGGCGCGGGTGGAATCTAAGCCTGCGCTGGCAGTACCTCCAATCCCCGGCTCAACTCCTCTAAAAACCCCTGGATCTGAGGGGTGAGCACCTTGGTGCGCCACAGGACCATCTGGACCTGTTGGGTCAGCTGCAGATCTTGGACGGGCAGCACCTTGACCCGTCCCTGTTCCCGAGCCCAATGGATGGCGTAGTCGGGCAGCACCGAGAGAAACGGGCCGCTTTCCACCAGGCGCAGAGCCATCTCCGCGCTCTGAAGCTGCAAAAATGGTTCCACCGGAAATCCTCGGGCAGCCATGGTCTGCTGAAAATCGGCGCTATAGGGAGCGGAGCTCTCCATGAGGATGAACTCCTCCCCCATAAGCTCTTCCAGGGACACCTTCTCCCGCTCGGACAGGGGATGGTGGGGATTGGCCACCACCAGGATATTGGCCTCCCGCACCTGCCACAGGTTCCATTGGGATTGGGGCAGGGGGTCGTCGATCAGACAGGCGGCGTCCAATTGGCTCTGGCGCAGCTGTTCTTGCAAGGCAGCGGTACCGTCCACCGTCAGCTCCACCCGTACCCTTGGAAACCGGCGATGGTAGCGGACCACCGCCAACTGGAAGAGGATCTCGAACAGGGATTCCACCATCCCGATGCGGAGGAGTCCCTCCATGGCGTGTTCTGGCCGCGTGAGGGTCTCCATCTCCACCGCTGTGGAGACAATCCGCTGGGCATAGGGCAACAGCTCCTGCCCGTAGTGGGTCAAGGAGACCCGGCGGCCAATCCGGTCAAACAGGGGCGCGCCCAGCTCCCGTTCCAGCTGCTGGATCTGCATGCTGATGTTGGATTGAGAATAGCCCAATGTCTGGGCTGCCCGAGTGAAGCTCTGGGTAGAAGCAACCTGCAGAAATGCGTAAAGGTTCCGAATCTCCATATTTTCACCTCCTCCTTTTTATTATAGGGGGAGATGTCGGCTTTTTTCAATCAGCATTTTTGATGAAAAACATAAAATCCATTTGTTTTACATCTCTTCAATCCCATGGTATGATAGATAAAAAGAGGAGCCCGCAGGGGTTTTCTCAACCCCTGCGGGCCGGTTTCCCCTTGTCTTTTCCACACCTCCTTTCAAGATATGGGCAACGCCCCTTTGGATCCTTCCCAGAGGGGCGTTGCTCGTTTTCTCTTGGAAGAAAAGGGCATAGCACCTAGGATTTTGAGCCTTCTTGTGGTATAATGAAAAATACCTCGGCAGGGGGATCAAAACCGGGAGGGAACGCCGTATGGAACATCGTCAGAGCGTGGGGCATCTTGCGGCCCTGGTCACGGTCATCATCTGGGGGACCACTTTTATCTCCACCAAGGTGCTGCTGGAGTCGTTTTCACCGGTGGAGATCCTCTTCTTCCGGTTTGTGTTGGGCCTGGTGGCCCTGTGGGTAGCCCACCCCCGCCGGATGCGGGGGACCACCTGGAAACAGGAGGGGATGTTCGCCCTGGCGGGTCTGTGCGGCGTCTGTCTCTATTATCTATTGGAGAACATCGCCCTCACCTATACCCTGGCCTCCAACGTGGGGGTCATTGTGGCGGTGGCCCCGTTTTTCACCGCCGTCCTGGCCGCTCTGGTCTTCCGTGGGGAGGAGCGGCTGTCCCCGCGGTTTTTCCTGGGATTCCTGGTGGCCATGGCGGGGATCGGCCTGATCAGTTTCAATGGCGCCCAGCTGGAACTGAACCCTTTGGGGGATCTGCTCTCCCTGCTGGCCGCTTTGGTGTGGGCGTGCTATGCGATCCTCACCCGGAAGATTGGCGGCTATGGCTATCCCACCGTCCTCATCACCCGGCGGGTGTTCTGTTATGGGCTGCTGTTTATGGTGCCCGCCCTGTTTCTGTTTGACTTCCGCCTGGGGTTGGAGCGGTTTGCCGACCTGGCCAACTTGGGCAACCTGGCCTATCTGGGTCTGGGGGCCTCCGCCCTCTGTTTTGTCACCTGGAACTTTGCGGTCAAGGTGCTGGGGGCGGTGCGGACCAGCGTCTACATCTATGCGATGCCGGTGATCACCGTGCTCTTTTCTGCGGTATTCCTGAAGGAGGCGGTGACCCCCCTTCTGGCGGTGGGCACCGTGCTGACCTTGGCGGGGCTGGTGCTCTCCCAGCGCCGGGGATAGCGGCCCTGCAAAAAAGGCCGGAGCGCAAACAACCGGTTTGCGCTCCGGCCTTTCCCATTTATCGGGGTTGGCGGCCGCCAAACAGGCGGGCCAGGGGCCCTGGGGCCTGCTGCTTCGGCCCCACCGGCAGAATCCGCTGGTAGACCGCCTGGTGACGGGGCGGGATGGGTTTGTCCAGGTGGAGGCTGCCAAAATACCAGCGGGTGAAGGAGACCTCCTGGGAGACCCTGTCCAAAAAGGCGGAGAGGGGGCTGGCATGGGTGGCGTCCATCTCCAAAAAGTGGCTGACAATGGCGGAGGGCTCATGGGTGAAGAGGTAGTCCACCTGGTCCCCACAGGCCCGCAGGTTTTCCCGGGCCCGCTCCAATTCCTGCGGGGAGGGCAGCTCCTGGGGCCACCAGGTCTCCCCCTGGATACGGGTGTCCATATCCTGGCTCTCCCCACCCCCCAGGACGAAAAATCGGATCCCCTGGGCCTCATAGACCTCTCCGCGCTCCAGGTACCAACAGTTTCCGTCCACCCGGCGGGCCAGGCCGCCGTAGAGGGGTTCCTGTGGGTACTGTGCCAGCAGGTCCAAGTTGTCGTGGGTGCCGTCCAAAAACAGGACCTGGTAGCGGCGGCTGCCCAGCCAGTGCAGCTGCCTGCGCTCCTGCTGGGAACCATCCCACACAAAGCCGAAATCCCCGCAGACCAGCAGGATGTCCCCTTTTTTCAGCTGTTTAGCCTCTTTGGTTTTGAACCGCTCCAAATCCCCATGGGTGTCCCCTGTCACATACAGCAAACCGCCACCTCCTCTGTCCGCAATCTCGCTGCCGCCTGTCGGAATTCACAGAAAATTGTCTTTTCTTTTGCGGCAAGATTTGGTATACTTGGAATAGCTCCCGTCCATGCTAGGAAAAGATACGGGAATATTCTAACATACTTTTTCCGCGGCTGCAAGCCGCGCCGGATGGGCGTCAATTCCTTGCCGTGCCGCCTGTCCCATCTCCCGCCCGGCAGCGGAGAAAGGGAACTCCCCTCTATGAAAAAATTGTTTGCGATCCTGCTGGCCGCCATGCTGCTGGCCGGCAGTCTGGCTGTCCCATCCTATGGCTTTAACCCCTTCGGTGGTGGGGAGGAGTCCTCCGCCGCTTCCAGTATGGGGGAGAGCTCCTCCACGGCCTCCTCCCAGGAGGGCAGCTCCTCGGAGAGCAGCACGTCCTCCCAAGGGGAGGGCTCCTCTGGGGAAAGCGGCAGTTCCCAGGAGAGCGCCTCCTTCGGCGCCAGCCAGGAGGGCGAAGAGGAGGAGGCCGCCCAGACCGCTCCCTCTGCCAGCTCCGGGCTGTCCGCGTCGGTGGCGGGCTATCCGCCCGATTTCGCCGATGACCTGCGCACCCAGGGGATCTACCTGTTGAATCTGGACTCCGGGATGGTGGTCTGGGAGCGCAACTCCCAGCAGCGGATGTATCCCGCCGCCCTGGCCAAGATTGTCACCGCCATTGTGGCCCTGGAGGAGGTGGACGACCCGGATACCGAGACCACCGACCTGAAGATGTACATCCAAAACTATCTCTACAACATCGATGGAGGCCCCTGGGGGGGCATTCTGCCCGGGGAGGAGCTGACCATCCGGGATCTGCTCTATGCCATGATGCTCCAATCGGCCAATGAGGCCACCATGATGATCGCCGACTATGTGGGCGACGGCAGTGCGGATGAGTATTTTGTGGAGCTGATGAATGAAAAAGTGCAGGAGATCGGCGCGGTGAACACCCACTTTGCCAACGCCACCGGCCTGCATGACGAGGGCAACTACACCACCCCCTATGACATGGCCCTGATTGCCCAGTACGCCATGGAGGTGCCCGGCTTTATGGACCTGGTGACCACCCGGGTCCACACCTCCGAACCCACCAATATGCATGCGGAGGGGATCACCTGGGTCTCCAACAACATGCTGGCCACCTCCGGCTCTGACTACTACTATGAGGGGGTCAAGGGGATCATCGCGGGCTCTCTGGACGCCCAGAATGTGCGCAACTGCATCTCCACCGCCACCAAGGACGGCTACACCTACCTGCTGGTGATGATGGGGGCCCCCCTGCGCAATGAATCGGGGGAATATTTTGGCGATCCCACCACTGGGGAATACCGGAACCTGGCCTGGGTGGAGTCCGCCCAGCTGTATGATTACGCCTTCAGCAGCTTCCGGGTGAAGACGCTGATGAATGTGGGGGAGGAGGTCTCCCAAGTGGGGGTGCGGCTCTCCTGGGATCAGGACAGTGTCAAGCTGTTGGCCCAGGAGAAGTTTGCCACCCTGGTGCCCACCGAGGTGACGGTGGACGATGTGCAGCCTCAGGTGATCATCAACAACAGCGTCCTGGAGCCGGTGAAGGGCGGAAAGGATGGCGAAGTCATCGAGTGCATCAATGCCCCCGTCTATAAAGGGGACGTGGTGGGCTATGTAAAGCTGACCCTCCAAGGGGAGGTGGTGGGCGAGGTGCCGCTGGTGGCCGCCGAAACGGTGGAGCAGAGCATGGCCCTCACCTATCTGGACAAGGTGAAGGGATTCTTTGACAACTTCATCTTCAAATTCCTGCTGGTGTTTGTCATCGTCCTGGTGGTGCTCTACATCGCGCTGATGATCATCCGCAACCGCAACCGGCGCAGATATCAGAACCGCCGCCGCCGGCCGCCAACCGGCCGCCGGTAGTTTCCAACCTGCTGGGATGGGAGACCCCTGGAGGGGTTTCCCATCTTTTTTTGCTGTTGCGCAATAAAAGACCCTCTTTTCCCCACTTTTGAAGTGTCAAGGGCCTGAACGATTCGAAAAAGGAGGTCTTTTTATGAAGTTTGCCAGCCGGGGGCTTCCTGCCCTGATGGCCGTATTGTTGCTGTTTTCCGCCTGTGGGGCCAGCAGCTCCGACACTGCCGCTGCGTCCACTGCCGCATCCACTGCTGCGGCGGCTCCCAGCGCCCTCCGCCAGGAGATGGGCTTTAGCCAGATGGCGGTAACCGAAGAGGCCGCGGTGGAGGACGCCGCCATGGCGACTGCGGCGGAAGCGCCCGCTGAGTCGGTTGCCGCGCTGGAGGTCCCCGGGGCCCAGGATGCGCGCAAGATCGTCCGCAACAGCTATTTGGACCTGGAGACCAAGGCGTTTGACCAGGCGCTGGCTGGCATCCAGCAGCTGGTGGAGGAGAACGGCGGTTATATGGAGAGCCAGTCGGTGCAGGGGCGCAGCCTCCGGGACCAGAGTTCCCAACAGGAGCGGTACGCCACCCTCACCGCCCGCATCCCTTCGGAGAATCTGGACGCCGCCATCGCCTCGGTGGGGGAGCTCTGCAACATCCTCTCCCAGAGTGAGGACCGCCAGGACATCACCGACCGGTATTATGATGCCCAGGCCCACCTGGACTCCCTCCAGCTCCAGGAGGAGCGCCTGTTGGACATCCTCTCCAAAGCGGAACAGTTGGAGGACGTGATCTCCCTGGAGAGCGCCCTTTCGGATGTGCGCTACCAGATTGAGACGATCACTGCCTCCCTGCGGAGAATGGATTCCCAGGTGACCTACTCATTTTTGCACATCACCCTCAACGAGGTGGTGGAATACCAGGAGCCCACCCCCGAGACGTTTGGGGAACAGCTGGCCCGGGCGATCCGCCGGGGCGGCAGCCACCTGGTGGACTCCACCCAGGGATTCCTGCTGTTTGCCGCGGAGGGCCTGCCCACCCTGCTGTTCTGGGTGGCGGTGCTGGCGGTGATTGTGTGGGTTGTCCGGCGGGCCATCCGGGCAACCAAAGGCGGCCTCTCCCGCCATCGCCAGAAGAGGGATACCCCGCCCGATCCCCCCAAGGAGGCAAACTAAAAAAGAGGAGGCCGGATGCAAGCTTTAGCTTACATCCGGCCTCCTCTTTTATTGAACAGCGTTTATTTTTTCCGCTTTTGCAAAAAACGCAGCACCCGGGGGGCGCAGAACATTCCGGTCAGGCCCGCCAAACAGGCCACTGCAAAGGCAACCGCCGCCACCTTGTAGTCCCCGGCCATCAACGCCCCGGCGGCAAAGGTGTCACAGAAGATCATGGGTACCCGGGCTGCCATGGACAGGGGCAGAAACCGGCGGAAAGGCAGGGGGGTCAGGGCGGCCAGATAGGTGAACACATCCTTGGGCAGGGCGGGGATCAGATAGAGGAGGATCACCGCTCCCTCCAGCCGCTTGGAGTCCCGCAAAAAGGAGAGCTTCTGCTGTTTTTCCTGAGGGAACACCCGGTCCACCAGCGGCTGACCAAACCGCTTTACCGCCAAAAACACCACGGTGGAGCCCACAGCGATCCCCCCCAGGCAGATGCAGAGCCCGCCCACCGGCCCATAGGTGAGACCGGCAGCCAGCTGGATGGGCAGGGCGGGGATCACCCCTGAGAGGGTCTGCAGGCACTGCAGTCCCGCCAGCACCAGTGCCCCGGCCGCCCCCAGGGATTGCAGCTGTTCCTGGAAGGCGGCCATCTGTTCCGGTTCCAAAAGCCCCCGTACCACTGGGTAATACCGCCAACAGAGCCAGATGAGTGCCCCGAAAATCAAAAGGGCGGCGGCGCCTATCATCAGACGTTTCCCTTTGCTTTTACCGTGCATCTGGGCGCCTCCCGGTTTTAGCCGAAGTACCGCACGGCGTTGCCAAACAGGTTTTGGAACTTGTTGCCAGGCACATTCCGGTAGAGCCCCTCCCCATACCGCTCCGAGTGGGCCATCTTGCCGAACACCCGCCCGTCGGGGGAGGTGATCCCCTCGATGGCGCCGTAGGAGGCGTTGGGATTGAAGCGGCTGTCCATGGTGGGGTTGCCCTCCAGATCCACATACTGGGTGGCAATCTGGCCGTTTTCCGCCAGCTGCTGGATCAGCGCCGCCGGAGCCACAAACCGCCCCTCCCCGTGGGAGATGGGCACCGTATAGATGTCGCCCGGCTGCATATCCATGAGCCAGGGGGACTTGTTGGAGGCGATCCGGGTGCGCACCAGCATGCTCTGGTGGCGTCCAATCGTGTTGAAGGTGAGGGTGGCGCATGCCTCGTCCACCGGCCGGATCTCCCCATAGGGCACCAGCCCCAGTTTGATCAGCGCCTGGAAACCGTTGCAGATGCCGCACATGAGCCCGTCCCGCTGCTGCAGCAGGGCGTTCACCTGCTCCTGGATCTGGGGGTTGCGCAAAAAGGCG
>CAJFPF010000144.1 GCA_904398655.1 uncultured Anaerotruncus sp. | reverse complement strand
TATCATTGCCGCAAAGCGGCTATTATACCATTTTCATGGCCAGGGCGATCCGTTCGGCGGCTTCCCCGCCTCTCTTCCGCCCTCATGGCCAATGATCCCCATGGCGCTGCGCGCCTGTGGTATCATTGCCGCAAAGCGGCTATTATACCATTTTCATGGCCAGGGCGATCCGTTCGGCGGCTTCCCCGCCTCTCTTCCGCCCCCATGGCCAATGATCCCCATGGCGCTGCGCGCCTGTGGTATCATTGCCGCAAAGCTAGCCGACTGATAAAGGAAAGGGCGGCCGGCTGGTTGCGTCTGAGAAATTTCCCGTCCCCCGGAGCAAAAGGGAGCTCCGCGGCGGGGCCATACCACTGCTTAGGGAGGTTTTTTCTGATGTCAATATCCAAAGAAGCTATGTTGAAACTACAAAATGGCAGCGATGTACGCGGGGTTGCGGTGGCCGGTGTGGAAGGGCAGCCGGTGACCCTCACCCCTGAGGCGGCCCAGCTCATCGCCCGGGCGTTTGTACGCTGGCTGTCTGAAAAATCGAAAAAGTCCCCAGAGGAATTGAAAATTGGTGTGGGGCATGATTCCCGGATCTCCGCCCGCCAGCTGGGGGCACAAGTGCTCCAGGGCATCTGCCTGGAGAAGGCCCATGCCTTTGACTGCGGGCTGGCCTCCACCCCTTCGATGTTTATGTCGGTGGTCTTCCCGGAGACCCGCTATGACGGGGCGATCATGATCACCGCCAGCCACCTGCCCTATAACCGCAACGGCCTCAAATTCTTCGACCTGGACGGCGGCCTGGAAAAGGAGGATATCACCTCCCTTTTGGAGCGGGCGGCCGAATTTACCCCCGGGGATGCGGGGACGGTTTCTATCCCGCAGGTGGACCTGATCTCCCTCTATGGAGAAAACCTGCGGGAGAAGATCCGCATGGGGGTCCGGGCGGAGGATTACGCCCATCCCCTGTCCGGGCTCCACGTGGTGGTGGACGCGGGCAACGGGGCCGGCGGGTTCTTTGTGGAAAAGGTGCTCAAGCCCATGGGGGCGGACACCACTGGCAGCCAATTTTTGGAGCCGGATGGCATGTTCCCCAACCACATCCCCAACCCGGAAAATGCCCAGGCCATGGACGCTGTCCAAAAGGCCACTGTGCAGAGCCATGCCGACCTGGGGATCATCTTCGACACCGATGTGGACCGGATGTCCGCGGTACTTCCCGACGGCACCGAGATCAACCGGGACGCGATCATCGCCATGATGGCCGCCATCCTGGCTCCTGACTACCCTGGCAGCACCATCGTCACCGACTCGGTCACCTCCGACCGGCTCACTGCCTTTTTGGAGGGGACGCTGGGGCTGAAACACCTGCGGTACAAGCGGGGCTATAAGAACGTAATCAACAAACAGAAGGAGCTGTGCTCCCAAGGGATCAGCTGCCCGCTGGCTATTGAGACCTCCGGCCATGGGGCCATGTCCGAAAACTTCTATCTGGACGATGGGGCCTATATGGCGGTAAAGCTGCTCATCGCCGCCGCCAAGATGAAGCGGGAGGGCAAACCCCTGGCCTCCCTGATCCAGGATCTGCCCCCCCTGTGTGAGGCACGGGAGTACCGGATGGGCTTGGCTGGGGAGGATTTCGCAGCCTATGGGCGGCAGGTGCTGGACGCCTTTGAGCAGCGGGCCCGCCAGAAGGGCTACCAGGTGGCCCCCAACTCCTATGAGGGGGTCCGGCTCTCCTTCCAAACCCCGGAGGTCCAGGGCTGGGTGTTGCTGCGGATCTCCCTGCATGACCCGCTGATGCCTCTGAACATGGAGGGGAATCGTCCCGGGGATTGCGACAAATTGGTGAAGATTGTCCGGGAACTGCTGGAGGGATTCGACCGGCTGGATCTTTCCACACTGCCGGAGTGAGTGAAAAATTGGAGATTTTCCCCGGCTGGGCAGGACGTTCCCTTGACCCCAGCCGGGGAAGCCTGTATAATGGGGAGTATGACAATCTTGGTTGAGAGGGCGTGCGAGTGTTGAACAGCAGCGAAAAGACCATGGAAAAGATCGTGAACCTGTGTAAAAACCGCGGGTTTGTCTATCCCGGCTCCGAGATCTATGGGGGCCTCTCCAACTCCTGGGACTACGGCCCCTTGGGGGTGGAGTTCAAAAACAATGTGAAACGGGCCTGGTGGAAAAAATTCGTCCAAGAGTCCCCCTACAACGTGGGGCTGGATTCCGCCATCCTGATGAACCCCCAGGTGTGGGTCGCCTCCGGCCATGTGGGCGGCTTCTCCGACCCGTTGATGGACTGCAAGGACTGCAAAACCCGCCACCGGGCGGATAAGCTCATTGAGGACGCCACCGGGGAGATTGCCGATGGTTGGACCGACCAGCAGATGCTGGACTACATCCGGGAGCACCACATCAAGTGCCCCAACTGCGGCAGCGAAAATTTCACCGACATCCGCAAATTCAACTTGATGTTTAAAACCTTCCAGGGGGTCACCGAGGACGCCAAAAGTGAGATCTATCTCCGCCCCGAAACCGCCCAGGGCATCTTTGTAAACTTCCTGAACATCCAGCGCACCACCCGCCGGAAGATCCCCTTCGGGGTGGCCCAGGTGGGCAAGAGCTTCCGCAATGAGATCACCCCCGGCAACTTCATCTTCCGGATCCGGGAGTTTGAACAGATGGAGCTGGAGTTCTTCTGCAAACCGGACACCGATCTGGACTGGTTCCAGTATTGGCGCAGCTACTGCGAAAACTGGCTTTTGGACCTGGGGATGCATCGGGAGAATATGCGCCTGCGGGATCACTCCCCCGAGGAGCTCTCCTTCTATTCCAAAGCCACCACTGATATTGAATACCTGTTCCCCTTCGGCTGGGGAGAGCTGTGGGGAATTGCCGACCGCACCAACTACGATTTGAGCCGCCACAGCGAGGTCTCCGGCAAGACGTTGGACTACTTCGATCCTGAGACCAACGAGCGGTATATTCCCTATGTGGTGGAGCCCTCCTTGGGCGCCGATCGGGTGGCCTTGGCCTTCCTGTGCGACGCCTATGACGAGGAAGTGGTGGGCACCGACAGCAAGGGCAAAGAGGATGTCCGGGTGGTCATGCATCTGCACCCCGCCCTGGCGCCCTTCAAGGCCTGCGTACTGCCCCTCTCCAAAAAGTTGGGGGAACAATCCCAGAAGATCTATGCCCAGCTCTCCAAGGAATTTATGGTGGATTACGACGACGCCGGCTCCATCGGCAAACGCTACCGCCGTCAGGACGAGATCGGCACCCCCGTCTGCATCACCTTCGACTTTGAGAGCGAGCAGGATGGCTGCGTCACCGTCCGCGACCGGGATACCATGGCGCAAGAACGGATTGCCATCGACGCCCTGCCTGCCTATCTGCGGGAAAAAATCGCCTTTTAAACCCCTTCCCGGGGCCGTCAACCAAGGCGGCCCCGGGAAGGGCTCTTGACAGCGGCCCGCCCCCATGGTATAGTAAATAAGCTGACTTTGTAGGCCGTTTTGGGAAATGTCTTGAAACGGCCAGATAAAGTTTCTGTCGAGGTGTAGCGCAGTTGGTAGCGCGCTTGGTTTGGGACCAAGATGCCGCGGGTTCGAATCCTGTCACCTCGACCAGCTTTTACGAAAAAACCGCCTTTCTAGGCGGTTTTTTCTGCGTTATGTAGTTAAATTTCGGAGATTGTCGGATTGGCCCTCCGCTGTGCTGGGAGTGGTAAAAAGCGGCGTTGATTCCATAGTTGACCGCAATCAGAAAATTCCATAACCGGGTGTAGCGCAGTTAATAGCGCGCTTGCTTTGGGAGCGTGAGGCCGGGAGTTCGAGTGTCTCCCCACTCGGACCAAAACCCGCCTCAAAACTGATGTTTTGAGTCGGGTTCCATAACTTTTTGAGCAATCATTTGTTTGACATACTACCCAAATAAGGCTTCAAATGTGGTCAAGCACTTCGGCTGATTCGTTTTGGATTTTCTCTGGAAATGAATTTTTTAGTCATTATTCACCACAATTTGTTCTGGAAAACGGAAAAGCAAACCGCACAATTTGGGGCATAACCACCCATTCGCGGCCGCAGCCTTATCTTTGTTTCTTGCGTCGCAAAATCTGATAGGCCCATCGTGCTTCCCGGCCTTGTTCCTCTCAGCGGAGCCGTGTATAATAGCAGTGAAAGAAACGAGTAAGGAGCAGTGCCATGCGGATTCTCATGCTGGGCAACAGCTTTATTTTCACCAATCATATGCCCCAGATGCTGGCCGACCTGACCGGGGCGGAGGTGGTCCACCACACCCGGGGCGGGGCGCGGCTGTCGGAACAGCTGAACCCCAGCACCAGGCTGGGCAGTCAG
>CAJFPF010000143.1 GCA_904398655.1 uncultured Anaerotruncus sp. | reverse complement strand
CGGGCGGATCACCACGCCCTTTTCGCCGGCCACAAAGTTGGCGTCGTCGTCCTCCTGGCGCTCGTTCTGGATCCAGACGGTGAACTCCACGGTGAGCTCGTCGCCCTTCTCCATATACCCAACGCCGGAGACACCCTTCAGCGCATTGTCATAGGCGGTTTTCTTAGCGGCGGTATCGGCTTTGGCCGTTTTCAGGGCGTCCGCTGTTTGTTTCTGAGCGGCTACAGCGTCGTCATAAGCCTTCTGAGCATTTGTGTGAGCTGTGTTAGCGTTGTCATAGGCTGTTTTGGCAGTTTGATATTCGGTATTTGCAGTATCAAAAGCGGTCTGAGCTGTAGCTTGTTCGCCTTGTGCAGTGGTCAAAGCGGCATTGGCATCGTTTACTTTGTTGTCAATGGCCGTCTTAGCATCTTCTACAGCATTTTTGTCTTCACAGTTCAAAGAGGACAGGCTGGGATCCTTGAGCTCCAAATTGGCGTTCGTCTGAGTCAGGGAGTCGATTTCTGTCTGCCACTGTTGCTGGACTCTGGTAATTTCGCTCCGAAAAGCTTCAGCAGATACCTTATTCGTAATGGTCGTATCAGCGGTGTAGGTTAAGTCGATGGTATGGTCATTGTTATATTCCGTAATGGCCGTATTCAGAGCGTCAAAATTAGGGGATCCAGAATCGTATTCAGAAATGATTGTCTCCAACAAATGGCTGATGTTGGTCAATTTGGTCAAGGGAGCATTCTTGATATTGTCGATCTGTTTGAGATTAGCAAGGATCGTCCCTAGGTTGGTCTGATCCGCTTGTAGATTGTCCAAAGTCGTTTGTGCATTCGTAACGGCCGTCGTCTTTTCATTGAGGGTAGCCTCAGCAGTATTTTTGGCGGCTTCTTTGGCTTTCAGGTCGGTGTCGTCGGCCGCAGGGGTGCTGTCCAAGGTCGCCTTGGTCTCGGTGATCTTTTTGGCAGCCGCGTCGTCATTTGCCTGAGCGGTGTTCTGCGCCTTTACCGCAGCGTCCCAAGCAGCTTTGGCGGCATTGATGTCCCCGCTGCCACCGCCGGAGACCGAACCGTTTCCGGTATACTCCTTGAAGGTGGGGAAGACGGTGGTGCCGTTCGCCAGGGCGGCGGTGATGTCGGCGATGTTGGTGGCGATCAAATCCTTTTTCGCCCGGAAGATGGCCTCCAAGGTGACCTTGTTCTCCTCATCGGTGAAGTTGTCCTTGGCGTCAAACTCGATGCAGATATACCGGGTGCTGCCGAACCGCTTCTCCACGATGTCGGCGCCGGAGATATACTTGCTGCCGTTCTTCTTTTTCAGCCGGAAGGAGAACAGGTCCTTATCCAGCAGGTTGTCCAGGTCGGTGCCGGTGGATTTGCCGATGATGATATAATATTTGTCCCCCGGCTTGATGGTGTCGGTGTTGTCGTAGTAGGCGTTTTCCCCGTCGCTGTCCACAATGTCCAGATATTGCAGGTTATTTTTGTCGGTCTTAGCGAACGCGGGGGCCGCCATGGTGGCGGCGATGGCGGCGGCCAGGAAGGCTGCCAGGACTTTACGCGTCCATTTCATGGTGGAATACCTCCTTCGTTGTGTTTGTGGTGAAAAATCAGTTTCCCGGCATATTTTCTGTCTATCGCCGGGGATGGGGAAACGGGATCGGTCGATTTGATTGCTCCGCAATCAAATGATGTGCGCACATCATTTCTTTCTGTTCGGTTTTGGAACCCCATCTGCCTTTAAAACCACCCGGGTCTGGATTTGGGGACAGCTGTCAAAAAAATTTGTGAAAACCTTCCTCACAGCTCCACCGGCCGGGCGCCCGGATTGTAAAAAATTTCCCGGAATTTTGGTGGCGGTTCACCGTTCCCTCACACATACAGTGGAAGATCGAAGCAATTTTGCTGCAAAAATTTTTCCGTAAAATTTCCACTTCCTCCGGGCAAAACAAAAAGCCCCTCCAAAGAGGGGCTTTTCCCGGGTTCCGGTCAACCGCCGGTGTAGTCATAGAGCACCATGTCATCCACCTGAAGCCGCAGGGGGGTGTAGCCGCTGTTGAGCGGCTCCTTTAAAGTGAGCTGGGCGATATATACCGACTCCACCGTCTCCCCAGTGGCCACCATCCGGTCGAAGGTCTGTTGGACCGTATAGACGCCATTTTCCACCGAGACGGTGAGGCTGCCCGCCTCATAGTGGACACTGGAAGGGTCATAGGCAGCGTTCCGGACCATCTCTTGGGCACAGACCGCCGCGTAATCCTCCTCCGGGGAGGGGGCGGTGGAACTGCTGCTGGGCTGGGCGGTCTGCGGGTCCTGTTGACGTAAAAACAGGAAGATTCCCGCGCAGACAGCGGTGAGCGCCACCAACGCCGCCACCACAATTCCCACCCAAAACAGGCGGCTATGGCGGGGCGGGGGCGTTGGCTCCTCCGGCTCCTCCAAACCGTCCGGCATGGGGATGCCCTCCAAGGGGGCGGTGGCATCCGGGGTGGAGGCGTCCCCGTGTAGACAATGTTCACAGACGTCCGAACTGCTCCCCTCCGGCAACAGCCGGCCGCACAAAATACAAAACCGCTCCTCTTTTTGTTGGTTGGCCTGGTTTTCCACAATGGGGGCGGCACAGTGCATGCAATATTGGCTCTTTTTGGGGATCCATTTTCCACATTTGGGACAGACCAAACTGACAGCCGCCTCCCTTCCTGTCCATGGCGGAGATACCGATCATCGGATACTTATTTATTATACCAATTCTGCGAAAAAATGCAACCAAACTCTTCTGTTGTCCCCAAGAGGGTTCCCATTTCTGAAAAATCTGTTATACTGGCAGGGGAGGGAAGTCCCATGGAACCAATCATCCAATCCTGTGCCCTCTGTCCCCGGGCCTGCGGCGCCGACCGAACGGTGTCAGAGGGGTTTTGCGGCGGCGGGGGGCGGGTAAAGCTCGCCCGGGCGGCGCTGCACTTTTGGGAGGAGCCATGCATCAGCGGAAACCGGGGGTCGGGGACGGTGTTTTTTTCCGGCTGCCCGCTGCAATGCTGCTTTTGTCAAAACTATTCCATCAGCGCCCAAAACTTTGGGAAAGAGATTCCAGTAAAACGTCTGGCGGATATCTTTTTGGAGCTACAGGACCAGGGGGCGCACAACATCAACCTGGTCACCGCCACCCACTATGTCCCCTGGGTGCTGGAGGCGCTCCGGCTGGCCCGGCCCGCCTTGAAGCTTCCAGTGGTTTATAACTCCGGCGGCTACGAGCGGTTGGAGACCTTGCAGATGTTGGAGGGGGCGGTGCAGGTCTATCTGCCTGACTTAAAATATCGGGATGCCAGCCTTTCCGCCCGCTATTCCAACGCCCCCGATTATTTTTCCCAGTCCAGCAGGGCCATTTTAGAGATGTACCGGCAGGTGGGGCCGCTCCAGATGGGGGAGGATGGGACGCTGCGGCGGGGCTTGGTGGTCCGTCATCTGGTCCTGCCCAAAGCCTGGCGGGACTCGGTTTCCCTGTTGGAATGGCTGGCCCAAAACCTTCCGGTGGACGGGTTCTATTTGAGCCTCATGAGCCAGTATACCCCCTGTTGGCGCAGCGGGCAGTTCCCGGAGTTGGGCCGCCGGGTGAGCACCTATGAATATAACCGGGTGCTGGAACGGGCCCAAGAGCTGGGCTTTTTGGGATTTATGCAGGAGCGCAGCTCCGCCAGGGAGGAGTATACCCCTCCCTTTCAATTGGAAGGCGTATAAAATGCCTCTTGTTTTTCTGTAATCCCTATGTTACACTGGAAAAAAGAACCATAGATGTTCAAATGACCTGAAAAAATAGAGAAGGGGATGTTTTGTGTGAATATTTGGCATGACATTTCTCCGAAACGGATCACCAAAAACGACTTTGTAGCGGTCATCGAGATCAGCAAGGGGTTTAAAAACAAATACGAGCTGGATAAGGAAACCGGCCTCATCATGCTGGACCGGATCCTCTACACCTCCACCCACTATCCCGCCAACTATGGTTTTATCCCCCGTACCTATGGCGACGATAACGACCCCTTGGACGTCCTGGTGCTCTGTTCGGAGGCGTTGATCCCCATGAGCTTGGTGCGCTGCTACCCCATCGGGGTGATCAGCATGATTGACAACGGGAAAAACGACGAGAAGATCATTGCCATCCCCTTCAATGACCCTATGTATAATCAGTATACCAGCATCGAGGAGTTGCCGAGCCATATTTTCGATGAGATGCGCCATTTCTTCTCGGTCTATAAGAGCCTGGAAGGAAAGCAGACCGCTGTGAAAGAGACTTCCGGACCGGAATCCGCCGTGGAGATTATCCAAGCTGCCATTGACAATTACATCGAAAAATTCTGCAAAGGTTGACCGTATTTTAAGCCGTATTTGAAGAATAAGCCCCCGGGTGGAGATACTGGACTTTCAGTGTCCCTCCGGGGCTTTTTTTATGGTTATATAGGTATCCACATTTTGTTCATTTTCCTTTCATAAAATATTTCAAAATTTAAATTATGCGATAAAAAAATTGCATAAAATTTTTTCTTTTTAGATACTTTCTAAAAAATAGAACCGATAAACTGTCTGGCAAAAGGGACAGTTTTGAATGGCAGGGGGGAGTAAGTTGAGGCGCTGGTTGGGGGGTGTGCTGTTCTGCCTGCTGTTGAGCGGCTGCCTGGCCGCTCAGACGCAACCCGGGAAAACTGCTGTGCCTGTATTGGAGGAACCATCGTCCTCTTCCCCCCATTTCTATTATGCCCGTTCCTGCCTGAACGACCGGGAGCGCCAGGTATATGACCAATGGTGTTTGGCGTTGGAGGGCTGGCAGGTGGGGAAAATAGCGGTTGAACCGTCATTGAACGGCCCCCAGGCGGCTAAGGTATGGGAAGCGCTGCTCAGGGACCGGCCGGAGTTCTATTGGGCCCGGATAGAGGAGGAGCTACAGGACCAGGAACAGGTTGCCCAGGTCACCATTGTTCCGCGGGAGGACCTGACCCTCTCCGATGCCCAGCGCCGGCAGCGGGAGATTGAAGAGTCGGCGGACCAGCTGCTGGAGGGGATTGGCGGAAGCCCGGTGGAAATCGCCTGCCGGGTGCATGACGCGCTGCTGGGCTTCATCACCTATCAAGAGGATCTCCACCAGGCGGATGCAGGCACCCTCTATGGGGGGCTGGTGAGGGGGAGCGGCGTCTGCGATGCCTACAGCCGCAGTTACCAGTATCTGATGCAGCAGATGGGGATTCCCAGCTATACAGTGGTGGGGATCAACCGGATTCGGGGCACCTCCCACAGCTGGAACGCGGTCCTTTTGGAGGATGGATGGTACTATGTGGATACCACGTGGGATGACCTGCCCCCTGAGCGCGGAGAGCTGTTCCATGATTATCTGTTGGTGACACTGGAAGAGATGGAACAGGAACATCGGGAGGATGCGCCGGCCTATGGAAACTGCCCGCCTGGGGATTCCCGGCAGTACAACTACTATCAGCACTATGGATACTGTGTAAATTTGGCCCAGGAGCAGGACTGGCTAAGGGGGATGGCCGCAGGGTTTGTGCGCCAGCTCCAGCTTCACCAGGATCACCTGACCCAGCATCCGGAGCCAATTTTTTTAGAGATCAAGCTGTTTGGCACAGAGGAGGATTATCAGCGCTGCCGGGAACAGTTTGAAGAGAACCTTTTTCCCCTTCTGGAGGCGATGGCGCTCCAACTGGAGGCGCAGGACCTTCCGATTGATATTGAGACCACTGGACAGGTATTTTTTAGCTGCAACGATGTGACCAGAGTGATTACCTTGCGTCCCCGAGCATATCAAGTGATGGAAGAGATGAAGGAGGAGACATAAGTGATGGATGAGAGAAAGGATTATGAAGAAAAACGGCAACAGGATGGAGTGGTGGAACCTTCCTCCTCTTCAAGAAAAAAAGGGCCCAGTCCGCTGCTCATCGCCGTCATAGGGCTCCTGCTGGTCCTGGCTTGCCTATTTGGCTGGTTTTATAGCCGACAACAGGCGGTCAACGCGCCCGTCGGTTCCCAGGAGTCCTCCCAGCCCTATGAGCCGGGCGGTGAACCGTCGGAGGAGGCCTGGTGGTCTCTGGGGGTCGATGACTTTACTTTACCCCTGGAGGGGACTGTTCGGCTCACCACGGATATCTCCGATACCAACGGCGGCTTTTCGGTGGAGTACCTGGAAAAGACGGTCACACTGGATCCCGCTGCACCGTTTACGGTAGAGCAGGTGAGTCCGCGGGAATTTTTGCTGCGCATTGAGGGCGGCCAGACGCTGCCCCACACTCGCTTGGCGATCCAGAGCCCGATTTACACCGACCGCAGCTATGAGGTGAATATTCAGGCCCGGTTCAACTCCCGCCTGAGCGAGCAGGTGGAGTTGGATGGGCAGCCTATCGATCAGGTAATCGAAGTGGAATTCTCCGACCTGCTGCCGGAGACGCTGCCGGATGGGGCGGTGGAGCTGCTCCTGGACGATGGAGAGACCGCTGTTCCCTTTACCAGCGAAGTGGATGGGAATCGCTTGCTTTTAAAACCAGAGGAAATGCTGGATTATGCGACAGAGTACCGCATCTGGATCTATCCGCTTTTCACAACCCAGAATGGCTTCGCGCCAGAGGAGGAGCAGGTGCTCTACCTGCGCACAGAAAACCGGGACTTCACCCTGACCATGACCAACCAACAGGTACACACTGTGCGTCCCGGGGAAAAGATCCAGCTGGATTACCAGCTGGATACCAAAGCGGGAAACGGCCGGGAGGTAAAAGTGGAACTGTTCAGCCTGCCCAGCTTTACCGATTACTACGCCCTACTACAAAACTATGCCCATCCGGATATCTCCGGCCTGGAACGGATTGGGGAGCCAATGGTACGTCAGATGGAGGAGGGGGGGAACCAGCTGGATCTGCCAGCACCTACCTCAGGTTACGCCTTGGTGCGCACCTCGGTGGTGGACACCAAGACCCAGGAAGAGGTGGCCAGTTATAAGCCCATCCAGGTGGCCACCCAATCTCTCTATATTCAAGCGGCCAAAGGGCAGATGCTCCTATGGCTCAATGATTCGGCCACCGGCGGCCCTTTAAGCGGTTATACGGTGGAGTTTGCCAAGGACGGTAGCCAGCTGGCCCAAGCGGTTACCGACAGCGAAGGGGTAGCCCTGGTGAACTATGAGGTCCCCTCTTATACCTCTGAAAGCTATGGAAAGGGAGGCCCCGTGTTGGAGGACGCGGTCTTCCAGGTGCGGGATCCGGCGGGGAATCCGGTATACGCCGACTCGACCATCTCCCTACAGCCGGTGGACAGCTACGACCTGCCCCAGGAGCGGTATTACTCCTTCTTCTATATCGACCGGGCCCTCTATCGGCCTACTGACACCATCTCCTTCTGGGGTTATGTGCAAGCCTACCGGAACAACCGGGAGCCGATGCCCTCCAACATCCTGGTGACGTTGGATCCCGGGGGCCTCAACCAACAGGTACAGGTCCCTCTGCGCCAGGACGGCACATTCCAAGGGGAGCTGACCCTGGATCAGTTGGCCTCCGGAGGCTATTCGGTCCAGGCGGAGATGGTGGTTGCCCCCTACCAGGATCCCTATAGGGAGGAGATGCAGAACACCCGAGTCATCCAGTCCCGCTGGATCGATGTGAAGGAGTTCACCACCCCTGCTTATACCATTAGTTCCAGCGTGGATCAACCTCTCTACAACTATGGGGAGGAGGTCCAAATTACCATCACCCCCACCTTTTTTGACGGGACGCCGCTGCCCAACTATCCCTTAGAACTACGGCAATTTGACCCCTATCTGGGAACGTTTACCGAGACGGTGGAATTGACCACCGACGCCTCGGGCGTAGCCCACTATACACTAAAGGCGGGGGAGATCATCCAGGCTCAGGAGTTCTCCTGGATTCCTAAGAAGGGTTACTTCTATGTGCAGATCGCCCACGATGGGGAGAACATCGTCCACCAGGGCAGTTATAACTATCTACCTGGTTCGGTGATGATCCGCCCCACTTTGGAGCTCACCTCAGAGGGGGAGGCCCAGCTGACTGTGCTGGCCAACCGCCTCACCAAGGAAAATATCACCAGCGAATCCCAGATAGAGGATCTGGTGGGGGGTTATTATAGCTACTTGGGAACCGGCTGGGAGAAGTATGAGGTGCTGTGCGGGGAGCCGGTGGACATGGATCTCTCCCTGAAGCTGGAGGTCTCCTATGTGGAACCGGTGGACGAATCCTATCAGAACGACACCAGCTATCGGACCTTGAAGATCTCCAACGGGAAGGGGACGATCGCCGGCCTCACTGACCATCTGGAGTTCTTGCCTGATTTCAATGTGAGCGTCTATGCCCGCATAAGCTACTACGAAAACAACAACACCATCTTGGAGACGGTGAATGCCAACAGTGGCCGTACCGAGAGCTACGAAGCCCAATACCGGGAGCAGATGCAACAGGGATACTACTTCAATGTCTACCGCAATGGGGAACAGGACCCGGTCCAGGGTTATGAGTCCTACTATGCCCGCAACTATTTGGAAGCGGATGTGGGGGACTCCCTGAGGTTTGAGCTCTGGAGGGATGGGGAACGGGTGACCCAGCGGGGCGGAAGGATGCTCTATACCCTGGTTCAGGACGAATTGATCCAACGGGGATGGGCAGGCAATGACTTTACCCTCGTCCACCGGCAGCCCTATGCCAACAATGTGATGGTAGTGGCCGCCTATTTTGACGGCCAGGAGGTCTGGCCGGTGAAGAGCTGCTATGTACGTACCAATCAGGAGAGCATGGAGCTCTCCCTGGAGGTCACCAGCGACAAGGACTCCTATCGCCCTGGGGATCAGGTGACATTAAATATCCTGGTAAAGGATCAGGACGGCAACCCAGTGGCCAGCCGTCTATGCGTCAGTGTTGTGGATGAGGCGATCTTTGCCCTACAGGAGCAATATTTTGATGTGATCAATGAACTCTATGGGGAGATGAGTTTCTCCAACAACTACATCTTTAAATACGCCACCACGACAGGGGACGTGAATCCCTATAATCCCTTCGGAGACGGAGGGAAAGGGTCCGGCGGCGAGATGGCGGCCTATGACAGCTTCCGGGAAAACTTTAAAGATACCGCCTGGTTTTCCTCCGCAACTAGCGGGGCTGACGGCCGGGCCCAGGTGCAGTTCACCCTGCCGGATAACATCACCTCCTGGCGGGTGACCACTTTGGCGGTGGGGGAGAACCTCTATGGCGGTTCCTCCAAAGACCATGTGATTACCACCCTGCCGTTTTTTGTGAAGCCGGTTCTCAGTGCCAAATACATCAGCGGGGACGAGATCTCCATGCTGCTCCAGGGCCATGGAACCCAGTTAAGTGCCGGGGACTCCATCTCCTACCAGGTGCATTTGCAGGGGGATGGGGTGGACCAGACCTTTGAGGGAACAGGGGAGGCCTATCAATCGATACCGTTTTCCTTCGGCCAATTGGCGGAAGGGGAGTATACTGTCACCGCTACCGGTCGCTTCGGAGATTACCAGGATACCGTCCAGCTGCCGCTGTCGGTGGTTCACAGCAACCTGGAACTGGTGGTCAGCCAGCCGCTGGATCTGAACCAGCCTTTGGATCTGTCAGTCATGCGTTACCCGGTGACCCTCACCCTCTATGATGAGGAATATGCCCCCTACTACCAGACGGTGAATCATCTGCTGGTTCACTATGGTGCCCGCAGTGACCACGCGCTGGCCCGCTATGTGGCAAAACAAGCGCTTGGCCAGCACTGTGAACCTTCTGAGCTGCCCCAGCATCTTCAAACTACCCAAGAAACCTTTGCTCAGTACCAGAATTCGGACGGAGGCATCGGTGCCGGTGTAGGATGGGGAAGCGACCTGGAGTTTACCACCTGGATGCTGCTGGCGGCACCGGATCAGTTCAATCTGAACCGGGCGGCCTCCTATCTCAATGGGATCACCCAGAGCACCGACTATACCCCTTTGGAACAGGCAATCGCCCATGCAGGCCTGGCAGCGGCGGACCCCACCTATGGGGAGACGGTGAAAGCCCTCTTAACCGCCCAAGCTCCGGCCCCTACCCTGGAGGAGTCCCTCTACTACCTATTGGGTTTAGCGGCAGCAGGGGATCCGGACGCAACCGCCCTTTATGAGCAGGTGGTAGGCCCTTACAAGGAGCCCCATCAGGAGGAACTCTCCTTGAACTACTCCACCGCCCCCACCCAGGAGAAGAAGGAACGGGAAAATGAGCGCCTCACCGGTCTGGCCTGGGCCTGTGCTTCCAAATTGGGCCTAACAGAGGATGCGGACGCCTACGCCCGCCACTTTGCTTTGGATACTTGGTATGGCGACCACTTGTTCCCAGCGGTCCTCTATGTCCAACAGGCGGAGAAACCTCAGAGCAACCTGCCCGATTTCCGCTATACTGCCGGAGGCCAGACGCAGTCTGTAAGTTTGAGGGCTGCCGGCAGCAAGACCCTGGTGTTCACCCGCAGTCAGATGGAGGATTTGGCGTTCCACGATGTGCCGGAGGGGGTGGCGGCAATCGCCTATTACATCGGAGAACCCTCCGAGGCAGGGCTGGAACCCTCTGATTCCCTCTCGATTACCAAGACATTCACCCAGTTAGATACCGGCCGCTATCAGGTCGCCCTGGACGTGGTGCTGGATGAAGAGGCTTCCTACGGCTATTACAGCATCAGCGACTGGATCCCCTCCAACATGCGGCTCTATAGCATCACCGAGACCCCCGGCCTCACTGTCCAGAACCGCCAGGAGAACCAGAATCTCTACTTCTCCTTCCATTGGGACTCCTATGTACCCAACCGCTTCCAGATCGTCTATACTCTCCAGCGTACCTTTGACACGTCCGCGGTGGTAGATAGCGCCTATCTGCTGTGCGCTGACACGGGGGAGAACGCCCAAACGGAACGTACCAATATCTCTTAACCGACTCCCAATTCCTTTGGAGGGGACGCTGTTTAACGCGCCTCCTCCAAAGCTTTTTTTGGGGGAAAATCCGCCTTGCAACAGATTGTATCTTGACAGGATTCCGGAAAATCGCTAGCCTGGAAGAGAGGTGATTCCTATGGCAATCCACCAAAACTTGAAACATCTCCGGCAACTCTCCGGCCTGACCCAACAGCAGGTAGCAGATCGGGTTGGACTCACCCGTCAGGCGATTTCCAGCTATGAGTCCGGCCGAACCCGGCCGGATGTGGAGATGTTGTCCAGACTGGCGGAGATCTACGGAACCGACCTCTCCGGTGTTCTATATGGAGTTAGCTTGGAACAGGGAAAACGACAGACGCTGAAACTGACAGCGGGCGTACTGTTGGCGGCGATCTTGTTGCTGACATTGGCTCACTCGGGGGCAGCCCTGTTGATGAATCACCTTCTCCCGCCTTCTTTGGCGGGCGGTTCCTCAGAGCTTTTGAAAGGGCGCCTTGCGGTTTTGAATGTTCGAGAGTATCTGGCCAATGTGGGAGGTGTGGTTTCCTGGGGCGGCTGCCTGGTGCTCTTTGTGCTGTTGATGGGGATGCGCCGTCCCCCATCCTGCCTTTGGGGGATGGGAATTTTCCTGCTCTCCCTCTTGGGCACAGCAGCCTGCACGCTGCCTTTTATTCCCTTCGACCCGGTTTACCTCCCTGCGGACTACCTCCTGATCAGCCTAGAGACCCTTCCGCCTTTTTTGCTGCTGCTCCTCTTTTGGCCTCTGCATTCCCTGCTGCAAAAGTGGAAGTCCACGCATAGTCCGTTGAAACCCCAGTGATTTCAACTTCGGCGATATCTCCCTCGGCCTTTGTGTCCGAGGGAGATTTGTTTTGCGATAGCGGTGAAAAATTTACAAATTGTACATGAATTTGATGGGCAATCGGCGTATACTGTGATTAGCACTTGAAGATATAGAGTGCTAACAGATTTGGATTTGACGGTTGAAGATCAAGGAGGAGTGTTTCATGAACGCTCAGAAGTTTACCCAAAAATCTCTGGAGGCCCTGCAGGCGGCGCAGGACCTGGCAGTGGAATATGGAAATATGCAGATTGAACAGGCGCACCTGTTTTGCGCTTTGGCAGCCCAAGAGGACGGCCTGGTAGGTCAGCTGCTGAAAAAAATGGGTGCCGACCCTGCGGCGGTGCACCAGGCCGCCCTTCAGGAGGTAGCAGGCTTGCCCCGCGTCAGCGGGCCCGGCCGGGAGGAAGGGAAGATCTACATCTCCCAGGAGACCGACCGTACCCTGGTTTCAGCTGAAAAGCTTGCTGACCGGATGAAGGATGAGTATGTCTCGGTGGAGCACTTGATGTTGGCGCTGCTGGAGCAACCCAACAGCGGCCTGCGGCGTCTGTTCCAGCAATATGGAATCACCAAAGACGCCTTCCTGTCGGCTTTGATGAGTGTACGGGGGAACACCAGGGTTACCTCTGACAGCCCGGAGGACACCTATGACGCCTTAAAGAAGTATGGAACCGACCTGGTGGAGCAGGCCAGGAACCAAAAGCTGGACCCGGTGATTGGACGGGACAATGAAATCCGGAATGTCATTCGGATTTTGTCCCGTAAGACCAAAAACAACCCGGTGCTCATTGGTGAGCCCGGCGTTGGTAAAACAGCCATTGCAGAGGGCCTGGCCCAGCGGATTGTCCGGGGGGATGTGCCGGAAAATTTGAAAAACCGCACCATCTTCTCCCTGGACATGGGAGCGCTGATCGCAGGCGCCAAGTTCCGTGGCGAGTTTGAGGAGCGTCTGAAGGCGGTGCTCCAAGAGATCAAAAAAAGCGAGGGACAGATCATCCTCTTCATTGATGAGCTGCACACCATTGTGGGCGCCGGCAAGACCGAGGGTTCCATGGATGCGGGCAACCTGCTCAAACCAATGCTGGCTCGGGGGGAACTGCACTGCATCGGCGCCACCACCCTCAACGAGTATCGGCAATATATCGAAAAGGACGCCGCTTTGGAGCGCCGGTTCCAGCCTGTGATGGTCTCTGAGCCCACTGTGGAGGACACCATCTCCATCCTCCGTGGACTAAAAGAGCGGTATGAGGTATTCCACGGGGTCAAGATCCAGGATAACGCTTTGATCGCCGCGGCGGTGCTCTCCAACCGCTATATCACCGACCGGTTCCTGCCGGACAAGGCGATTGACCTGGTGGATGAGGCCTGCGCCATGATCCGTACCGAGATGGATTCCATGCCTGCGGAGCTGGATGACCTCTCCCGGAAGATCATGCAGCATGAGATTGAGGAGGCGGCCCTGAAGAAGGAAACCGACCAGCTGGCCCAGGAACATCTGAAGGAGATCCAAAAGGAGCTGGCGGAGATGCGAGAGCAGTTCAACGCCATGAAAGCCCGCTGGGAAAACGAGAAAAATGCCATCGGCAAGGTTCAGAAGCTGCGGGAGGAGATCGAGCAGATCAACGCCGACATCGAGAAGGCAGAACGGGACTACGATTTGAACCGTGCCGCCGAGTTGAAGTATGGAAAACTGCCCGCCCTGCAAAAGGAATTGGCCGAAGAGGAGAAAATTGCGGAGGCCGCGGAGAAGGACACCACTCTGCTGCGGGATAAGGTCACCGAGGAGGAGATTGCCCGGATTGTGGGCCGTTGGACCGGTATCCCCGTCGCCCGCCTGATGGAGGGGGAGCGGGAGAAGCTGCTCCACATGGAAGAAATCCTTCATCAGCGGGTGATCGGACAGGACGAGGCGGTCACGAAAGTGGCGGAGGCGATTCTGCGCTCCCGTGCCGGCATTCAGGACCAGGGCCGGCCTATTGGCTCCTTCCTCTTTTTGGGCCCCACCGGTGTGGGGAAAACCGAACTTGCCAAGGCGTTGGCCCAGGCGCTGTTCGATGATGAACGCAACCTGGTCCGGATCGATATGACCGAGTATATGGAAAAATTTTCGGTCAGCCGTCTGATCGGAGCGCCTCCAGGATATGTGGGGTATGAAGAGGGCGGCCAGCTCACCGAGGCGGTCCGCCGGAAACCCTATTCAGTGGTGCTGTTCGACGAGATTGAAAAAGCGCACCCCGATGTGTTCAATATCCTGCTCCAGGTGTTGGATGACGGCCGGATTACCGATAGCCAGGGGCGCACAGTGGACTTCAAGAACACCATTATCATCCTCACTTCGAACCTAGGTTCCCCCTATATTCTGGAGGGCATCGGGGA
Organism: uncultured Anaerotruncus sp.; assembly: GCA_904398655.1. GTDB lineage: Bacteria > Bacillota > Clostridia > Oscillospirales > Ruminococcaceae > Anaerotruncus. The sequence continues at coordinate 8,694 of CAJFPF010000143.1, read as the reverse complement.
GGATGGCCAGATCACCGAGGAGGCCCGGAAGTCGGTGGAGACATTGCTGCGGCAGCAGTTCCGTCCGGAGTTCCTCAACCGTTTGGATGAGATTGTATTCTATAAGCCTCTGACCCGTACCGAGATCACCCGGATTGTGGATCTGCTGCTGGCTGATCTGCAGCGGCGGATGGAGGACAGACAACTCCATCTGTCCATGACGGATGCGGCTAAGGCCTATGTGGTGGCCCACGGCTATGATCCTGTCTATGGCGCCCGCCCGTTGAAACGGTTCCTACAGCACTCGGTGGAGACCATGTTGGCCCGGATCATCATCAAAGAGGACCTGGCCCCTGGGACCCATTTGGAAGTGGATGTGGAAAACGACGACCTGGTGGTCCACATCCAAAAATAAAAATTTATCTTTAAAAGAGGAACTACCATTCATCGAGAATGGTGGTTCCTCTTTTGCTGTTTGACATGAATTTTACACAACTTCTCCACACTTGTCATATATAAATAGTTTAAAAGCTCGCATTTTGTTGACAAAGCTGAAAAAAGAGGCTATAATGCTCCGGTAGGCAGGGACAATTCTATAAAATGACACCTTTTATATAAAATTTGTAAAATACAGGAGGTAGCGCTTTTATGCGAACCGTCCTTTTTTCGAAAAAGTCAGATCCTGTTTATATCCATGGCGGTACACGCCGGCGGCCACATGTTCTGGGAATGCTCTTTTTTGTTCTGGTGCCTGTGGCTGCGCTGCTGACCGCCGAATGGATCCAACGGGGAAGCTTGGAGACATTTTTCCCCAGCTTTTCCAACCATATGTACAGCTACCTGTTGGCGTGGGTGTTTTTGGAGGCCATCTATGTGGCGGTTACTTGCCTGAGCGGGCTGCACTGCTTGGGAGTTCTAGTCCTGGGGGTGCTCACAGCGGTCCCGGCCGCGGTCACCTATTTTAAGCTGGAGATGCGGGGGGAGCCGTTTTTTCCCTGGGATATCTTCCAAATTTCAGAGGCCTCTGGCGTGGTGGGAAAGGCCAATTTAGAGATCCAGCCCTCTATGGTCTGCACATCCCTGCTATTTCTGCTGCTATTTTTGATCGCTGCGAAATTCTTACGGATGCCCCGGCGGCGGAAGGCTCCCCGGCTGTGGCGCCGGAGGATGGCCTGCGGCGGGGTGTCTGTGGCGGTTTTCTTTGGTATGGTGTGGGGGGTCTACCTCCAGCCGGCAGTGACCCAGTGGTTCGGCATCGTTCCCGATATGTGGATGCAGGACCGCTACTACCGCAATTATGGATTGATCAGCAGCTTTATGTCCAACCTCCAGACACTGGATGTAAGCGCCCCGGAGGGATATAGCCAGGAGACGGTGGAGCAACTGCGGGATCAAATTCTGAAGGATGCCTCTCCGGAGCCCTTTTACTCTGAAAGTTATGCGGCGCAGGGGGATGGAGAGGTGACCAAACCCAACATCATCTTCATTATGGACGAGTCGTTCTGGGATGTGACCGAACTGGAGGGGATCACCTATGACCAGGAGATCACTCCCAACCTGCAACGCCTCAAACAGGCGGCGGCGGTTGGCAAGTCCTACTCTCCCAGTTTTGGCGGGGGCACCTGTGATGTGGAGTTTGAGGCGCTTACCGGCTATTCCATGGAGTTTTTGCCTTCGGGCAGCAAGCCCTACCAGCAGCATGTGACCCATGATATGCTTGCCACCCCTTCTTTCTTGAAATCCCAGGGGTACGATACTTTGGCGATTCACGGTTACTACCGCAAATACTGGAGCAGGGACACCGCCTATCCCCATTTGGGCATTGATGAGTTCATTGCGGCAGAGGACTTTGAAAATCCGGAAAAGAAGCGCTCCTACTACTGGGGTGGCGGACTCATCACCGATGCAGAGATGGCCAGGCGGATCATCCAGGAGTATGAGGACCGTGACCCCTCCAAGCCACTGTTTATCCATGCGGTGACCATGCAGAACCACACCAGTTACAACGAAAAGAACTACCCCGAGGAGGAACTGGTGGAGATCACCTCCGCCCCGGAAGGGCTTTCACAGGATACCCTCTCCCAGCTGCGGGATTTCGCCACAGGCATTCGGGAGGCGGACGCCATGCTGGGCACGCTGGTGGACTACTTTTCCCAGGTGGAGGAACCCACGATCCTTGTATTCTGGGGAGATCACTACAATCCGGTAGGAAAGGGCTATGAACTCTACGAAAAAACCGGCTACATAGAACCTGGTGACACCAGTAGCCCTATGCTCCATGGAACTCCACTGGTGATTTGGAGCAATTATTACCAAGAACCGGTGGACCTGGGAACGGTGGCGGCCTACGAAATCAGCCCCGTTGTGATGGATCTATACGGCCTGGAGCGGCCGGTGCTCTATGAATATCTCATCCAGCAGCTGGAAGTTTACCGGGCTCGGACAAGAGGGGTCACCGTCCAGCCGGATGGCAGCTTTTCGGATACTCTTACCCAGGAGCAGCAGGTTTGGTTTGATCATCATTGGTTGCTGCAATATGATGGCATGTTTGGGGAGGATTATCTAAATACTGTTGGTGAGGATTCTGTGAAAGATGTACTGTAGGGATATTCTGGAATTTAGCGATGGGAACCCTTTCCATTTGGCGGAATTTCATATATAATGGAAACAACCGGTTGATTGTATGGGATCAGGACAGAGAAAGGAAAGGGAACTTTATGGGAAATTTGACTGCGCAGCAGGTAATGGAGGTCAAAGGGAAGGGGTTCTTACGGAACCGGGGGACCGACTTGTTCTCCGGACGCCTAGTGGCCCCGGGGACGGTCTTCACTGCCCAGAATATGGAGGACATTGCCCATATAGCGCGTACCATGGGGAACGGGAAAGTACTTCCCACAAGCCGCCTCACCGTGGAGATCCCAGGCATCCCCTATGAGAGAATCCCCGAGGCGATGGATTATGCCCAAGCGCATGGAATGCGGTTCGGCGGCACCGGGGCCAAGATCAGACCGGTAGCTGCCTGCAAAGGGACCACCTGTGTCTATGGGAATTTTGATACCCAGGAGATGGCACGGAAAATCCATGAGGCATACTATCTGGGATGGACTGATGTGGCCCTGCCTCATAAATTCAAAATTACGGTGGGCGGATGCCCCAACAGCTGTATGAAACCCAGTTTGAACGACTTTGGAGTGGAAGGCCATCGGGCTCCCCGATATAGCCCAGAGGCTTGCCGGGGATGCAAAGTTTGTGGTGTGGAGAACAGCTGCCCGATGAAGTGTGCCGCTGTCCAGGACGGAAAGTTGGAGATCAATCAGTCGGTCTGCAACAAGTGCGGCGTTTGCCTTGGGAAATGCCCCTTCCATGCGGTGGAATGGGAGAGCCCGGTGGAATACCAGCTCTTTTTTGGAGGCACATGGGGAAAACGCGCTCGACTGGGCAATCAGCTGCCCCATTTTGTGGGCGAGGAAGAGGTTGTGCCCTATTTGGAAAAATCCATCCTCTGGTTCAAAGAGAATGCCTATCAAAAAGAGCGGTTTGGCTTGGCTTTGGAGCGGATCGGCTTTGAAAGATTTCTAAAGGAGATCCAAGGGGATGACCTGCTCCGGAGAAAGGACGAAATTTTGGCGGCTCCAATCAAAACGCGTTCCTAAAGAGTACGTATTACATGATAAAAAATCCCATCTTCCAAAGAAGATGGGATTTTTTATCATGTAATACGGTGCCTTGAAGGAAATTGCGGCCATAAGGGATGATGCCAGAGATTTATAGAGGCGGATGTGCCTTCTTTTGGATGCATTGAATCAGAGCTTCTCGGGCTTGCGGGGAAAAATAACAGAGAGCCGAAAGGGCGTCCTGGCGAGCCTGATCCTCCGATAGGCCGAAGTGATGGGCAAAGCAGGAAAATAGAAGTTCATATTCAGTGGAGATCCGATTCCCCAGCTGCATCCCCATGGGAGTGAGTTGAATATTGCCATAGTATTCCTTATGGATTGCCCCTTCTTCGGTCAACTTTTTCAGGCTTTTAACAACGCTGGCCCTGGTAACTTGGAGCAGATTGGCAATATCTACCGACCGCACAGCGGCGCCCCCGTCGCTCAACTGATAGATGGCAAGCAGGTAGCGGATGGAAGAACCGGACAAAATGATCCCCTCCTCATTCGGGAATTGGCATTAGGGTTCCAATTCGGTTTGCTAAAGCTAACTGAATATTAGCACTAGCTAACTGAAATGTCAAGCCTATTTTCATTTTTTAGACAAGGAAATAATGGGGAAGGTTACAATAGGGTTTGAGAGATGTTAAGCAAAGTTAACAAACTTGTGGAAATTTCTGACGGATTTCCTTGTTTGTTTTTCCCTATTTGGGAATTAGGGAGAAGTTCCTGTATTGCAATTGACTAACGCTTTCCCGGCGCGGTAAAATGTTGAAAAATGTAAAAAACATATCAAAAATAGGTATGTTTCTAGAAAGGAAGCGTATTTATGAACTGTTTCAACTGCCTAAAAAGTGAAAAATTTCTCTATTTTGTAGGTGGGATTGCCGCGGCCACTGTGGGTGTGAAAGCTTTGAAGAGTGATACCGTGCGCAAGGCCTGTGTCTCCGGCTTGGCAAAGGGCATGAAGATTCAAAAAGATGCCCAGGCCGCCTTCCAGACCATGAAAGAGGACGCACAGGATCTGTGCTATGACGCCAAGGTCGAAGCTGGCTGTGTGGAGCAGAGTGAGGAGTAAGAAGGGCGGAAAATGCGTTACAAGATTGTTTATGACACTCCCGGACGGATTCGGGTCCGGTGCGGCCAATACGCATTTTCGCAGGAGCAGGGGTACGGCATCGCATCCCTGCTCCTGTCGCAGAAGGGCGTTTTAGACGCGGTGGTTTCCGCAGCCAATGGCAGCATTTTGGTGCTCTATCGGCCCGGATGGCGGGAGATGATATTGCGGACGGTGGCCTCTCTACAGAAGGATACCTTGCCGGTGGGGACGGCCTCGGATGCGGACTCTGTGCGGGCAATTGATGACCGATTTCAGCGCCAGCTGGCCTGGCTCTGCTTTCGACGTTTGATTCTCCGTCCCCTTTTGCCGGCGCCCATTCGGGTTGCGACCACGCTGTTTAGAGGTTGTGGATATTGGCGGAGAGCGCTGCGGAGCCTGCTGGCGGGCAGGATCAATGTAGAGGTGCTGGATGGCGCGTCGGTGGCGGCCGCTATGGCCCAGAGGAGCTTTGGCACCGCCAGTTCGATCATGTTCCTTCTGTCCCTATCGGAGCTGTTGGAGGACTATACCCGCCGCCGGACCAAGAACGCTTTGACCCAGAGCTTGGCCGTTCATGTGGATAGCGTCTGGCTTTGTCGGGAGGACGGGGTGGAGGTCTCCGTCCCCATGTCCAAACTGGCGGTGGGGGACTGCATTCGGGTACGTACCGGAGCGGTGATCCCGGTGGACGGAACGGTGACCGATGGAGCGGCCATGGTCAATGAATCCTCCATGACGGGAGAACCCTTGGCGGTTTTGCGCAAAGAGGGAGCCACCGTCTATGCGGGTACCGTGGTGGAGGAGGGATCGGTGGTCATCCGTACTACTGCCCTTTCCAGTGAAACCAGAATTCATAAAATCATCGATTTAATCGATCAGTCCGAAGAGCTGAAGGCGGGGGTACAAAGCCAAGCGGAGCATTTGGCGGATGCAATTGTTCCATTTAGCTTCTTGGGCGCCCTGGGTGTGTGGGCGTTCACCCGAAATTGGACAAAGGCCCTTTCGGTATTGATGGTGGACTATTCCTGTGCCATCAAGCTCTCCACCCCTATTTCGGTGATTTCGGCCATGCGGGAGGCGTCCGGGCGCCGGATCATGGTCAAAGGGGGCAAATATCTGGAGGCATTTGCCCAAGCGGATACCATCATCTTTGACAAGACGGGTACCCTGACAGCAGCCTGCCCCAGTGTCTGCAAGGTGCTGCCCTTTGGTGATTATACCCGGGAAGAGGTGTTGAAGATCTCCGCCTGTATTGAGGAGCATTTTCCTCACAGTATGGCCCGAGCGGTGGTTCGAGCTGCTAAGGAGGAGAATTTGCGCCATGAGGAAGAACATGCGGAGGTGGAATATGTGGTGGCCCATGGGGTAGCCACTACCCTCTATGGGAAGCGGGCCTTGATTGGGAGCCGCCATTTTGTCGTGGAGGATGAAAAAGTACCGCTCACCCCAGAGCAACAGATGGTTATCTCCTCTGAAGGTGCGGGATGTTCACTGCTTTTTCTGGCCATTGGCGGGGAGCTGGCGGGGGTCCTCTGCATCAACGATCCGCCTAGACCGGAGGCGGCCCAAGCGGTAGCACAGTTGAAGGAGTTGGGGATCCACCGTGTGGTGATGCTCACGGGGGACAGTGAGGAGGCCGCCCAAATGGTCTGCCGCCAGCTGGGGATCCATGAATTCCGCGCCCAGGTGCTGCCGGGGGATAAGGCCGCCTTGGTGGAAAGCTTCAAACAGGGGGGGCACAAGGTGATTATGGTGGGGGACGGCGTCAATGATTCCCCCGCTCTGGCCGCGGCAGATGTTTCGGTGGCCATGAAGGATGGTTCGGATATCGCCCGGGAGGTGGCAGATATTACCCTGCTCTCCGCCGACCTGCGGGAATTGGCCGATTTGCGGAAGTTAAGCCAAAAGTTGTTCCAGCGGATCTCCCAGAATTACCGGTTTATTATCAGTTTCAATACTCTGTTACTTCTGTTGGGGTTGGCGGGTGTTCTACGCCCCGCTTCCACAGCATTGTTACACAACATTTCCACCATGGCGATTTCCGCAGAGAGCATGCGTCCTCTGTTGGATGACGCACCAAAGAACGCCAGACTAGAAGATGGGAGGGGGAGTTCTGAATGAAGCAGCACAAATTTTGGGCCTATGCGGCGGTTGTCTGTATGGTTTTGGCGATTTATACGGGCAAAAAACATCTCTAAAATGGAAAAATAGGTAGAGCAGATTCTGCTCTACCTATTTTTTGGAGAACTGCTTTCTGGATAATTCTGGAGAAAGGATGTCATATGAATTTGATAGGGATCCTCATTGGGGTGATTGCCTTTCTGTCCATCGGCGTATTCCATCCCGTGGTAATCAAAGCGGAATACTATTTCTCCAAAAGGATCTGGCCGGTCTTTGCAGGAGTGGGGATTGGGCTGCTGGCCCTCTCCCTCTTTTTGGAACAAGTGGTGCTCAGTTCTGGATCCGCCATTTTGGGGATCACCTGCCTGTGGAGCATCAAGGAATTGTTTGAACAGGAAAAACGGGTCCAACGGGGTTGGTTCCCCGAAAACCCGGCTCGAAAAAAGAGAAAAGGAGAGGAGACAATTTCCACTAAAGGGAAAGAGAAATTTTAGTGGTTTTTGATCTTGAAATTTCGGTAGCGGACATACACAATCGTGTTAAACACGATTTGATCAATTGCAATTTTTGACGAGGAGGATACGGAAATGGGAGTTGCAATGGACAAGCTCAACGAGGTCCGGGAAGCCGCTATGTGGAATTTTTATCATGGCCTGAACTGTTGTGAAAGCGTCTATGAGGCATTTTTCGAGGCCGGAGTTCTGCCCCCCAAGAGATGGATTATTCCACCTACGCCCTCTGCGCTGGTTTTGGAGGTGGCGTGGGAATGAGCGGGAACTCCTGCGGAGCCCTTTCCGGGGCGATTTTGGCGGTGGGTGCAAAACATGGCCGGCGAAATCCCAAAGAGATGAGGCCGGATGGACTATATGCTGTGGAATACCGCCGCTATAACAATATGGTCCATGATTTTTCCCAAATCATGGGCACTTCTATCTGCCGGGAGATTTGTAAAGAAAATCTCCATGATTGGGGCGGAAAGGCGCGGAAGGACCGCTGTGGAGAGGCGGTTTGCGCTGCGGTTGAAGTTGCCTGCAAATATTTTGATCTCTCTACAGAGGAGATTGACCAAATGCCCTGGCGAGAGAACGTGGCTGGGTTCCAAAATCCTTAAGCTATCCGGGAATATTTCAAGTCAAAAACAGAGCCAGTGCTGTAAGACTGTTCGTTTAGTATGAAAAAGCCCTCCTCGAAATCCATAGAGGAGGGCTTTCATCAAAGTTTATTTGGACTCAATAAATAGTGCCGCAGCAAAGGCATAGATCATACCATCGCGTTTAATATAGTAGACACCAAAACCGACTTGATCGTAACGGCTGTTTGTCAGAACTTCTCGATGGGTAGAGCTCCCCAACCATTGTTCCATCCACCAATCGGATTCCCGACCAGGATCTTCACCTTCCTGATCGATGTATTCCTTCTGATAGACGACGGAGCAAAGGTTTTCGCCAGCCGCCGCATATTCTACAGGGACATCCTCCCGCAGGACTGTACTCCAAGTATCCCCGTTGGGGCGTTCATGAGCGATTTCTTTCCCTGTGCGTTGATAGAGTTGGCAGAGCTCCTTCGCACGAATACGGGCGGCAGTTTGAAGGTCCTCATTCAACGTGAGTGCACCAAGGCCACGTTCTGCACGCACTTCATTGTGTAGATCCAAAAGTTCCCTTTCTACTCGACTTAGGAAATTCGCCCCAGAGACATTGACAGTGGTTTTGGGGGACTGACTGGAGGCTTCCTCCTGGGCAGCGGCCTCCTGAGCGGCCTGTTGGGCAGCGGCCTCCTGAGCGGCCTGTTGGGCAGCGGCTTCCTGAGCGGCCTGGTGGGCAGCGGCCTCCTGAGCAGCGG
>CAJFPF010000142.1 GCA_904398655.1 uncultured Anaerotruncus sp. | reverse complement strand
TACCAAAATTTGGAGGAATTTAGCCAGCTGCATAAAAAAGAGCTGGAATTCATCCATCTGTCCACCTTGAATCTGGAGACGATCTACGGCATCGAAATCCCCCTCTCCGAGCAGGCCTATATCTATGACATCCTCTACCAGGAAACCTGATTTTCAGCCTGCAAAATCTTTATCACGCAAAAAAGGATGGCTGGCGCAGTGCCAACCATCCTTTTTTGTCATGCAAAGAGGAAAATCCGCCGCTTATTTCAGCACGTCCCCCAGCTCCCGGGTGACGGTGCCGTCCTCCAGGATGAAGCAGGGGATTCCCAGTTTGGTGCTGCCGCGCACCTCCTCATAGGCCGGATTGCTCTCCCGCAGGGAGATATAGGTTCTCAGATCTCCCAGGCTGGCGGAGATGCTCTTGAAGTCGATTTCGATACCGCCGGCCGCGCTCAAACGGTTTAGGGCATACAGGGTGTCCGGGCACAGATGGCTTCCGATCACAGTTACTTTCATATTGCCACGCTCCTTCTTTGATCTATGGGGCAGCCGGTGCAAAGTCCGCTCCTCCTCTATATACAATACCAGGTTTCCTCGGCAGATGCAAGCGTCAGCGCCGCTTTTCCGGCCTCCTGCCTACAAGCGGAGAACTCCTATTGACAGAAATTTTTTATTCCGCTATCCTGAAATCAGGAGATGGCGCCAGCTCCAAAATTTCCCATTTGGAGCGTGAAAAAATGCAACATTGGATCTTTCAGGGAACCCACTACCAGGCGGGACTGCAATACGGAACAAGGCTTCGGGAGGACGGGGTGGTCATTGAAAGCGGACTGACCTTTTCAATGACGCCGCAGCGTCGGGAGTTCGCCTCCCGCTGCCTTCCGCTCTATGCCCGCTATTTCCCCCAGATCTTGGAGGAACTCCAAGGGGTTGCCGATGGGCAGGGCATCCCTGTTCAGACTTTACAGGCCATTCTTTTTCCCCTCTACTGTTTTCCCCTGTCCCCCCACTGCACCTGTTTTGCCTTTCCAACCGGGGACGGGGCGGTCTTTGGCAGGAACAGCGATTTCCTTCCCCGTTTCGAGGCGGCCTATGCCAACTGCCTCTACCAGCTGGAAGGAGTCCTGCCCTTTAACGGGAACACCACCGCCTTCCTACAGATGGAGGATGGGGTCAATGGGAAGGGTCTGGCGGTGGGGCTGACATTTGTCCCCTCCCTGTTAGGACGTCCGGAGGGGCAGGCACTGGTGCGGCCGGGGCTCCATGCCGGGATGCTGGTCCGATATCTACTGGAGAGATGCCGGACGGTGGAGGAGGCACTGGAGGCTTTGGCAGAACTGCCCATCGCCTCCTCCCAGACACTGATCCTGGCGGACATCAGTGGGCAGGTCGCTTTGGTGGAGTGCAATGCTCAGGTACGGGAAATTCTGCGGTCCCAGGGGGATCCTCCATTTGCAGCCGCGGTCAACCGATTCCATGGGTCCAAGCTGCAGCCCTATCAAAACCCGCCCGACTTGGATGACTGGCGTGCCGAGGAGCGGTATCGAACGGTGACAGCCGCCCTGGGGACACTTCCGAAAGCCGATCCCATAGCCTTCGCCCAGGCACTGTTGTCTGGAAAGTATGGCTTCCTCTGTCAATATGACCGCAGCCAGGGAGCGGACACCGTCTGGTCGGTGGTCTACGACTTGGGGAGAGGGCGCGTCTGGCGGGCAGAGGGGAACCCCTCCCGCCTGCCATTTCAAGAGGACCTCCGGATGTCCATCCTGAGGTGACAGGGCAAATTTTCCCCACCCCCCTAGAAGCTGCCCTGCAAGTATGTTATGATAGGAGGGCAAAGAGAGGCGATCCACATGCAACAACAATCCTTCTTTGACAGCAAAGCGGCCAGCGCCCCGCTGGCCAGCCGCCTGCGGCCCCGGACCTTGGAAGAGTTCGTGGGGCAGAAGCACCTCTTGGGCGAGGGGAAGATCCTGCGCCAGCTCATCGATCAGGATCTGGTCTCCTCCATGATCTTCTGGGGGCCTCCGGGGGTGGGGAAAACCACCCTGGCGCGGATCATCGCGGGAAAAACCAAGTCCAATTTCATCGATTTTTCCGCTGTCACCAGCGGTATCAAAGAGATTAAAGAGGTCATGCGCCAGGCGGAGCAAAACCGCCTCATGGGAGAGCGCACCATCCTGTTTGTGGACGAGATCCACAGGTTCAACAAGGCCCAGCAGGATGCCTTTTTGCCGTTTGTGGAGAAGGGCAGCATCATCCTTATCGGCGCTACCACCGAGAACCCCTCCTTTGAAATCAACTCGGCCCTGCTCTCACGGTGCAAGGTGTTTGTCCTTCAAGCCCTCTCCTCCCAGGAATTGGAGCAGATGCTTCAACACGCCCTCACCGACCCCCGGGGGTTCGGCAACCAGCAGGTGGAGATGCCCGAGGGGATGTTGGCCATGATCGCCAATGCCGCCAATGGGGACGCCCGTTCCGCCCTCAACACCCTGGAGATGGTGGTGCTCAATGGGGATCTGCGGGACGGCAAGACGGTGATCACCAAGGAGACGGTGGAGCAGTGCGTCAGTAAAAAATCCCTGCTCTATGACAAGAACGGTGAGGAACACTATAATTTGATCTCCGCCCTCCACAAATCCATGCGCAACAGCGATGTGGACGCCTCTATCTATTGGCTGGCCCGGATGCTGGAGGCCGGGGAGGATCCCCTCTACATCGCCCGGCGGATGATCCGGTTTGCCAGTGAAGACGTGGGTATGGCAGACAGCCGGGCGTTGCAGATCGCGGTGGCCGCCTACCAGGCCTGTCACTTCATCGGGATGCCCGAGTGTAACGTCCATCTGACCCATGCGGCGGTCTATCTGGCCTTGGCTCCCAAGTCCAACGCCTTGGAAGTGGCCTACAACACCGCTCGAAAGGACGCCTTGGAACAGTTGGCGGAGCCGGTTCCCCTGGTGATCCGCAACGCCCCCACCCGCCTGATGAAAGAGCTGCACTATGGGGAGGGCTATCAATACGCTCACGACACCGAGGACAAGCTCACCAACATGCAGTGTATGCCCGACTCGCTAAAGGACCGGCGGTACTACCACCCCACCGACCAGGGGTCGGAGGCCAAGGTGCAGCAGCGCCTGGCCCAGATTGACGCCTGGAAGAAGGCGCACCAACCCCACTGACCATCCACAGGAGGACTGTATGAATGTATTCGATATCGTGGGACCGGTGATGATCGGTCCCTCCAGTTCCCACACCGCGGGCGCCGCCCGGATCGGCCGGGTGGCCTACAAACTGTTGGGAGAGCCCGCCGTAGAAGCGCATATTCTGCTCCACGGGTCATTTGCCAAGACCTACCGGGGACACGGCACCGACAAGGCACTGGTAGCCGGGATCCTGGGGATGAAGCCGGATGACGTCCGCCTTCGGCAGAGTTTTCAGATCGCTCAACAGGAGGGACTTCGATTCCAGTTCACCCCCGGCTACATCGATGAAGCCCATCCCAACACCGCCCGCATCCAACTCACCGGTGTCTCCGGGAATCAGATCAGCGTCCAGGGAGCTTCGGTGGGGGGCGGCAACATCCTGATTACCCAAGTCAACGGGATGCCGGTGGAGCTCACCGGCCAATACACCACCCTCATCGTCCTGCACCGGGATGCTCCGGGTACCATCGCCGCAGTCACCGAATATGTCAGCCGTCTGGGGGCCAATATCTGTAACTTCCGGCTGGCCCGGGAGCAGAAGGGCGGTACCGCCGTCATGACCATCGAACTGGACGGCGGGATGGACCCCAGTGTGAACCGGGAGATCCGCAAGCTGCCCAACATCATCGGCTCCACCCTGCTGGAGCCCGTTTAAAGGAGGGGAATGGGATGCAACTTTCCTATGCAACAATTGCGGGCCTGGTCCAGGCCGCTCAACAGGAGGGGGTTCCCCTCTCCCACCTGGTATTGGCCGACCAGGCCCAGCAGATGGAGCGCTCCCCCCAGGAGCTGTGGGAGCAGATGGACCAGTCGCTGGCTGTGATGGAGGACTCCGCCCGCCAAGGGATGCGCCCTGACATCCGCTCCACCAGCGGACTCACCGGCGGAGATGCCGCCAAGATGGAACACTATGCCCTGCAGGGGAAGCCCCTATCCGGAGGGCTGTTTGCCCGGGCACTGGCCCGGGCGCTGGCCGTATCCGAATACAATGCCTCCATGGGACGGATTGTGGCCGCCCCCACCGCCGGCTCCTGCGGAATCCTGCCCGCGGCAGTGCTCACCATGCTCCAGGATCGGGATATTTCCCGGGAGGCCTGCGTCTACAGCCTGTTCACCGCCGCTGCCGTGGGGATGGTCATTGCCCAGAACGCCTGCATCGCCGGGGCCCAAGGGGGATGCCAGGCGGAGTGCGGCTCCGCCTCCGCCATGGCGGCCGCTGCCCTGGTGGAGCTGGCGGGAGGTACCCCAGATATGTGTGCCCAGGCGGTGGCCATTGCCCTGAAAAATATCCTGGGGCTGGTGTGTGACCCGGTGGCCGGCCTGGTGGAGATCCCCTGCATCAAACGCAATGCCTCCGGGGTAGCCGGGGCGTTCACCGCCGCCGACATGGCCCTGGCGGGTATCAAAAGCGCCATCCCCGCCGACGAGGTGATCCTGGCCATGAAGCGGGTGGGGGACGCGATGCCCGCCGCCCTGCGGGAGACCGCCGAAGGGGGGCTGGCTGCCACGCCCACCGGCCGCCGCCTCCACCGGCAGGTCTTTGGGGAGCAGCCCTTGGAGCAGAGGGATTGACAACCCTTTCCCTACAGACTATAATATAGGGAACAAAAGGGAGCTCGTGTGGCGGGCTGAGAGGAAGCGGCATACGCTTCGACCTTGGACCTGATTTGGATAATGCCAACGTAGGGAAAGAACACGCGGTCAAACGGGGCTTGCCTTGCGGCAGGCCCCATTTTGATTTTGAAGAGAGGAATTCATGATGCAAAACCGCACTGTCAAAAAGCTCTGTATTGCCGGGTTACTCATCGCCCTGGGGGTGGTCTGCTCCGCCTTCTATATCCCCGTGGGCGCCTCCAAGTGCTTCCCGGTGCAACATATGGTAAACGTCATCGCCGGAGTGCTGTTGGGGCCGGCCTATGGCTGCGCCATGGCGTTTGTGACCTCCCTGCTGCGGGTGCTGATGGGCACCGGCAGCCTTCTGGCCTTCCCAGGCAGCATGGTGGGGGCGCTCTGTTGCGGGCTGTGTTATCGGTTCACCCACAAGCTGCCTGCCGCCTATCTTGGGGAGATTGTCGGTACAGGCATTCTGGGCGGCATGGCCTGTTATCCAGTGGCTTCCTTTTTGATGGGCCAGGAAGCCGCTCTGTTCACCTATGTGCCCGCCTTTCTCATCAGCACCGCCGGCGGCGCCACCATTGCCATTCTGGCTATGGGCGCGTTACAGCGTACCCACCTGCTAGGGCAGGTTCAGGCCTCCCTGACAGACGGCAGATGATCCCCAAAGGAAGAGGAGAAGGGCGATGTTTGAAGGGATTTTAGAGCGGGTGGCCACCCAACGGCCCCTCATTCACTGCATCACCAACTATGTCACCATTACCGATGTGGCCAACATGGTATTGGCCTGCGGGGGGTCCCCCATCATGGCGGACGACCCCCAAGAGGTGGAGGAAGTCACTGCCCTCTGTGATGGGCTGGTATTGAATACCGGTACCCTCCACACCCACACCATCCCCTCCGTGTTCTTGGCTGGAAAGCGGGCCAATGCGCTGGGGCATCCTGTGGTGTTGGACCCGGTTGGGGCCGGGGCCTCCCGCCTGCGCAGAGACACCATCCACCAGCTGTTGGAGCAGGTGCAGTTTGCCGTCATCCGGGGTAATTCCTCAGAGATGCGGGTGGTGGCCCAACAACACCTCACCGGCGCCAGCCGAGGGGTGGACGCGGGGGTTGGGGACGCCACCGACGAACAGAATCTGGAAAAAGTGGTCCGGGACGCCCAGTCCCTCTCCCGCCGGACGGGGGCGGTCATCGCCATCACTGGGGCCATCGATGTGGTGGCGGACTCCCAGCGGGCCTATATCATCCGCAATGGGCATCCCATGATGGAACGGATCACCGGCACCGGTTGCATGCTCACCGGCATGGTAGCCGCCTGGTGTGCCGCCAACCCCGGGGATACCACCAGGGCGGTGGCGGCGGCGGTCTGCGCCATGGGGCTCTGCGGGCAGCTGGCCTGGGAGCGGGCTCAACAGGAGGGTGGCGGCGTGGGACTCATGCGTGCCCACCTGGCCGACTTCATGGGAAGTTTGACCACAAAACAATTGGAGGAGGGAAAACGTGTTGAACTGCGATAGAGACCAGATGCGCCTCTACCTAATCACCGACCGGAGCTGGCTTGACGGCCGTTCTTTGGAGGGGCAGGTGGAGCAGGCGCTTCAGGCTGGGGCTACCTTTTTACAGCTCCGGGAAAAACACCTGTCCGAGGAGGACTTTTTGCAGGAGGCCATCCGCATCAAGCGGATCACCGACCGGTACCAGGTGCCGTTTGTGATCAACGACAACCTGCGGGTGGCGCTGGAAGCAGGGGCGGACGGGGTCCATGTGGGGCAGGCGGATATGCAGGCCCGACAGGCCCGACAGCTTTTGGGGCCTGGCAAGATCCTGGGGGTCTCCGCCAAGACGGTGGACCAGGCACTGGCCGCCCAGGAGGCGGGCGCAGACTATCTCGGGGTGGGGGCGGTGTTCCCCACCTCCACCAAGGCGGATGCCTCTGAAATTTCCTTTGATACTCTGCGGCAGATCTGCCAGGCGGTGACCATCCCGGTGGTGGCCATCGGCGGCATCACCGCCCAAAATCTGCACCAGTTGGCAGGGTCCGGCATTGCCGGCGCAGCGGTGATCTCCGCGGTATTTTCCCAGCCAGACATTCCCGCGGCGGTAAAGGCGCTGCTGAACGCTCTGCAGGGGGTGGTCACACCGTGATTCAAGGAGCTATTTTTGATTTGGACGGGACGCTTTTGGATTCCATGCCCCTATGGAACACGCTGGGAATCGACTTTTTGACCCGCCGCGGCATCCAGGCGCCTGTCGGGCTGCGGGCCACTCTGAAGCCTATGGACATGCCCACCACCGCCCGCTACTTAAAGGAACGTTTTGGCCTGCCGGAAACACCGGAACAGTTGGTCCAGGAGATCGACCATCTGGCGGCCCAGGCCTATCAGGAGCAGATTCCGCTCAAACCCGGCGTTCGGGAGTTTTTGGAGGAGCTGCGCCGGCGAGGAGTGCGGATGTGTGTGGCCACCGCCACCGACCGGCCGCTGGTGGAAGGGGCTTTAAAGCGGTTGGGGGTATTGGATTGGTTCGACTTTTTGCTCACCTGCACCGAGGTGGGCGTGGGTAAGCAGCGGCCGGACATCTATTTGCAGGCGTTGGAACAGCTGGGAACCCCAAGAGAGGCCACCGTGGTATTTGAGGACTCCCCCCATGCGCTGAGCACCGCCCAAAAGGCGGGGCTGCGGACGGTTGCCATCCACGAGGAGAGCGCCCAGTTGGAACCGGATGCCTCGGAGGCAATCCAGCGAGCGGAAATGGTCATCTACCAATATGGGAAAGGCGAGGTGGACAAGTTATGAAAAAGGTTTTGACAATTGCGGGCAGCGATTGCAGTGGCGGTGCGGGAATCCAGGCGGATTTAAAGACCATGTCCGCCCATGGCGTATTCGGCATGAGTGTCATCGTCTCGGTGGTGGCGGAGAACACCGCCCGTGTTATCGATATCCAGGACATCACCCCGGATATGATCCGCAAACAGATGGATGCCGTATTTGAGGACATTGTGCCCGACGCGGTGAAGGTGGGGATGCTCTCCCAGCCCCCTTGCATGGAGGCTGTGGCGGAAAAATTGCGGGAGTACCGTCCTCAAAACGTGGTCATCGACCCGGTGATGTACGCCAAAAACGGCTGTCCCCTCATGGACCCCGACTCCATCGACCGGCTGATCGAGACCATCCTGCCTCTGGCAGACCTGTTGACCCCCAATATCCCGGAGGCGGAGAAGATCGCTGGCATGGAGATCCACTCCCTAGAGGAGATGGAACAGGCTGCCAAAAAGATCCAAGCCATGGGCCCTCGCGGGGTCCTGGTGAAGGGGGGCCACGCGACGGGGGACGCGGTGGATGTGCTGTTTGACGGACAGGCATTCCACCACTATACCACCCAGCGGATCAACACCAAGAACACCCATGGCACCGGCTGCACCTATTCCAGCGCCATTGCCTCCAACCTGGCGCTGGGCCACACGATGGACGAGGCAGTCCGGCTGGCCAAAGCCTATGTGACCACCGCTATCCTCCATTCGCTGGCGCTGGGGCAAGGCTGCGGGCCCACCCACCACTTCTGGGATCTCTACCGCAACGGCCTGACCACCAATGCGGATCTGATGGATTAACCCATTCAAAAAGGACCGCCCATCCCAGATGGGCGGTCCTTTTTGGCCTATTTAGGACAGCTGTTTGCGCAAAAAAGCCAACATCTGCATGGTAGTGGGCGGGCAGCCAGGCTGGGAGGCCTCCATTGCGGCGGTGCAGCGCCCCACCCCCAGCTTTCCCGGCTGGCCCTGGTAGCCCTGGCCGATACAGACTGGGCCACCTTTCCATTTTTCCAGAAGGCCCTCCTGGTCCAGCCGGGCCAAAGCTTGGATCAGGTTGGCATAGCAGGCGGAGCAGCTCTCCTTGGGGGCAGCGTATTTCGCCAGGCGGGCCACTTTTCCGCCCGGCGAGGGTTTGGCGACGGAGTTGTCCTGGTTGAGTTCCACCACCTGGCCGGGCTGGGAGAGGCAATGTCCCACCCCCATCTGCTCCGCCAGAGCAATGTATTCAATCGAGCGGGGTTCGTAGCCCATGCAGGAGGCAATATAGCTGTCCACCAGCACCGGGTCCAAACCGCAGAACATCCGGTGCATGGGCACAGGATTCCCTCCCTCCTCATAGTCCAGGTCGCCGCAGATTCCATCCCCCAGGATAAAATCAGTGTGCAGCAGCTTATTGAGGCAGGCGATGGGCCTATGGAGCCCCAGAGTGTGGAAATGGCGTTTCTCCCGATCGGAGATACAGCCCTTCAGGTTTTTCAGCGCGCCGGTCACCAGCGTCTGGCAATGGCCCTTCAGCACCGGCAGGTTGATCAGATAGTCCACCTCCAGGGCCTTCTGGCAGACCTCCATGGAGATCCCCCCATAGTTGAGCAGCTGGGTTTTATCCCCCTTTGTGTCAAAGAGGGGGACCCCATAGCGGCGGGAGAGCTCCTCATAGCCGCAGACCTGGAACGCCTTTTTGGTGCTGTCCCCCACCCAGGCCCCCTCCAAGATGAGCAGGTTGTTGCGGCCATGGGCCTGGAGATACTCCACCAGAGCGGCCACAATTTCCGGATGGGTGGTGGCGCCGGTGGAGGCCGGCTTCGCCACCACCAAATTTGGTTTGATGCCCACCAACGCCCCTTGGGGGATATGGTTTTCCAGCTGGACAGTTTCCAGCAGCAGTTTTGTCATCTCTTTGGGGTCCTGGCCATAGACCACCAGTACCTGGTCCCGTCGTAGGCCCCTGTTTTCTCCTTGCTTTCCCTCTGTCATGGTGTGTTTTCCCCTTCCATACGGTCGGCCCTGCGGGCCGATCCCATTTCTTTATCATATATCCTTCAAAGGGAGGGGCGTCAATCCACAGCTTGCACAAAATTTCCCGAAAAATTTGTATCTGAAAAGGACCAAGCCACATCTTGTAGATGCGGCTTGGTCCTTTTGGGGATTCCTTTTTTTCATCTTAGGAGAGAAAGCCTTTCAGCCAAGCCGTAAAGCCAACCTCCGGTTCCTCCGTAGGGGCCTGCTGGGGTTCCGCCTCCGGCAGATCGATTTCATCGGTTCGGAAGAGGAAGCTGACCTCCGTCTCCAAGCCCTCCGGCGCGTCGCTGAAGATCCGGTAGTCGTCCGAAAGGGCCTGAAGCAGATCCTTCCGTTCCAACAGCTCATCCAAATCATCCAGCTTGGCCACCGCGCTGTCCGCGGCGCCATCCGCCTCCATCCGATCCAGGGTGGCGATCATCTTGCGGGAGAGCGCAACCTTCTCCTCCTGCAGCAGGTTGCGCAGGGTCTCGCTCACCGCCCGGTAGTTTTCCAGGTCGTCTTTCATCCGCAGGAGAGTGTCCACCGTCTCTGGGGACTTGTGAAGGCTCACATTCATATCCGTGCGTTTCAGGTCCCTGCGCAGCTGCTGGACAATGGGTTTCAGATCCCGCAGGTCGTCCCGCAGATCGTCCAAGTTCTCCACCTGATCCAACAGGTCGTTGGATTGTAGCTCCTCCAAAAGCAGCACCAGGGTATCTAAATTTTCCCGGTTCTCCTGAAGATGGGTCAACAGCCGGGGCAAAAACGCCCGCAGACGTTGAGCTACCTGCCCGTTTTCCGCCTGCAGCGCTTGGGCCAGGGACTGGAGTTGTCCCGGGTTTTGGGTCGCCGCCTCCAACACCGGTGTTCCCACCCCCAGCGCGAACTCCAAAGCCTGGGAGAGCTGCTCCGGGGTGATGCCCAGCTGTTCCAACCCACTCTGCAGCTCGGCGAGCTGTTTCAACAGTCCCGCGGCCTGGGGATTTTCCAAAGCAATCAGCTCAAGCATTTGGGCCTGGTGGGTCTGGTCAAACTGGCCGGTCACCGTCTTCAGGATCTCCATCCTGGCCTCATTGGCACTCATCGTCGCCAGTGGGTCCAGTTCCTCTTCGGCAGAGAGGACCTCCACCTCCAACCCCTCCTGAGCAGAGGGTTCGGAAGTTTCTTCAGATCCAGAGGAAGGATCGGATGCGTCGGGATTCGGCTGCTCCTGCGAGATATCAGATTCTGTGGGCGCGGAGGGCTCCGAAGAGGCAGAAGTGGAATCCTCTGTATTGGAAGGTGCTGTGGAGTTCCCATCTTCAGAGGGCTCTGCAGGTACGGTTGGTTCCGCAGGGGCAGGCTCTTCCTGCACAGCGTCTTCCGGCTGCACAGGCGCTTGCTCTGTTTCTGTTTTCTCTTGTGCCGCCTCCTCCCGGGCGGCCAGTTCAGCCATCCGTTGGGCCTTGCGCTGGGAGTTGTCAGGGTTGCGCATAGCGGAAATCAGCTCAGAGTCCACACCAAACTCCTCCAACAGATGGGTTTGGGCAGAGTTAAGCTCCGTATAGCCGTCTTCGTCCGGCAGGAGCATGGCCCGCAGGCTGGTTTCCGCCAGCTCACCCACCAACTGGGCTTGGTTCCCCTGGGAGAGGGCCTCCAACAGCTGTTTCAGCTGAGGCTGCAGCTGGTTCTGGGCCTGGAGCAGTTTGGAAAGAGTGTCCACCGCCTCCCGGTTGGCTGGGTCCAGCAGGGCATCCAGCGCCTGAGCGCCCTGGGCCAGCAGCCCCTGTCCCCCGTCCGAAAGCCCGAATGCCAGTACCTCTTGGAACAGGTCGTGCATGGCCTCATCGTCCAAAAGCGCCTGGTAATCGTCTACCAAATCCGCCAAGCGGCGAGGTTTCAGGTCATCCATCAGATCCTTGAGGTCCTCCAACTCCTCGTCATCCAGAAGGGTGTCCAGGGTGCTGTCCTCCAGGTCATAGCGGATGCGGTCATAGAGACGGATATTTTCATCGGTCACATACTTGGGCAGGATGTCCAGGAGATCTTTATTCAAATCATAGAAGTCGAAGAGATCGTCTACAATCACCTGGGCCTGACGGGTGCGTTCCGGATCGGTCATCAGTGAGCGGATATCCCGGTCGGGATCCAGCTTTTCTTCCAGATCGGACTGGAGATCCTTTAAATCCAAGGCATCCTGGTGGAGGCCGTCGAAATCCTCCGGCTTCTCCAGCCCTTCCAGATCGGGGAGCTGGGGGGTGGCGGCTATCATAATCGTATCCATGGTGAACTCGGTCACATCGGCGGTGATGGTGAACGTCTCCGGTGGGGCCAGATCCCGCAGCTGTTCCATACTGTACCCCTCCAGGTCCAAACTGTCAGCCAGCCCAGGCATGGTGACCAGCGCAGCCATCCGGCGGTTTCCATCGTCCAGGAGCGTGCCATCGCTGAGCTGGACGTTTTGGAACACCTCCTCCGGCAGCATCACCACCGCCACCATCATGAGCGGCGTATAGAGGGTCTCCTCCTGCCCCTGGACATTCGCAAGATGAGGCATTCGGTTTTGGAACCGGAGGGTCATCTCCAGCTTTCCGGAGCGGCCAGCCAGTGCCTGGGGTTCCAGCTCCTGGCCGTCCAGGCGGTAGGTGATCTCCACCGACAGAGGGAGCGGCTTATCGCTCTGGCCCTGGTAATAGAGATCATTCCCCTCCAGCTGCCACTGAAGGTCCTCCCCTGTCCGTTGGGGCTGTTGTTCCCCTTTGATATTCTGGATGTTTTCCAGGTCGGAGCGGTCGGCAAACACCACATCCGGTTGGCCGCTGTGCAGCCAGTCGGAAACGGTGGTGCCATAGGGCTTTCCGGACGCGTCCAGGTTCACATACACCGTCTCGGTCTTTTTGTCCTCCGTTCCGTTGGAGGCGGTGGATTTGGGCTCCGCCGTCTCCTGTACTTCAGCGGGATCCTCCCCTGCTCCCTGGACGGGCTGGGACTCTGCAGATCCGGCCTTTCCGCAGCCGGCAAGGGACACCGCAAAAGCCAACAGGAGCCCCAAAATCCGCTGCGGGATTTTTTTCTTACACATGGTTTCCCCTCACTTTCCCACGGAATTGGCGGACTTGGTATCGTTCTTTTTCCCCTTCCAATTGATAGAGGTACGGGCCACCAGTCCTTCAAAAGTACAGAGCACCGAAGGCAGGATGAACAAACTCACCAGTGCACTGATCACCGCACCCCGAGCCAACATTCCGCATAGGGACTTAATAATCTCAATCTGAGAGATGAGCGCTACACCAAAATTGGCGCAAAAGAACACCAGGGCGCTGGTGATAATCGAGCCATCCGCCGCATTGGCCGCCGCTTGGATGGCCCGCTCCCGGTCCAGGCCCTGGCGCAGCTCTTCCTGGAACCGGGTGGTCATCAGGATGGCATAGTCCACTGTGGCGCCCAGCTGGATGCACCCTATGACAATCGGGCTGATAAACGGGATCACCGTTCCCGCGGCGGCCGGAATCGCCTGGTTGATGAAAATGGCCAGCTCAATGGAGGATACCAGCAATATGGGCAGGCTCACCGATTTGAAGCAGACAGCAACAATGACCAGGATTGCCGCCACAGATAACCAGTTGGTCACCTGGATGTCTACAGTGGTAATCTCACTCAAATCCTTGGTCATAACCCCCTCCCCTGTGAGCAAGCCGCTGGGGTCATAGCGTTTGAGGATGGCGTTCAGCTGGTCAATCTGGGCGTCTCCCTCCTCCGAAGCCGCCTTGTAGGCAGAGTTCAACATCATCACCTGTTTGCCATCCTGCTTACAGATCTCCCGGATCCCCTGAGGAATAAAACTGTCCGGGATGCCAGGCCCTACAAACTGGTTATAGGCCAACAGGGTCTCTACCCCATCCACCGCCTTCATCTCCTCCTCCATCTCCAACAATTGATAGGCCGGGAGAGTGTCATCCACAATGATGAAGTGGGTGGTGGCCATGTTGTACTCCTCCCGCATCTTATTGTTTGCGATGGTGGAGGGCAGATTGTCGGGCATCGACTGATCGATGTTATAGTAGATCTCCAACCGGCTCTGAAGCAGTAGAGCCGGAATAAACAGCAGCACAAATAGGACGGTAAACTGTTTGCGATGCCGGATGATCCAGGTATTGAGGCGGGACATATTGGGCAGCAAGGTCCGGTGGTGCCAGCGTTGGATCAGCGGGTCCATCTGGAGCACCAGGGAGGGCAGCACCACCAATACCACAAGGATCCCGATGACAATCCCCTTGGCCATCACCAGACCCAAATCCCTTCCTAGGCCAAGCTGCATGGCGCACAAAGCCAAAAAGCCGGCGATGGTGGTCAGGGAGGAGCCGGCCAGAGAGGTAAAGGCACTGACAATGGCGCTGGCCATCGCATCCCGCTTGTCGGAAAAATGCGGCTTCTCCTCGTTATAGCGGTCAACCAGGAAGATGGAGTAATCCATGGACACCCCCAGCTGAAGGATGGCGGCGATGGCCTTGGTCAGATAGGAGACCTCCCCCAATAGCAGGTTGGTGCCGAAGTTGTAGGCCACCGCGAAGCCGATCCCTAGGATATAGACCCAGGGGAGTACCACCGATTCCATGGAGAGGGACATGGCCAGGATGGAGAAAATCACCGCCAAAACAGTATATTTGGGCATCTCCGACTCCACCACATCCTTGGTATCCTTTAAAAACACCGACACCCCCGCCAAGAAACACCGCTCATCCGCAATGGAGCGGATCTGATCGATGGCCTCCATGGTCTCCCCAGAAGCTCCCGGATGGGTGAAGCGGATGATGAGCATGGTGGAGTCCTGGGCGGTATCGCTATAGAAAATTCCGCGGATCTCCTCCGGAAGCATCTGTTTGGGGAATGTGATATCCAACAGGTCGGAAATCCAGGTGACATCCTTCACATTTTTCACCCGTTCGATCTCCGCTTTTAAATCCACCACATCCTGTTGGGGCATCCCCTCCACCAAAAGCATGGTAGTAGCCGCGCTCTGAAAGGTGTCCTCCAGCACCCGCTGCCCCTGGCTGGAGTCCAGCTCCTGGGGTAGATAGGAGAGGATATCATAGTTGACCCGAGTGTTCACAATCCCATAGAAACTGGGTATGAGTAGCAGCACCGCAAAGGTAACAACGGCCTTAGGGCTACGGGTCAGCAAACGCGCCAATTTCCATAACAGCCCCCGCTGTTCTGACAATGGAAACGTCCCCCTTCCAATATTGCTTTACTGGATTTTACTGCTCCAAATATAACACAGAGGCCCCTTTTGCGTCTTTAGACAGTTTCTTTTTTTGTCCAAATTCCTGACACAGAACGACAGCTGTCCAAAAACCAGACATTTTTCGATTTTGTCTATATCCCTTCTTCCCGTCTAGCGCCTATAATGGAGCTATAGACCGACCACACCCCATAGAGAAAGGGAGGGATCCTATGGAATTGCGACATCGTGTACTGCGCCGGATCGCGTTGGGAATCACCGACCGAGCGCTGCAGGAGATTGCGCGCGACCCGCAACGTGGCTTGCGTAGCCTGGTGGACTTTGGAATCTGTACCGGGGGGCCTTCCTCCCGGGCCCTTCTCACCCAAATCAAGTCCTCTCTCGCTCCCCATTCCCACTACTATCAATGGGCCAGCCGGGTGGTGGAACAGGTGGATCCCCTGCGCCTGCGCGCGCTTGCGCAGGCTCTGGCTTCCTCCTTGGTGTATGGGGCAGGCGCCTTGCATCAGCGCAGCCGCCAGATAGGGTTTCCGCTCCCCTGGTGTATCCAGCTGGATCGGGCGCTTCCAGTGGGTTCCCAACTTTTGGAAGAGGCACAGGCCTTGGAGTGTCACACCTTCCTGCTCCAAAATCTGACAGTGCGGGAAGCCTGCGCAACCGCCATGCAGGCTCCCAACGCCTTCTTTTTGGCCTCCTTTCGCGCCAAACAGCTGAGAGAAGAACTTATAAACCGCCTGCAAAATGTCAAAAACCTGGTGGTGACGGTAGAGCTGAACCCCGGTGAGGAACCCTTGGACACCTTCCAAAGGCTCCGGGATAGCGGCTGCCTGTTCGGGGGGCACCTGCAAAGGGACGGAAAAATTGTCCCCGCCCTAGAACGAGGGCTCCAGGATCGTCTGAGCCGTGCGGGTTGTTGCTTTTTGAGCTATCTATCCCCTCCCGGGGCAGGGCCGGAGGAGCAGCGCCGATTGACTTGCTATGTCCAGGAGGACCGAGCCAAAGGGAAAAGCAGCCTTCCCCTATTGTTGCCCAGTTTGGATTTGAATTGGGTAGCGGCTGATATTGCCCCAGGGATCCCTCTTTGGCGGGCCTCTCCCGAAATCCCCCTTTTGACGCAGCTGAGGATCCGCGCAGCAGCCGACCGCCGGGCTGTCTTTTAATGCAACGGGGACATAGAAATGGGCCTGCCGGCGGCGTGCCGGCAGGCCCATTGGCGTGACAACGATTGTTTTTTCAGAGTTTTAACCCCATATCCCCCTCTAAGTAGCGAAATCCGTATTTTTCATAGAGCGGGCGGCCTGCTGCGGTGGCCTCCAGGGTCACAAGTCCGGCCCCAGCCTCTCGCGCCGCCTGCACCAACCGGTCCAGAATCTCCATTCCAATCCCCTGCCGGCGATAGGCCGGGCGGGTATAGATATTGATGAGAAACGCCGTGCGGCCGGTAAGGTTCGCGCTACTGGGGCTCACTTGGAAAAGGCAGACGCCTCCTACTCCCGCAGCGCGTTCCCCATCCATGGCCAGATAGGTGATATAGCTCCCATCCGCTATCGCCTGTTGGTAATAGCTGCGGGAATTCTGTTCCAAAGGGGAAAGATCCGCTGTTTCATCCAAGCGGTTCATGTCGCGGATGGCCTCGCCCCGCAACTGCACCAACAGCTCCAAATCCTCCAAATTTCCGCGCCGGTAGAGTAGCTCCATGTTGTCTCCTCCTTTGCTCATTCCTTCACATTTGGTGATGAAGAAGGCAATTGAAACCGCATCAGCTCCTGGATCAGGCTGCCATCCACCAGGGAACGGATACGGTCTATATAGCCGTCCGGATCCAAATTCATCCCCATACGGGCCCATTTGATAATTAACCCCACAAAGGCAAAGGCATAAAAATCCGCGATAAACTCCAGATCATCCTCCGGGACCTGTCGTTCCCCCATCAGGTCCTCCGCTAACGACCGCACCAATGTGTGGGCAAATTGGGTGAGATATTCCTGGAAGGAGTTCTGCCCCGGCAGGTCTAACGCGTTGATATAAAACCGCTTATTGGCCTGCATGTAGTGGCAGAGGGCCCGTAGCCCATCCGTCCAGTGGGCCCGGTCGGAAAAACTGCTCATATAGGGCAGCGTCTCGGTGTAATAGACCCAGTTGACCAATTCGTATTTATCCTTAAAGTGGTAATAAAAAGTCTGCCGGTTGACACCACAGGCCGCCGCAATGTCCCCTACAGAGATTTTGTTCAGTGGTTTTGTGGACATCAGCGACTTGAGCGCTCCGGCCAAGGCCTGCTTGGTGATTTGGGAATCCGCCATCCGTTCACCTCCATCTTTTCCTATTTTATACCAGATTTTCTTCGATTGCAACGCTCTGTCCGTAGAAATGTACAGTTGCGTTTTTGGGGGATTTGTGCTACACTTCTTTTCAATTGGAAGGGAGGCTTTGAAAATATGGGGCTCAACAGTGAACCGCTCCATCGGGACAACCCCTTGCTGCAGTTGATTGACAGTGGGCTGGCCGCATTGGACGCAGGTGAGGACCCCTCACTGACGTTGGAGGAACTCGCCGAAGCCTGCCAGCAGGTCCAGGATGGGCAAAAAACGGAAAAAAAACCATAAAATAGGGATGGTCCGGCAATTGCCGGGCCATCCCTATTTTGACTTCTCGCCAAACGGTCATATCATGGAGTGCTCCACCCGCACTACCGCAAAGTAATTGCCCTCCATCTGGCGCACCTTCTCCCGAATGGTTCTCGCCACCACTGCATCCGGAAGCCGGAAACGATAGGGCACCGTCACATCAAAAATCAAGTTGGTATGGGTGGGGCCTTGGACGATCCGAAAGTCATGAATCCCCAGTTCCGGGTCGATGTCCGAAACCAGTGCGGTTACCTGTTCCTTCAGACGTTGGACCTCCGGGTCATCTACCTCCACTGGGTCCATATGGATGGTGGCCTCACAGCCATACTTACTTTGGAGCTCCATTTCAATATGGTCGATGACATCGTGGAGCTCCAAAATATTCCCTTTGCTGGGGACCTCCGCATGGAGGGAGACCATCCGCCTGCCCGGGCCGTAGTCATGGACAATCAGATCGTGGATCCCCACTACCGGCGGGTGATCCAGGACGGTCTGTTCGATCTCCTGGACCAGTTCCGGGTCGGGGGCCTCCCCCAGCAGGGGGGAGAGACTATCCTTCGCGGTATTGAAACCGCTGTATAGAATAAAACCTGCCACCAACAGCCCTGTCCAGCCGTCCAATTTGAGGCCCGACAGATGCCCCACAATGGTGCTCACCAGGACAGCCGTTGTGGCCACCGCGTCGGTGAGGCTGTCCACCGAGACCGCCCTCATGGCGGAGGAATCGATTCTGCGGGCAAGGGTCCGGTTAAACCAGGACATCCAAAGCTTCACCAAAATAGAGCCCGCCAGAATCCCCACCGAGAGCAGGGAAAACGCCACCTCCTCCGGGTGAAGGATCTTCTCCACCGAGCTTTTCAGCAGCTCCACACCTACCAGCAAAATTGCCACCGAAATGGCCAGGCCCGCTAGGTACTCAATCCGCCCATGCCCAAAGGGATGTTCCCGGTCGGAGGGGGAGGCCGCCATCCGGAATCCCACGATCGTCACCACCGAAGAGCCCGCGTCAGACAGGTTGTTGAAGGCGTCCGCGGTCACAGCAATGGAACCGCTGATGATCCCAGCCAGTAATTTAGCCGCCGCCAAACAGAGGTTCAGGAAGATGCCCACCCCTCCCGCAAATGTCCCATACCGTTCTCGTACTTTTGGGTCCTGAACCTGGCCCATATCCTTGATGAACCGACGCAACAGCTGATCCAGCACATTGTCTCCTCCCTCTTCTTCAAATCCTCCATCAAATCCGCATAAGAAAGGGCCCCGAAGGGCCCTTTCCCCTACAACCCCATCTCAGCGGGGCTCCCCCTTTTTCCATAGGGAATCCAGCTTCTCCCGCATCAAAGCGCGACGCTCCTGGGTGGCCTGCTGATCCAAGGTGAATCTTCCCAGCTCGTGCAATACTACCGACCCCTCTTGTGCCTGGTCAGGCAGCCTGGCCCGCTCCACCCCAATATATTCTCCATTCTCCGCCTCCAGGACTGCAAACCTTCCTTCAAAGCGGTCGATGATATAGCGCATCCCCATACAACTAGACTTCCTTTTGTATCTGCAACTCCAAAAAGCGCCGGATCAATTCCTCCGTACCTTCGGTTCCCAGCACACTGCTGTCCACCGAAAGGTGGTAGGTCTCCAAAGCGCCCCATTTGTGATCGGAATAGGAGTTGTGGTAGGCCGCCCGCTTCTTATCGGTCTTAGCGATTCGATCCCGGGCCTCTGTCTCCGAAATGCCAAACTGCCGCTGAACCCGTCCCAAACGATACTCCAGAGGGGCATGGATAAACACATTCGTCACTCCAGGCACCCCGCGCAAAGCGTAATCCGCGCACCGCCCCACAATGACGCAGTTTCCCTTCTGAGCCAGCTTCCGGATGGCCTCGAACTGGGCCAGGAACACCTGGTGTCCCAGAGGCATGGCATCCGTACCGGGGATGATCCCATGGGTTCCCATAGAGAGGGTATAGAGCAGGCTGCTGGTGGGTCGCTCATCATTGCTCTCCAACACCTCCGGAGCCAAACCGCTCTCCTTTGCTGCCAGAGCCAAAAGCTCCTTGTCATAAAAACCAAAATCCAGCTTTTCCGCCAGCAACTTGCCGATGTCGTGTCCGCCGCTTCCAAACATCCTGCCGATGGTAATGATTCTCCTCTGCGCCATGATTGTCTCCCCTTTCCAGTTGGCTTTGTAACCTCAGTATACACCAAATCCGTTTTTTTGTACAGCGAAATTGGGTTTAAAATGCCAGCCTTTCATCTGAAAAAAACAGGTGGGAGAGGGAAAGCCGTCGCTCCCCCTCCCCCACGCCACAGGGGCAGAACTCAATCATTTTCCGCTGTTTCCTCCAATGCAGGATCGCCCTCCTCCAATTGGACCAACTCCAAAGTAAACCAAAATCGCACCCCATCCGGCAGATTCTCCGCGCCGAAGTCCTGTCCGTGGGCTTCCATCACCGCCCGGACCACCGCCAAACCCAGGCCGTATCCCTCGCAGGAGGTACGGGATTTGTCCGCCCGATAGAAACTGTCGAACAAGCTGCCCAGATCCTCCTGGGCAATGGGTTGTCCGGTATTTTCCACCTCCACCCGGCACACGTTTCCCTGCGCGGACGACCGCAGGCGGATCTCCCCACCCTGGGGGGTGTATTTGACCGCATTTTCCACCAGGTTTTGGACCACCAGCTCGATTTTTTGATAGTCCGCCTGTACAATTAACTCATCGTCCAATTCCCTGCATACCCGCAGCGCACGGCGCCCCAACAGGATCTGCTGACGCCGAATCTCCTGATCCACCACCTCGCTGAGGCAGAAGATGGAATACTCCACCTGGTCGATGCCGCTCTCCAGCTTGCTCAGGCAGAGCAGCCGCCCCACCATCCGGGACAGGCGGTTCCCCTCGTTGATGATGATTCCGCAGTACTCCTGGCGTTGTCCCTCCGGCTCCCCCTCCAAAAGCGCCTCCGCGTAGCTGACCATCAGAGTCAGGGGCGTTTTAAAGTCGTGGGAGACGTTGGCCACAAACTGTTGGCGCATACGGTCGGTCTGCTTCTGACGGTCAAGATCGGTCTGGAGCACTTCATTTGCCGCCACCAGCTGGTCCACCGCTGCCTCCAGGCTGTGAGACATATCATTGATCGAACGGCCTAGCTTGGCGAACTCATCCTCCCCGCGCACCTGACACTCCTGAGAGAAGTCCAGCTGGGAAATCTGCTGCGCCACCCGCTGCACCTCCCGAACTGGTTTTGTCACCCGATTGAGTAAAAAATAGATCGGGACACTGCCAATCGCCAAAATCGAGATGGAAATCAGGGCCGTATAGTGTACCGCCAGAGCGGCCACCGATTCAATATATTCCTGCGGGGTTTGGAGATAGAGATAAATGCGGTCGTCCAACTTGGTTGTCAATGTCAATTCGGGGCGCAAATCCTTTGTTTTCACCTGTTGAACTTGAAGGCTGTCGTCGGCGCTTTCCAGCTGCCTTTGGACCTGTTCCATCTGGCGGTCCAGCTCCCGCTGAAGCTCTGGCAAGGGGGGCATCCAGTCATACTTTATTCCGTCCTCGGACAATTTGGCGGTACGGGAATGATAGCTCATCTCCCAATTCCCCTCGGAATCCCGTTGGAACAGGCTTACGAGCACGTTCTGGTCCTCAATCTGGGTGATCTCCTCGTAGACATCCTCGCTGTTCTCAATATAGGCCTCCTTAATCCGTTGCGCGCTCCGCTCCAGGTCATCGATCTTTGCCCGCTGGTAGAAGCCCTTAAATAAGGTGGTGCCCATAAACAGCAAAATCACCACGTTGACAGCCATAATCAACAGAATGAGGGAAAAAAGCTTTCCACGGAAGCTCAACCTACTCCAGCCACTCAAATTTGTACCCCACTTTCCGTACGGTCACAATACATTTGGCATAGGGGCCCAGTTTGGCACGCAGGCATTTGATGTGGGTATCCACCGTCCGGTCGTCCCCGTTGTAATCCATATCCCAGACGGTACAGATGATCTGGTCCCGGGTAAGGACGATGTTTTGATTCTTGATTAAATAGTAGAGCAGGTCAAACTCCTTGGGCGTTGTGATAATCCGCTTTCCATCCACCAGTACCGTCCGCTCCCGATAGAGCACACGCACCCCTCCGGCGGATACATCGCTCATATCCCCGCCGCTGGTGCGCCGGAGCAGGTTTTTCACCCGAGTTACCAGAATGGTGGGGGAAAACGGTTTGGAGATGTACTCGTCCGCCCCCATGGAAAAACCGTTAAGCTCGTCATACTCGGTATCGCGGGCGGTGAGCATCAGAATGGGCACGTCTGAACAGCTGCGGATCTGGCGGCAGACCTCAAACCCATCCTTTTTGGGCATCATCACGTCCAACATCACCAGCACCACGTCTTCATTTTCCGCAAAAAGATCCAGGGCCTGCTGGCCGTCCGCCGCTTCTACCACTCGGTAGCCCTCTCGGATCAGGTAGCTTGCCACCAGCTGACGGATTTTCTCTTCGTCTTCTGCAATCAGGATCTTGCTGTCCACGCCATCCACTCCCTTTGTATGTTCAAATTTATGGTAAAAAAGATATATGTGGGAATTGTGAAATTAGTTTTAACGTTTCCCAAATAATCAACCCCCGGCAAAGCCGGGGGTTTTTCATATGCGGGCGTAGCCCTAGAATACTAGCCACGTGTCACGTCACGTTGGTAC
>CAJFPF010000141.1 GCA_904398655.1 uncultured Anaerotruncus sp. | reverse complement strand
TTATTCAGTTGTAACCTGTTTGCCCGCCGTCCATAAACGCGATGATTTAAGGCTTTTTGCTTGTTTTCTTATCTCACCGCGCTTAAAGCCTGCGTCTTTTTTCTCAAATTTCCTGGATCACCGGCAGAATCATGGGGCTGCGTTTGGTGCGGCTATAGAAGTAGCTGGAAAGGGCGTCCCGGAGCTGGTTTTTCAGGTTTCCCCACTCTCGGACGTTGCGGCTGGTGCAGTCATCCAGCGTCTGGCGGGCCACTCGGCGGGCCTCCGCCAGCATATCCTCCGCCTCCCGCACATACACGAAGCCACGGGAGATGATATCCGGCCCGGCCAAAATCCGATGGGTCTGGGTGTCAATCGAGCAGACAACCACGATCAGGCCGTCCTCCCCCAGGTGCTTGCGGTCCCGCAGAACAATGCTGCCCACATCCCCAACGCCAAGGCCGTCCACCAGCACCGCGCCGGCAGGCACCGTCTCCCCGGTCTTTACGGAGACACCGTCCAGCTCCCAGACTACGCCGTTCTCCCCCAGGAACACCCGCTCCTCGGGGATCCCCATCGCCAGAGCCAGATCGGCATGCTTGCGCAGCTGCTTATACTCCCCGTGGACCGGGAAGAAGAATTTGGGCCTGGTCAGGGCGAGCAGGATTTTCAGCTCCTCCTTGCAGGCGTGGCCCGAAACATGCACCTCATACATCGATTCATAGATCACTTCCGCCCCCAGACGCATCAGGTCGTTGACCACCCGGCCCACCGTCTTTTCATTGCCGGGAATCGGCCGGGCGCTGATGATGATGAAGTCATCCCGGGTAACATTCACCTTCCGGTGCTCCCCGCTGGCCATCCGGGACAGAGCGCTCATAGGCTCCCCCTGGCTGCCGGTGGTGATCAGCACCACATCCTCTGGGCGGTAGCGGCCCAGGTCATCAATATCGATGAGCACATCTTTGGGCGGATCCAGATAGCCCAGCTCGGTGGAAACCGCCACCGCGTTGACCATACTCCGGCCGGAGACCGCCACCTTCCGGCCATATTTGGCGGCCGCCTCGCAGATCAGCTGGATACGGCTGATGTTGGAGGAGAAGGTGGCAATGATGATCCGCCGGGCCCCGGCCTGCTGGAACAGCTTATCAAAGCTGCCCCGCACCGTCTGTTCAGTGGGAGTGAATCCCGGGCGTTCAGCGTTGGTGGAGTCGCTGAGCAGGGCCAATACCCCCCGGCTTCCCAGCTCCCCGAACCGCGGCAGGTCGATCACATCCCCCATAATTGGGGTGTAATCAATTTTGAAGTCCCCTGTCTGGACAATGACGCCGGCGGGGGTATGGATGGCCAGTGCCACCGCGTCCGGGATCGAATGGTTCACCCGGATGAACTCCACCTCCATGCAGCCCAGCTTGATGGTCTCCCGTGGGGCGATCTGCACCAGTTTCACCCGGCCATACAGGCCATGTTCCCGGAGCTTGTTCTCAATGAGACCCAGCGTGAGGCGGGTGGCATAGACCGGCACATTCACCTGTTTGAGGAAGTAGGGCAGGGCACCGATATGGTCCTCATGGCCGTGGGTAATCACGATTCCTTTCAGCCGGTCCTGATTGCGCACCGCATAGGTGAAATCGGGCAGCACCAGGTCCACGCCCAGCATCTCGTCATCCGGAAAGGTCATGCCGCAGTCCACAATAAACATGTCCCCTTGGCACTCATAGCAGGTCATGTTTTTGCCCACTTCCAACAGTCCCCCCAGGGGAACGATCCGGACGGGAGGCTTGCGCTGCTCCTTCTGTTTGCGGTGCCCCTTTCCCGTTTTGGAAGCGGCCTCCAGGCTCTCCAGGCGGGCACGGCCGGATTCGGACAGCTCAATGGTCGCCCCCACCGGCTGTGTGGCTTTGGTGGAGCGGCGGCTTCCCCGTTTGGCAGGCTGTTTGGGCTTTTCCGGGGCCTTCTCCGCTTTTCCAGAGCTCTTGGCCTTTTCTTGGTCTTTCGCAGTCGCCTTGGAGGTCAAAGGCTCCTCCTTTTTACTGCTGCGCTTTTTGGGGGATCGGGTGCTCTGCTGCTTTCCTGCTTCCGCCTGTACCGGACCCTTTTCCGGCGCCTTTGCTTTTTGTTTGCCGGCAGACTTGCTTTCCGCCTTTGGCTTTGTGCGCTGGAGCAGCTTCTCCGCGGCCTCCTTCACTGTCGATTTCTTTTTTTCCTGTTGTTTCGGTCCGGGCTTCTCCACCGGCCGCTCCTTCACCGAGCGGCTCTCCAATATATCAAGCCCCAGCTCCAGCATTTCGTCCGTCAGCTTCCCGCTGACCTTCTTGCGATCTGTCACAAATTCTACCTCCAACTGTTCTGTAAAGCCGAAATCTTCGTGTCAATTACATAAGAAATATCGCACAAAAGTAACGCCCATCCTAAAAACATCCATTGCAAAGATGTTGAACAGGATAAGCACATGTTATTCAGTTGGAAAGGCCACGCGCCAAGTGGCGGGCTGTTTGCTGTACACTGCAAAACAGACCCCGCAAAGCCCTCTTCAGCTTTCCGCCACGCAAGCACGGACAGCTTTGGGCAGGTTCCCTGATTAAATTCCGTTCCGGGGAACCTCACGCGGTGCCAAAAACCGAACACATCATTCCCATCTAGTTTACTGCTTTTTATTCACCTTGTCAAGGTATATTCCTTTCACTCCCTCCCTGCGCCCTCCTGCTGAAGCCTTCCCTTCCATTTCTCAGAACTTTTTACACCCACCTTTTTCGCCCTGTACGAAGCATTGCTTTCCGGTAGAATCGAGTAGGGCCCCCTTCCTCTGCGGGCAAGCGCGGCATGGGGCTGCGGAAAAGTCCCGTCCTCTTTGCACCGTTTCTGGGGACGGCGCTCTCTTCCATTCAACGGGACGGAGTCGCCTCGGCATTTGTCCTCAACGCCTTGCTTTTCTCTTTGAGGCATGGTAGGATAGGCAAAGGATCGTCTATTTGAAGAAGGGAGAGACAAACCATGTTGCGTCACAGTACTTGGATTGCAGCGTTATTTTCCGCCCTCATGGCAGCGGTCTTTGTTCTGCAAACCGTCTTTGGGTTTACAGACGGATTCCTAAACAGCAGCGGGGCGTGGGACTATGTTTTGGGTGGGATGCTCCCCTGGCTGGGCCGGTCGGTCTTCTTCCTTTGTCTAGCCCGGTTTCTCCAACTGTTGGAGAACCACTGATCGGCAGAGATCTGCAGAGATGTCTGTAAAACGTGACGGTTGGAGGAACCAAGGATGGAAAAACATGTGGAAATTTTTACTGACGGGGCCTGTTCCGGCAATCCCGGTCCGGGAGGGTGGGGGGCCATTCTTCGATATGGTACCCATGAAAAGGAGCTCTCCGGCGGGGAAGCTCAGACCACCAACAACCGCATGGAACTCACTGCGGTCATTGCCGCCCTCTCCGCCCTGAAATCCCCCTGCCAGGTTACCCTCACCACCGACTCCCGTTATGTGGTGGATGCGGTGAGCAAGGGGTGGGTCTATGGTTGGCAGAAAAAGGGATGGATGCGTGCCCCAGGAGAGCCCGCGAAAAATGTCGATCTTTGGAAACAGCTGTTGCCGCTGTTGAAAACCCACCGAGTGGAGTTTTGTTGGGTCCGGGGCCACCAGGGGCATCCGGAAAACGAGCGTTGTGACCGGCTGGCGGTCGCCGCCGCCGCTCAATTTTCATAAAAAGGGGGAGGTGCTCTTCTTCCCCTTTATTTTATGCATTTTTTTCGGAATTATCTGTCCAGTTTTGGTACATCTTATAAAATAGATCCATTTTTCTTTTTTTCTCTTCTCCCCTCTTGAAAAATATACTAACTTAGTATACAATAGAGCTGTAAACAAAACAAATCCCCAAAGAAGGGTGGTTTTTTAGTAATGAATGAGATGTTGAATAAAAAACGGTTTGTCTATGCGGACAATGCGGCCACCACACAGATCTCTGAGGAAGTATTCCAGACCATGCTGCCCTGGCTGCGGGAAAATGGCTATGGAAACCCTTCCAGCATCTATGAGCTGGGGCGCCGGGCAGGTTTCGCCATTGAGGACGCCCGCAAAAAGGTGGCGGATGCCCTGGGGGCTCAACCCAACGAAATCTACTTCACCGGCTGCGGCTCCGAGAGCGACAACTGGGCCATCAAGGGTGTCGCACACAAATTAGCTGCCAAGGGAAAAAAACATATCATTACCTCTGCCTTTGAGCACCATGCGGTACTGCACACCTGTGCCGCTTTGGAGAAAGAGGGATTCGAGGTCACTTATCTACCGGTAGGGCCGCTGGGATTGCTGGACCCCAAGCAGGTGGCGGACGCCATCCGCCCGGACACCGCTCTGGTCACGATTATGTATGCCAATAACGAGATCGGTACCATCCAACCCATTCCAGAAATTGGCGCCATCTGCCGGGAGCGGGGGGTCCTATTCCACACCGACGCGGTCCAGGCGGTGGGGAATGTGCCCATCAACGTGAAGGAGCAACAGATCGATCTGCTCTCCCTCTCCGGCCACAAGCTCCATGCTCCCAAGGGCGTGGGCGCCCTCTATATCAAGAAAGGGATTATCTTCCCCAACCTGATCGATGGGGGCGAACAGGAGCGGGGGCGTCGGGCGGGTACCGAAAATGTGGCCTCCATCATCGCTTTGGGACGTGCCATCGAGCTGGCCTGCGCCGATATCCCGCAAAAGATCGCAAAAGTCACCCCCATGCGCAACCGGATCATTGACGCGCTGTTGGAATTGCCCATGTCCCGTCTGAACGGCGACCGGGAAAAACGGCTGATGGGCAACGCCAATCTGTCCTTTGTGGGGGCGGAGGGAGAGGCCCTGCTGCTGGGGCTGGATATGATGGGGGTATGTGCCTCCTCCGGAAGCGCCTGCACCACCGGCTCCCTGGACCCCAGCCATGTGCTCCTTTCCCTGGGGCTCTGCCACGAGGTGGCCCACGGTTCCCTGCGCCTTACCATCAGTGACTGGACCACGGAGGAGGATGTGGACTATATCATCCAGGCAGTCAAAACGGTGGTAGAACGCACCCGGAATATGTCCCCCCTGTGGGAGGACCTCCAGACCGGAAAAAAGACCGTCCCCTTCTCCCGTTGAGTGGGGACACCTCTAAATCTATCGAAAGGATGTTTGCAGATGCTATATTCTGATAAAGTTTTGGAACATTTCTCCAATCCCCACAATGTGGGAGAGATCCCTGATGCCAATGGCGTTGGCGAGGTGGGCAACGCCAAGTGCGGCGACATCATGAAGATGTACTTGAAGATCCAGGACGGGGTGATTACCGACGCCAAGTTCAAAACCTTTGGGTGTGGGGCGGCCATTGCCACCAGTTCCATGGCCACCGATATGATCAAAGGTTCCACCATTGAAGATGCGCTCAAGCTCTCCAATCAGGCGGTAGTGGACGCTTTGGACGGCCTTCCCGCATCCAAAATCCACTGTTCCGTCCTGGCTGAACAGGCTGTGAAAGCGGCTTTGGCCGACTACTACCAGCGCCAGGGGGTGGATCCCAAGCCCATCCTGGGAGATCTTCCCGATGGCGACGCTTGCCATATGCATTGACGCAGCATAGAAACCGTCTCTGTGCTTGAACAAGCACTGGACAACAGGAGACGCCCGCTAAAAAAGCGGGCGTCTCCTGTTGCATGAAAGGTTGTTTAACTGCGTTTTACAAAGGAGAGGCAGTCGGTGCACTGAGCCATCGTGGGATTCGCCTCATGCGTGCCCACGCGGATTTTATCCAGGGCACAGTAGTTGTCGCTACCGCAATGGTTGGCACACTGGGTCACAGCACATTCAATGCTCCGATTGGCTTTGCAGGAATTCATGGGACATTCTCCTCTCGTAGAAATACTTCTCTCATCGTGATGTAGGAATCCTCCCCCACATCACCCATAGGTTGCCCCAGCCTGCCCCGCTTTATTCCCATTCGGGCCGGGCTTTCGTTTACAAATTCGATATAAAAAAGATGCAAACTGTCCCTAGAAGAAAGTCAAGATCCCTGCTATAATAGCTGTTAAAGTGAGATTTCCTGTGGAGGAGCTGTTATGAAAAAATCGAAAGCCACCTTCCGCCTCCTATTGGTGTGCGCGTCCTGTTCCACCCTATTTTTCTCCGGATGCGCCAGCAGTGTTCAGGCGGCCTCCTCGGCCCCTTCTATCGCAGAGGCCGTTCCCTCTTCCTCCCACGAAGCCTCTCAACCTCAACTGGAAGAGGACCTTCCTCGGGAGAACCTTCATTACCGCCAAGCGGAGTTACAGACCTATCAGAAGCTCGGGGCCCAGATCTTCTTGGGGGAAGAAGCGTATCCGCTGGCGGAGAGCATCTACAACTACCGGGACTACCACAACATGTTTATCTTCACCGAAGGTTTTACCGACATTACCCAGCTGGAACCGGAGCTTCTGGTGGAGATCGCCGCGTCCCAGGCACCTCATGTGGACCTGTATAGTGCGGAATTCCGCGCTTCTTCCGGAAATATTCGAAAATTTTTCTTGGACCAACGGGAAAAAGGTACCCCCATTAGGATGATTTCCTATGGCAGCGACGCCCGCCAAAAGGCCAAATACCTATTTGGCACAGATTATGACCTGCCCCGGCAGGATGGCGCCACCTTCCGCTATTCTCCCGATCTGGATATCTACTAT
Source organism: uncultured Anaerotruncus sp. (assembly GCA_904398655.1). Lineage (GTDB taxonomy): Bacteria > Bacillota > Clostridia > Oscillospirales > Ruminococcaceae > Anaerotruncus. The sequence continues at coordinate 5,785 of CAJFPF010000141.1, read as the reverse complement.
CTCTATGCGGAAGGCAGTTCCATGAGCTCTGACTACCCCATTTTGTTGGAGGTTCGGCAGGACGGCGATCTCTATACCGCAAAGAGTATCCTCATGTCCTACTGGAGCTTCTCCGGAACATGGTCCAATCCAGACGGCTCTTGGGAGAGCGATGAATACTGCTCCATGGATGCGGTAAAAGAGTATCTCTCCACCAAATCAAAGGACGCTCTTCCGATTTTGACATTCACCTTGCAAAAAAGCGGCGACATCTATCGCGTAGTGGGATTCCAACGGGAGACAGCCGCCTAAATGGCAAACAAAAAGTCCGCCAAGAAATCTTGGCGGACTTTTTTGGCGTTCTAAGCAGGGTAACGGAGGAGCTCTGTGCGGCTTCCATCCTCCCCTATTAGATAGAATACCTGCGCTCCCTCCTCCCGGACCAATTCGGCAGACTGGTACCGGTAGGTGGCGCTGCTCCGATGGTTGGGAGGGTTCCCCAACAGCTCTGTCTCATCGACCGTGACCTCCAGATAGAACCCGTTGTAATAGACCTGGGTGGGCAGCGGGGTCCCCTTTTGGTAGTCACAGACACCAAAGATGCTCTGGCGCCCAGCCGCAAAATCCGCCAGGAAGGCATCCAACAAATTCAGATTGTCCACTGTGCCGTCCTCTTGGATCACAACCATCCCATCTGACAGAGCCTGTTGCGGCGAATAGTCCTCCGGCAAGCCAGTGATATCCACTGGCAGCTGGGGCGGATGGGAGGCTCCAGGCGGGCAGATTTCTACGCTTTCCGCCACCCGGACCGCGTCCTCCAGAGTGTATCCGTTAAGCAGTACCATATATTCATACTGGTTGTCATTCCAGAGGACGAACTGGCTCCCGTTGGACATCTTATAGGCGGTGTCCCCATTGGACAGCTCAAACTCGGTGAGCTCTGAGCTCTCGGTGTTGATGGCGGAGCTCACCGTCCCCACCACCGACTGGTTGAAACTCAAGGCATTGCCCTGTGCGTCCTCATAGGTGGACCAGTTGACCGTTTCGTTGAGGATCTGGCTCACCAATACCATGCCCTCTGGCAGCCAAGTGGGGCGGTATTCTACCAGCTCCAGCTGGGGCAGCGAGGTTTTGTCCTTATCCACAGGGGCATAGGAGATGTTGGAATATTCCTCATGCTCCTCCAAAACCATCTCAAACAGCTTTTCCCGCAGGGCGTCCACCCCCAAGATACACACTGAGAGACTGGCCACCGCCACCAAGGCAAAGGCGGCGGCACCCCGGCGGAAGGAAGCCCATTTTTTGCGGCGGGCGCGCCTGTCCCTCTCCTGGAAAAGCAGCTCCATTTGCTGCTGGAACTCCTCAGAAAATATATGGGGCTCCTCCGGTTCTGGGGGTAACTGTTCCAAGGAATGATCCCGAAGCTCACGCAAGGCCTCCGCCAATTTTTGATCGTCCAGGTTCATGACAGGCTCACCTCCTTCTGCAACAGATCCTCCAGCTTTTTCCGGGCCCTTTGGATCCTTTTTTTCACATTCTCTTCCGACAGACCCAGCATGTCGGCAATCTCCCCTGTGGAATAGCCGTTATCATACTTGAGCAGCAGCACGCTGCGGTATCCCTCCGGCATCCGCTCCAGGAGAGCGGCCAGCTCCATCTCCCCTTCTCTGTCCTCCACCTGTTTTTGAGGGGAAGCCCCGGCGTCCATTGTCCAGTTTTCCAACTCATCCAAGGAGAGAACTGTCCTCCGCTTTCGGCTGTTATAGAGATTGATGGAGATGTTCTTCACTATAATAACCACAAAACTTTTGGTTTTGGGACAGTCCACCTCCGAGATTTTTTCCAGATGATTGAGGATCCGCATAAACGCCTGGTGGACCGCATCCTCGGCCAACTGGGGGTCTTTCAGGATGCTGTTGGCCACATTGAACATCACCTGACGGTAGGTGAGATAGAGCTGTTCAAATTTGTCCTGTTCTCGCTGCTCAGAGGCGCCAAACGCCATGAACACTCCCGCGGCCTCCTTTCCCAAAAGTGATCCAGCGGCTATACCCGTTCCGCCAAGGCTACCGCCTCCACATGGGCGGTGCGGGGGAAGAGATCCACCGGCCGGCAGCGGCGGGTCTGGTAGCCCAGTTGGGCCAGACAGGCCAAATCCCGAGCCAGCGTTGCACTGTTGCAGGAGATATATACTACCCGTCGGGGGGACATGCGAACCACCGTGTGCAAAAGCGCTGAATCACACCCCTTACGAGGGGGATCCAACACCACCACATCCGGGGTAATTCCCTCCTCCTCCAATTGGAGGGCCGCTTGGGCGGCATCCCCACAGAGAAACCGGGCATTTTCCACCCCATTGCGCCGGGCGTTCTCCCAGGCGTTCTCCACCGCCTGGGGCACAATTTCCACTCCGATCACCTGGCGGCAGCGGTCGGCCATAGAAAGGCCAATCGTCCCCGCGCCGCAGTAAAGGTCCAACAGGATCTCCTGCCCTGTGAGGCCCGCATACTCCGCAGCGATTCCATAGAGGCGCTCCGCCGCAGGGGTATTCACCTGGTAAAACGCCTCTGGGGACAGGAAAACCTCCAGCCCACACAGACGGTCGGCAACTGCGTCACTCCCCCAGAGTACTCGGGTTCTCGGGCCCAAGATCACGTTGGTATTTTGCTCGTTTTGGTTTAACTGGATAGAGGCGAGTTGTGGAAACTGTTCCCGCAGGCGGGCGACCAGCTCCCGCTCTCGGGGAAGCCCACTCCCGTTGACCACCAGGCAGAGCATCACCTGGCCGGTGCGCGTTCCCTGGCGCAGGTAGATATGCCGAAGCAGGCCGGTATGGGCCTGTTCATCATAGGCGGGAACCTGAAATGCCTGCAACAGCGCCAATGTCCCCCGCAAAACCTCCCCGAAGAGAGGGGGCTGCAATCTGCAATCCCGACAATCTACCACCTGATGGGTGCGGGGCGCATAGAACCCCGCAACCAGCCTCCCGTCCCGCTGTTGGACGGGGTATTGGGCTTTATTGCGGTAACCATCCACCTGAGGGGAGGGCTCCAACGGTTCCACGGCCAGCTGGATCCCCCCAATCCGCCGGAGGTTGTCCTCCACAAACCCCTGTTTATACCGCTGTTCCGCCGAATAGGACACATGGCGGAAGACACACCCCCCACACCGGCGGCTTACCGGGCAGTCCGGCGCAATCCGGTCAGGGGAGGGGCGCAACAGCTGCTCTATTTTTCCATAACAGTGGTTTTTCAGCACCTTCACCAGCCGCACCAAAGCCAGATCCCCCACCGCTGCGGCCGGGACAAATACCGCCATTCCCTCTGGCAACCTTCCTACCCCGGCTCCCTCGTGGGTCATGGCGGTGATCTCCAAAGGGTAACACTCATTTTTCAGCGGCATGGCGCACCTCTTGCTTTTTCCAGAATTACCTGATATACTGTCTGTACTACTCGAAGTAGTACAGGCATGTCCCCAAAATTCGGACATCTTGGTTATTGTAACATATTCCATCCCTTCTGGCAACCGGATTTCCCTGTTGTGTCAATGGGAGAGCCGGAAAAATTCTTCCAATTTCTCCACAACTTGCACAAAAATGTGGCCCATATCGCACTACCTAAGGGATGGCATCATTTGACAAAGAAAGGAGCATGGACTTGAGCGAACAGACCCTCTCCCCCGTGCCGGTACAGACGCCCATGCCCTCTGTTCCAAAAGATGGACCCAAACCGATCATCAGTGTCCGCCACCTTCGGAAGGTCTACCGGGTGGGTGACGAAAAGGTGGTGGCTCTGCGGGATATTAATCTGGAGATCCCCCGAGGGCAGATTGTCTGCATTGTGGGTACCTCTGGTTCGGGAAAATCCACTCTGCTCAACCAGCTTGCCGGGCTGGAAAAGCCCACCAGGGGCGCTGTCTATATCGGCAAAACCAACATCTCCAAGCTCTCGGAAAACCAGCTGGCCACCTTCCGCCAGCGGTACCTGGGATTCATCTTCCAATCCTATAACCTGCTGCCCACCATGACCGCCCTGGAGAATGTGGCCCTGCCCATGATCTTCCGGGGGATCAGCCGGGGCAGGCGCAACAAGGCCGCCCTCTCCATGTTGGCGGCGGTGGGGCTCAAAAAGCGTGCCCTCCACCGGCCCACTGAGATGTCCGGCGGCCAGCAGCAGCGGGTGGGCATTGCCCGGGCGTTTGTCACCCGGCCCAAGGTGATCTTTGCGGACGAGCCCACCGGCAACCTGGACACCAAGACCACCATTGCCGTGATGAAGATGATGGTGCGTTTTGCCCGCAAATACCGGCAGACACTGATTATCGTCACCCATGACCCGGAGCTTTCCGACTATGCCGACCGGATTGTCACCCTCATCGACGGGGTGATTGTCAACGACCAGATGCACACCCCCATCTATGACGGAGGGCCCGAACAGCCCCAGGGGGAGGCGGAGGCGCCGGCCCCGGCGGAGGACCCTCCTGACCTGTCCGAAATGGACCTGCCGCTGCCGGACGATCCGGAGGAGCCCCCCAAGGAAAAAACATCCGACCATTCCAACGCCTGTGAAGGAGACTCGACCGATGAATAAACTTGTTTCCCGCCTGCTCTCCCTGGCCGCGGCCGTCTTGGTGCTTGCCGGCACGTTGGCCGCCCTGCCGGTTTTCGCCGCTGACGGCCCCACCGCCTCGCTCTATTTTGTCCTTTTGGATGGAAATACTCGGACAAGTATTCAGCCCACTGAAAAATTACAAGAAATCAAAATTCATATAGACAATTATCCTCAAGATCCATCAACTCTCACCGTATCTGATCTTTTTATTACACGACTTGAATTTGATTATGATAAAACTAAAATTACTTTGGAAGGACTCAAAGATGGAGACTCTTCTTTTGATATTTCGATTCCGACTGTTAACTACAATGGAAATAACTCCTCAGAGACAAGAGTAGATTTTAAAATAGGAGAAACTTCTTTTAAAATTCCAATCGAATTTTTAGACAACAATGATGGGGATTCCCCTCTGACCATCCGTTCGGTGCGCTTTAGCAATTTTGATTCCTCCAAGGTAAGCGTCGTCCGTAAGAATGATATCGTCAATTTGACTTTCTCCGTACGGGATGAAAACCTCAGCCTTTCGGAGTTAGAGGCGTTAAGCAGCGAAGAGCGGGAGGAATTTTCTGCCGCTCTCACAAATAATATTTTTTCCTATACCCGCTCTACAGACTTTACATTTAACAAAGAAAATAGCAGTGAAAGTCACATCCAGTATACCATTACCTTTGAGCAAGTACGCTACAATGGAAGCGATAACGCCTTTGGAGTCACTATCACCTATCCCCAGTCGTTGGGATTGGGAAAAAAGACTTCCTCTCTCTACATAGATACCGGCGATATCCTGCGTGTGGATAACAGCTACAACCGGGATACCAGCGATGATGAGGAGGACAGCGGCAGCGGAAGCGGCAGTTCCACTCGGGTGCCCCCGCCCACCCCCACCATCATCATCTCGGAATACGACTACGGCGGGGGCAATGTCTCCGCGGCAGACAGCTTCACCCTGCGGATGCGGTTCGCCAACACCAGCGACCGTCTGCCCATCGACAATATCGTGGCCAAAATTACTGTGCCGGAGGCGTTCACCCTCACCAGCTCCTCCAACACCTTCTACATCGACCGCCTCTCCCGGGAGTCCTCGGTCACCCGGGAGATCCAGTTGACGGTGAAGCCGGACGCGGAGCCGGTCTCCCAGGTGGTAAAGGTGGATTTCACCTTTGAGACGGTCATCAACCGGGAGCGCAGATCCC
>CAJFPF010000140.1 GCA_904398655.1 uncultured Anaerotruncus sp. | reverse complement strand
CTCATTATGCGCCCTCAGGCGCCGCTGGTATCATGGCCCCTACGGGGCCGTTTTTCATACCACCCGTTTTACGGGTGGTTATGATTAGAGCGGCAGGCGTTTAAAGGCATGCTCCTCATGAAAAAGCCAAAGCATCCTCTCAGCTTCATGGTTGCTGAATGGATTACTCTATTTACGCCAGAAAAATGGGATCAGGCGGTAGGGCCAGCATCCTATTTCCCGAAGCCTTGGCCAAGGGGCATAGAAGGTTTTGTTTGGGGTGGAGAGGGACGGAAGAAATCGCAAAAGGGACCAACCATCAGCTGAGAATCGAGAGGGCGTCATATGAAAAAATTATTTAAGGCAATTCGGCAAAGGAACTTAAGGGAAGTGAAGTCAATCATTGAAAAGAGGCCGGATTTGGTAAATTGTGTCGCTACGCCGCCGCCTAAAAAGGACAACGGACAATCTCCGCTTCAGGTAGCGCTGAAGATAGGCGCTTGCGATATTATTGATTATTTGATTGAACAGCATGCAGATGTAAATTTTATGGAAGCGAAGGATGATGATTCGGGATTGAGGTGTCCTGTTTTACATGACGCCATCAGGATGACACTGATGAGCTTGTGTTATCAAGACTTTACAGTATCCGATCAGGGTATAGGAGTTGTAGAGGAGTTGTTAAAACGTGGCGCCGACCCCAATAAAAGGGCTTCCAATGGCTTTGACGCTTTAAATATGGCAATCTCAGATGCAGAATATGTGCTTGATAATGCTTCCTATTTCCCTTCTTGGGAGAAGGCAGAACAACAGCTTGTGAAGCTGTTGGATCTGCTGATTGAACATGGCGCAGATTTTCCATGTTGGGCAAACCGCGGACATTTTCCGGAGCCCTGCCCGTTGGAAAGTAATAGAGCGAGATATTTGGATGATTTTACAGAGAAAGATGGTGTGCAAGATCGAACGGCCCATACCCGATTGGTCATGCAGCGCTATTGTAGAGATAGAGGATTGCTCTAGAAAGAACGTGAGAGAAATCGGATAACGGGAATTGACTATGGAGATGGCATAGCATCCAATACAAAGAGGGGCCGGCCAGCTTTTCGCTGGCCGGCCCCTCTTTGTTGACCTATAAAAGTTTAGCAGCACTTCAGATGTAGGGAAAAGGAGGCCCCATGGCCGGTGTTGCAAGCGCCGATGGTCCCGCCCATGTATTCCATGGAGGACTTGGCAATAGACAGTCCAATGCCAAAATTCCCGCCCTTGCCCTTATAGAATCGTTCAAATAGATGGGGGGCATCCTCCTGAGAAAAACCAGGACCGTCATCTTGTACCTGGATAGTGGCCCATTCAGGCTGGTCCAAGAGGATGGAGACTTGGACCTCTTTGGAGGCATAGCGCAGGCAGTTTGAGGTCACATTGGTAAACGCTTTGAGCAGCAGGTCCTGATCCGCCCGGACATAGACCGATTGGGTGCAGGGATGGAAGGAGAGAGAGATCTCCCGCTTTAAAGCCATCCCCTCTAGCTTTTTGATCACGTCCCCCAAAAAATCGTTGAGTTCTACTGGGTGCAAATTGAGGGCCTGATGGCGGTTATCCATGCGGGATAGGGTCAAGATGCCGTCCACCAGCTCGGTGAGGCGCATACTTTCAGACATAATGATGCCTGCCGCCTCAGAGTTGTCCGGAAAAACTCCATATTGGATCCCCTGGGCATATCCGGTGATGGACATCAGCGGAGTGCGCAGCTCGTGGGAGGCATTTTGGAAAAACGTCTTTTGGGCGGTGTCCGAACGCTCCAGCTGCTGGGACATTTCATTCATTGCGTCGGTGAGTTCCGCCAACTCTTTCACCTTTGTTTTGGACTCGATATGATGAAAATCACCACTGCCGATGCGAATCGCATGTTCACAGAGCTGTCGGATGGGGCGGGAGATGCTTCCTGCGATGACCCACATGGCTACCAGGGAGAGAACGGCCAGAGAGGTGGTGATCAACAGAACCAGCTGCGCAGCCCCGCCCAACAGAGCACTGGTATCGAATACGGGGTTATAGACAATGACATATCGGGCCCGTACCTGGCTTTTTTCCTCCATCTCCTGCAGGGCGACCAAAAACTGCTGGTCGTTGAGCGTGATCTGCTGTGCTTCGTCCCAAAATGCGTTCAGTTGGTTCTCCTGCATCCGGTCAAAGAGAAATTGATAGACGGTGGAATCGTTACCCTCCATCTCCTCCAGTTTGGGATAGATGGGGAAGAATTCCCGGTCCAATACGAGCACATGGGCATCACTTGCGCTGTTCTTAATTAAAGGCCGTGCGCGATTGGAAAAATCCGTGGCCTGTGCCTGTTCTACCAGCGCCAATTGAGCAGGGGTAATGGTGTCCAGATCGTCAGGAACGCGAAACACCCGGTCAGCGAATGGAGAAACTGCCAACAGCAATCCCCGGATCTCTCGTTGGGATTCCTCCTGCATATAGCGCTCCACCGTCATGCTGAATACCAGGTAGGTGGTGACGGTCAGCAACACCAGGATTAGCAGTACGGGGAGGAATACCTGCTCCCGAATCCGCAGCTTCATGCCTGCTCCTCCTCACAGGCAAGACGGAATCCAAAGCCCCATACCGTTTCCACACGGACACGGCTGCCCTGTTCCCGCAATTTTTTCCGAAGCCGCTTCACCAGATCATCCGCCACCCGTGTATCCGGCTCCTCCTGCTCCAACTGCCACAGGTTCTTCAGCAGCTCCTCCCGGCTGATGGCTCGGTTGCTGTTTTTCAACAGATAGGCGAGGAAATCAAATTCGGTGGGGGTGAGGGAGAACTCCCGTCCGGAGATTTGAGCGGTACGCAGGTTTAAATCCAGAGAGAGGTCGCTGTAGGAGAGAGACTCCGTGGGGACAGCCACTTCCGGCGCGGCCATTTCCGACCGCCGGAAGAGCGCCTTCACCCGGGCCACCAGCTCCAGAGGCAAAAAGGGCTTCACCAAATAGTCATCGCTTCCCAAAGTGATTCCGGTGACCCGGTCCAGGGGGCTGTCCTTGGCAGAGACGATGATGATCGGCACATTGCTGATTTGGCGGATGGAGGCGCAGAGGCTCAAGCCGTCCATCCCAGGCATCATAATATCCAGGATCAGAAGATCCGCTGGGCGCTCCTGAAAAGCTGCCAGCAGGCTCTCCCCATCTGGGAACCCCTCCACCTGGAAGCCCTCCTTGGTGAGGAAGGTTTGAATGAGCTGCCGGATATTTTTCTCGTCGTCCGCAATGTAGATCAATTTGGACATAAAGTTTTCCTCCTAAATTGAACGCCGTGCCATCCGCCGCGAAGGGGGAGAGAGGCATGATTCCGTCTTGTGTTGGGACGTTTGGAACGATCCCTTCTCAGTATATCAGAAATTGATTGAAATTGCATCCCAAGATCAAAAGGTTCTTCCGGCTTTTCTAAAAATGTACCAAAGCAATGTGGCGCGCACAACAGGTCGGAGGCAGCTGGGGGATTTTGAAAGAGATTTGTTATCGAAAAATCAGAATGCCCATTATTGAATATTTGTGTTAACAGTTTCTTAAAAATTGTGCTATGATAAAACTATAAAACATATATAAAATTTTCACTTAGCTAGCTAATTTTTTATTTATATATTACAAACATTTTATATCAGATATCATGAAATCGTCGTTCCTTATTGGCGGAAGCCAATTTCATATCCGTATCCGTATTGCCAAGTTTCCCCGTAAGCAACACACCATCTGTTTTAGGTAAGGAGGCGTAGTATGAGTAACGAAAACAAAAAGGGTAGTGGTCTCGCACTCGTTCCGTTCCTACTATTCATCGTGATCTACATGGGAGCAGGTTTGATCCTCCAGTCCCAAGGTGTAGACATGGCGTTCTATCAGTTCCCCTCGGTGGTAGCCATCTTCATTGCTGTGATTGTAATGTTCTTCATCGGCAAGGGCACCATCGATCAGAAATTTGCCATCTTTGCCAAGGGTGCCGGGGATGAAAACATCCTCATCATGTTGATCATCTACATCTTGGCCGGCGCCTTTTCCACTGTAGCCGGTGCTATGGGCGGCGTGGATTCCACCGTAAACTTGGGCCTGTCCCTCATCCCCGCCCATTTCCTCACCGCCGGTGTGTTCATCATCTCCGCCTTCCTGGGCACCGCCACCGGTACCTCCATGGGCACCATTGGCGCTATCGTCCCCATTGCCCTAGGTGTTGCGGAGAGGGGCGGATTGAACGTCACACTTGTAATGGCCTCCTGCGTGGGCGGCGCTATGTTTGGCGACAACCTGTCCATGATCTCCGATACCACCATTTCTGCCACCCGTACCCAGGGCTGCGAACTGAAAGATAAGTTCCGGGTAAACTTCCTCATTGCCCTGCCGGCGGCGATTTTGACAGTGATTCTTCTGCTGGTGTTCGGCGCTCCTGTAGAGGCGGTTTCTATGGATGAGCTGAGCTACAGCATCATCAAGGTGATTCCCTATCTATTGGTCCTCATTTTGGCGCTGGTAGGTTTGAACGTGTTCTTGGTGCTCACCATCGGCATTTTCTCTGCAGGAATTGTGGGCCTGATGGGCGGCGAACTGACCATCCTGACCTTTGCGCAAAACATCTGGACTGGTTTTACCAGCATGAACGAAGTGTTCTTCCTCTCCCTGTTCTGCGGCGGCTTGGCGCAGCTGACAACGCACTATGGAGGAATCACTTGGCTGATCAACCGGGTGCAGAAGTTCATCAAAGGCAAACACTCCGCGGAAGTGGGTATCTCGGCGCTGGTCTCTCTGGCGGATATCGCTGTGGCGAACAACACCGTTGCGATCATCATCAGCGGTTCCATTGCGAAAGATATCAGCCGGACCTACAACGTAGACCCTCGAAAGACCGCGTCCCTGTTGGATATTTTCTCCTGTGTCTGGCAGGGCATCATCCCCTATGGCGCCCAGTTACTGCTAGTAGGAAGCCTGAGCGCAGGTATGGTCAGCCCGGTGGCGGTCATCCCGTATTTGTGGTACCAGCAGCTGTTGGCGGTGTTCGCCATTGTGTCCATCTTTATCCCCTTCTCCGAAGGCGTTTGCCGCAAGGATCCTTGGAACTGGGAGTACGATGTGGCAGAATCCGGCGTGGCTGCCAAGAAAGCCGCTATGGAAGCTGTGAAATAGAATTTAATAGGAAGAAGGAGGAATCCATCAGGATTCCTCCTTCTTTTCTGCATGTTCTTCAATCGCCTGTCTTCGGACCTGTTCGGTGTAAGCTTGGGAATCCAGCACAGACTTTTTCAGGTGGTCTAAAAAGAGATGGGCTTCATGGGAAAGTTTCGTGCTGCGGGATTTGATCCAGATCAGCCGCATACTATCCTCCGTCTCCAGAGGGATGGAAATCGCGTCAGCATTCATTAGTCCGTCGGTCAGCAGCCCGCTGCCGGTGGTCACCGCGTCCGTAGAGGAAATAATATTGATTGCGGCAGCCCGATCGTTGACTGTGACGACGCGGGGTGGGCGTTGGAAGGACAAGAGGTTGATCTCCTCAGAGAATTCGGAGGAAACCCCCAACTCGCTTTCAAAGACAAGATAAGTATATTTGGATAGATCTTCCGGAGAGACGGTGGCCTGCTTGGCAAGTAGATGCCCTCTGCGTACGAAAGCGCAGGGCTGGAGGGTGGCAATCTCGTGGTATTCAATGTTTTTGGACTTCAGCACACGACGGATGATCTTTTCATTCATATTAGAAAGGAAAATGATTCCAATATCCGACTGACGCTTGCTCACATCATCGATCACCACTTCCATCCCGACCTCTTTGATTTTAAAATAGATCTGGGGAGCATCGATGTCTTTCAAAAGACGGATGAAGGCGTCTTCCGAGAAGGGGTAGCGCTGGGTTGATACACTGAAATGGAGGGGGGAGTCATGCTTGCTGGACTTATAGATATTTTCGATATAGTTTTTTTGGTCCAAAAGTGTAGTCGCATAGCTGAGAAACTCTCGCCCCGCCTGCGTGAACTCTACCCCCCGGTTCGTTCGGTTAAAAAATTGAATGCCCAATTCGCTCTCCAATTCTTTGATCGCACTGCTGATACTGGATTGAGAGAGGAACAGTTTTTGGGCCGCTTTGTTGATGGAGCCACAGCGGGAGATCTCAACCACATAGAGAAGCTGTTGGAATGTCATGGCCGGCACCTCCAAATACCAATTTTTCTAAAAATTATTATAAAATCGATCTTCCATTTCGTCAATTAGAATATTATCTAAAAAATAGATAACCGGCCACAGGAAAGCGATATTAACACCTTTGGAGGAATTGTGGTATAATATAGATAAATGAGATAGAAGACTTGACGCATTGTTGAAAGTGTTCTATCATTTTGCACAAAAGGCAATACGGAATACAGGATCCACAAACCATACAGAGCGAAAGGAAGGTATCATTATGAGTATTGATAAGAACTATGGATTTGCAACCAGACAAATCCATGCCGGTGCGATTCCGGATGCCAATGGCGCACTGTGTGTCCCTATCTATCAGACTTCCACTTTCCGCTTCGCGTCGGTGGAGCAGGGCGGTGCCCGCTTTGCCGGTCAGGAAGACGGCTTCATCTACACCCGTCTGGGCAATCCCAGCCAGCAGCAGGTGGAGGAGAAGGTCGCTTCCTTGGAAAATGGTGAGGCGGCTCTGGCTGCAGCTTCCGGCATGGGCGCCATTGCTTCTGCCCTGTGGACCTCTGTGGAGGCCGGCGATGAGATTGTTGCCAGCGACACCCTTTATGGATGCACCTATGCGCTGCTCACCCATGGTATGGAGCGGTTCCATGTAAAAGTAAACCTGGTGGACATGGCCAACCTGGAGAACGTGAAGGCGGCCTTGACGGAGAAGACCAAGGTGGTCTACTTTGAGACCCCCTGCAACCCCACTATGAAGGTCCTGGACATTGCGGAGATCGCCAAGATCGCCCATGCGTACAACCCCAACATCCGCGTGGTCGTGGATAACACCTTCTGCTCCCCCTATCTGCAGCGGCCGCTGGATCTGGGCGCCGATGTGGTTGTTCATAGCGCCACCAAGTACATCAACGGCCATGGCGACGTAATCGCCGGATTTGTGGTCGGCAAAGCGGACTTCATCGGCGAGTGCCGGATGTTTGGCCTGAAGGATATGACTGGCGCTGTCATGAGCCCGTTCAATGCGTTCCTGATCGCTCGCGGCCTGAAGACGCTGGATATCCGGATGGAGCGCCACTGTGACAATGCGGAAAAGGTGGTCGCTTTCCTGAAGAGCCATCCTGCTGTGAAGTCGGTCTACTATCCGGGCCTGGAGGATTTCCCTGGCCATGAGATCGCGAAGAAGCAGATGTATCGCTATGGCGGCATGCTGGCCATTGAGCTGAACGCCGACCGTAACGCTACCGCTGCGGCTTTGAACAAGCTGAAATTGGTTGCCATCGCTGTGAGCTTGGGCGATGCCGAAACCCTGGTAGAACATCCTGCCAGCATGACCCACTCCACCTACACAGCTGAGGAATTGGCTGCTTCTGGCATTTCCGAAGGTCTGGTCCGCATCTCGGTCGGTCTGGAAAATCCGGAAGACATTATTGCTGATTTCAAATCTGTATTGGATACTTTGGTCTAAGCGTTAAAAAACAAGAATAATTTCAACCATAGACAGCATTTCCAAAAGAAATGCTGTCTATGGTGATTTTTCACAAAAAATATTTCTTATTTTCATCGTAAAATTTTTGAAAACCCTATTGACCAACCCCTAGGTATAGGGTTTATACTATGATTGCCCTCATTCGTAAAGTAAAGGAGGAAGTATTTTGAAAGACACAGTGGAAATCCGGTGGCATGGACGT
>CAJFPF010000139.1 GCA_904398655.1 uncultured Anaerotruncus sp. | reverse complement strand
TTTTACCTTGGAGGTTATTTTTGTTCCACTCTTTTCTTCCCCCGGTAGAACCGGGGGTTCTTTCCTCGTCTAAAGACACCAAAAGAACCTCCAAGCGGATGGGTATCCGCTTGGAGGTTCTTCTGATTTGTGTTATGCGCGCTCTAAAAGGCTATCAAGATCGGGCAGGCGCAAAACCTTTGCGGTCTGCTCATATGCGTAGGCGGCTTTGAACACAACTGGCTCGGTAAACGGCAGTCCCACAAACGAGGCTCCAAAGGGCAAGCCGTCCTGGGTATATCCAATGGGAACTAGAATGGCAGGATAACCCATAATTGCCGCAATGTCCATATAGCCTGGGCAAAGTAGGATATCCAGCTGGTGCTCTCCCATGAGTTTTTCCACACCGTTCTTACCAGCATAGTCGTATACACGCTTCATTTCATCAAAATACTTGGGCTCGGTGTGGGTTCCTGAAGTGGTATTCTCCACTGTCTCAAAAAAGTCCTGGCCGTAGCGGATGGCATCCTTCCGATGGGCATAATTGTAGAGAATCAAGTCGTTCAGGGTATTAAATTCGGGCAGGGCACATGAGCGGCTCAGATAGGCATTTACATTCGCCTTCATCTCATGGATGGAAATTGGCCGATCAGCAAAGTCCAAGGCGTAGACATTGAGAATGTCACATCCGTCTATAATTGTGGCCCCCAGCCCCCGCAGGACATCGATGGCCCGCTCAAACAGTTCCATTTGTTCTGCGGTATATTGCAATTTCCCCTGTGCCCGGTTGATGCCAATGCGCAGCTTAGAGATATTCTCCAAGTTTAAGAACTGGGTATAATCTTGGAATACCAAGTGGTTGGTGCAGTAAGTGGCGGGATCTTCCGGGTCCTCACCCACCATAGCGCCCAGCAGGATGGCACAGTCCTCCACGGTGCGTCCCATGCTACCAGGGGTGTCCTGGCTGCCAATCGGGATGATCCCCTCCCGGCTGATGGTGCCGCGGGTGGGTTTCACGCCCACGCAGCCGTTGTGCAGCGCGGGCCAGATGATGGAACCCTCACACTCGGTACCTACAGCCGCAGCGGCAAAGCTGGAGATGGCGGCCACCGCTGACCCGGTGCTGGAACCGGCTACAAACGCCTTTAGGTCATAGGGATTCTTCACATAGCCGCCCAGTGTGCTGTAACCATCCACCGTTTTTGTGGCAATGCTGCGTCCAAATTCAGACATGTTGGTCTTTCCCAGGATCACAGCGCCCGCTTCCCGCAACTTCTTTACCAAAAAAGCGTCATCGGCTGCATAATGGTTACGCAGGCTATAGCAGCCGGCACTTGTAGTCATTTTATCTTTCGTATTGATGTAATCTTTCAGCAGGATGGGAATTCCATGCAAAGGGCCCCGCGGGCCTTTTAGAGCGCGCTCCCGATCCATCGCTTCCGCGATAAAACGGGCATCCTGGTTGATCTGCATCACCGAGTGAAGGTTGGGACCGTCATGATCATATTTGCGGATCCGTTCCATATACAGCATGACCAGCTCTTTGGAGGTCACTTCCCCTTCGCTCATCGCTCTTTGAAGTTCAAGAATGCTTTTGCCTTCTACTGAATACATCGTCCTTCTCCTTTTCTCTATCGGTATCAATTATGCCATTCCCAACATCTGGGCCGGTGTTTTGGCGGGCCACGGGTGATCCACAGGGGTGGTCTGCTCCAGGAAATCCAGGGTATATTGCACAGTGGCAGCCACACCATACAGCAACGCGCGTTCATCGATGTCAAAATAGGGGCTGTGGTGCGCTGCGCCGCTTCCCAGCTCTTTATTCGCGATCCCTACAAAGGCAAATACTCCCGGCCAATGCTTTTGAATGATGCCCATACTTTCCGAGGCGAACCAGGGATGGCAAGAACAGAGGAATTGGTCCCCCAACACCTTGGAAATTGCCCTTTCGGCCAACTGGCAGCAGGCGGGGTCGTTAACAACCGCCATATCCATCGGGAGATCTTTAAAAATCTCATACCGTGCCCCATAGCGTCCGCAGATGGCGTCCACCATTTTAAAGTACGCCGCGCGCAGAGGAACTCCCAGTTCATCGAAATGCAGCACGCGGAAGGAGCCCTGGTAGGTGAGGGTGTCCGGGATAATGTTGGTGACTGTGCCATAGTTGATAACGCCGATGCCATGTTTCACAGGGTAAAACGGGCTAGCTTCCACCGCCAGCAAATGGTTGGTCCCTTGGTAGATATCGGTGAACACATCCAGAGGGTTCACGCACTGATCCGGGCGGGAGGCATGGCCACCTTTTCCGATGATCTTTACCCCAAAGTGGATGGGGGTGGAGGTGCGCGGGCCAGGGTCCACTGAAATCTTGCCCACTGGCAGCTCTGCCAGTAGATGGATTCCCCAGGAGCCGTCGATGCGCCCCAGCTTCATCAACTCGTCCATGAGTGGCAGGATGCCATTTCCGGTTTCCTCCGCCGACTCAAAGGCCAGGACAACCCGCCCCAAGAATTCCCCACGATGCTCCTGCAGCAGCTTGGCAGCTTCCAACAGCATTGCCATATGGCCGTCGTGGCCACAGGTGTGGGCGGCCCCAAGGTTTTGGGAGCAGACCGCCTTTTGCTGCTTCAGATTTGTGGGGGACTCCTCCATCGGCAGGGCATCGATGTCGGTGCGCAGCAGGAGGGTGCGTCCCTCCCCTGCTCCCTGGATGACAGCGACCATGCCGCCACCTGGGACCGGCTGGTGCCAAATCCCAGCTGCTGTCAATTCCTGGTCGATCTTTTGAGAGGTGGCCAACTCCTGGCCGCCTATCTCCGGATGTTGGTGAAAAAACCTGCGGAGGGCGATCAGCTCAGGTTCCTTCGCCCACACCAAGGATTTTACATTCATCTTGCCACTCCTTTTTCCGCCGCAAATTCGTATCAGAAAGGACCATAGTTAATTTTGACCGCAATAACCAGGCCGATGATCGCAATTACCGACAGGGACGCCAGCAGTGGCACCACAAACTTCCACCATTTTCCAATGGGAATACGTCCCAGCGACAGGAAGATCAGCAGGGTTCCATAGGTAATCCAGAACGAGTTGGATATGCCGTCGCCAAACTGGAATGCCTGCGTGACGGTCTGGCGGGTAATGCCTGTAATGTCCGCGATGGGCACCAACAGGGGCATTAGAATGAGGGCTTTGGTGCTGCCGCCGGCCACCAATCCATTGAGCAGGGTGACCACAATAAAGACACCAATGGCAGCCGCCCACGGAGGAAGGTGGGAAAGCGGGGTGGCGGTGGCGTGGACGATGGGATCGATGAGCCCGCCCTGCTCCAGAATCCAGGAGACGCCGCTCGCAGTACCAATAATCATGGCCGCATCTACGCTATCTTTCGCACCAGCAATATAGATGTCGGCAATTTCGCCAGGAGTAAGGCGGCTGATCAGGCCGGCCGCCGTGCCGCCGATGAAGAATGCGGCGGTAATCGGTTCATAGCCCCAGGCGTATTTGGTGCAGCCATAGACCACAACGCCAATGGTAGCGGCCAGAATCAACAGCACCAGCTTCTGGGTGGTATTCAGCTTCTTTGTTTCGCTGGTCGCCACATCCTTGTCCACCAGGCCGGTCATATCCACATCTTTTACCAGGCTGCGGCTGGGATCGGCCTTCACTTTGGCAGCATAGCGGAAAATATATGCCATGGTGATCGCCAGACAGGTCACCAACACCACTACCCGGTAACCCATGCCAGAGAACATTGGCAGACCAGCAATATCATGGGCGATACCCACTGTATAGACATTGATGGGGCAATAGGCAAAGCCAATCATCATGACCAGGGCGGTGGAGGCGATGGCAACCATCGAATCATACCCTAAAGCCAGGATCAAGGGGATAAATAGAGGGATGAATGGGATACCTCCCTCAATCCACCCTAGGACACCCCCCAGTACCGCAAAGATCAACATGACGCAGAATAGAACAATGGGAGCACCCTTTTCGCTGCCGAAACGTTTGTAGACACCGCCCATCAAATGGCTCATGCCCACCGTTAGAGCACCCGTTTTGTTAAAGACGCCAATGGCGCCGGTGGTCAAGAACACCAAGGCCATCAGGCCCGCAGACATAACCATGCCCTGAGGGATGGACAAAAACAGGTCGAATACCGATAGAGGCTCCTTATCCACCGCATGATAACTGTCCGCTACAACGGAGACTACACCGTTTTCCTCCACTCGGTCATAGGCTCCGCCAGGGATCAGATAGGTCGCAACCCAGCATGCAAAGATCACAACGAACACGATGACAAAGGGGTTTAATTCTTTGCGTTTCTTCTTAGTCGCTTCCACACAGACTCCTCCTTTTCGCTCTTCCTCATTTCTATATTAGCCAGGCGCACCGCCGGCGGCTTTCATTCCGGATGGAAGGGAAGTGCCTCTAGATACGCCAATGCCATACGTACATGCATCTCCACACCAATGGCCAACGAATCCTCATCGATGTTGAAGCAGGGATTGTGATGCTCTATCTGGGTTCCTTTTTCCGGATTTCCAGTGCCCACAAAATAGTAGACACCAGGGACACGGCGAGAAAATTCGGCGAAATCATCCCCCAGCATCACGCAGATTCCCTGCGTGAGCAGATTCTTCTCCCCCACCGTCTGCTTGGCAACCTCCATTGCCAGAGCGGCCATGGTGGGATCGTTGTCCAATAGGGTATTTCCACAAGTGAACTCCACCTGGCATCCACACCGGTAAAGTTGGCAGGTTCCCTCCACCAGCTGTTGAAACCGCTGCCGCACCTGCTCATCCCCCTTGTGCAAGCAACGAATGGAGCCCTCCATCTCCAAAATATCCGGGACCACAATCTCCTTGATCCCGCTATGGATCTTACATACGGAGATAACGGTGGGCTGGCGGGCATCCTGTTCCAGCGTGTGGAATGTCTTGATCGCCTCCAACACATGGGCGGCCGCGTCGATCGGATTGATGGCAGTGTGGGGCGCACCTCCATGGCCTCCCTTGCCGTGGATGGTCACTTTGAAATAATAGCTAGAGGCCATGATGGGACCAGCCACTACGCCAATGGTCCCGGTAGGAAGGGGGGACCACAGATGCAGGCCGCACACCGCGTCCGGGCGGGGATTGTCCAGCGCTCCTTGGCGAATCATCTCTTCGGCGCCGGCTTCCTCCTCATTGGGCTGGAACAAGAATACTACTTTTCCGGGCAACTGCTGCCGGTGGCGGGAAAGAATTTTTGCCGCTATCAGTAACATAGCGGTATGTCCATCATGGCCGCAGGCATGGGCCACACCAGGATTTTCCGACTGATAGGGCAGCCCAGTCTGTTCAGTCACCGGCAGCGCATCCATATCGCATCGGAGGAGTACGGTCTTTCCGGGACGGCCGCCAGTGAGCACGCCGATGACCCCTGTTCCCGCGCAACGGCGGACAACCAGCCCCAACTGGGTGAGGTAATTTTCCACAATACCGGCAGTCCGGTGCTCCTGAAAGCCCAATTCTGGGTGGCGGTGAAAATCCCGCCGCAGAGTAATTAGCTCTTCATGTAGGCTCTGAATCTCTTCTCTGAAATCCACCTGATTTCCTCCCCTTTTACTTTGCCAAGGCCCCTTGCGGGGCCCTGGTTATGATGGGTCAATCGTCGATCTTTGCCAACGCCTGATCCAGGTCCGCAATCAGGTCGTCCGCATCCTCAATGCCGATGGAGAGACGCACCTGGCCGTCGAAAAT
>CAJFPF010000138.1 GCA_904398655.1 uncultured Anaerotruncus sp. | reverse complement strand
CTCCTCGGTCACCTGGCCGAAGACGGTGTCCTTGGAGTCATAGTTGGGCACGCCGCCCACCTCCAGGTACTGGTTGGTGACCTTCTCGGGGAAGCCGCCTTCCACCATCTGGTCCAGCAGCTCGTCGGAGATGGTGTCGCTGCCGCAGACGATGTAGAACCGGCCGTCCGCCTGGCCGGAGACACCGCCAGTACCGGTGGCCACAGCGCCGTTGAAGTGCCACAGGTTCAGGCTGTATTCATCCGCCGCCGCGTCGCCGTTGGCCTCACCGGCGGCGATCTTCACGGTGGGGATCACCTCATAGAAGGTCTTGCCATCATAGAAGCCCTCCCCAGCCAGATCGATGAACTTCTGGACCGCGTTGGGGGCCTCATCCGGGAAGAGCACCATTTCAATGGTTCCCATGCTGGTCTCAATGGTGGCGGTGGTGGCATCCGCGCCGGGGGTGTTGAACTGGATGAAGTCGATGTCCGCCGGGTCGATCTGGTCATTGTGGGCCTTGATCTCCTCGGGGGTCTGGGGCATCGACTGGGCAGAGGAGGCGGAATCGCCGGAGGAAGCGGCGGAACTGGCGCCTCCCTGGGAGCTGGCGGACCCTTCGTCACCGCCGCAGCCGTAGAACAGCATGGACGCAGCCAAGGCCGCGCACAGGAGCAGGGCAAATTTCTTCATAAAAGTTACCTCCATGGAAAATTGATGGGGTGATTTCTGCAAAACGGTTCCAGGGATATAGTGCCGCAAAAGAGGGAAACTATTGCATGGAACCGTGGGACAACGATTTTTTCTTTGAACCCCTGATACTGTACTATTTTAACATAAAATAACAGAAAATCAATCACCCCCGGCCAATTCTCCAAGCCGAGGCGCGCAAAAGCGGCGCCGGGAAGCTCCAGCGCCGCTCTGTCAGACCATATTCGTTACCTGTGCATTGGACGGTACCTCTTGGGCGGTATCCTCTTTGGAATACCGTGGGGTTTTTCCGGTCAATTGTCACATGGTTTCTTTTCCACCATCTATCTGCAAAATTTTCATAGGAACCCTGTTTGGGGGATCTTATGCCCTTTGCACAAAGAAAAGCGGAGTTGCTCAGAAAGTTGAATATTCAATTGGCTCCCTCTTGGGGACCAACGAAAAGGGCTTCCCCAATCCAAGCAGGTCCTCTCTCTTGCCCCTCTGCCGTGTTGGCAGCGCATACGCGCCCTGCCATTTCGCGGGGACTCCCAACGGAGAGGTCACATGCGGTAAATCCGCTTAGACTTTTGAGATCGCTCCACGGATTATGCGCCGGGTACGGAAGCCGCACATCTTTTGATGATGAAGCATCTTCCTCTCGTATTCCGGTTGTCTTTCGGTACAGGCAGATTTCCTCTTTCCCTCCGGCTTTCCCAATGGATTTGCGGAGGAGGCGTTTGTGTTTTGCCAACCAATTTCCCATCTTCTGGGAGCTTGTGAAAGTTCTGGTTGCCTTGTACACGGCTGAAACCGTGGATCTTTGATCTTCCTCTTCTGTACTCAGCTTTGGGAAAATTCCACCGCGGCATTCCGCAGCAGGGAAGCTTTACATTCTGTCTCTTCGTACATTGGAACCACCGCCCTTCCTGTTTTCTCGTTGCTTGTTACTCTCTTCTGTGTCTTTAGTATAGCGGAAAAACTGGATGATGTCAATAGTAATTTTAAATTTTGTTGATGGTATTTATCCGAAATGTCCAATAAAAACTCTATGGAAAGCGATTGACTTTTCGGGAAAGTTAGGATATCATAGTAAGGTAATCCAAAAACTTGCCGTTCCGCCCCAGCGGGACAAAAAGGAGCTGCTTATGGACCAAGAAGAGTATGGCGCCGACCTGGTGACCCTGGTGGACGACGAAGGCAACGAGCACGAATTTGAGATCGTGGATACCCTGGACCTGAACGGCCAGCGGTATGTGGCCCTGGTGGCCTCCCTCCCCGAGAGCGAAGAGGCGCCGGGGGAGGACGAGGAAGTGGAGGACGGCGAGCTGGTGGTGCTCAAGGCCGTCACCGAGGGGGAGGAAGAGTTCCTGGAGGCCATTGAGGACGAGGCCGAATTTGACGAGGTGGCCTCCCTGTTTATGGAGCGGCTGGAGGACGACTTCGACTTTGTCGGCGGCGACGAGGAGCCGGAGGCCTGACCTCTTTGTAACGCGAACCTCCCTGCTGTACCCGACAGTTCCGCCCTTTATACTCCAACAACTGTATCTTGGGAGCTCTGGTTTCCCCCAGGGATTGCAGACCTCCCCGGTTTTCCGGGAGGAAGGGAGCAGGAAATGGGGGAGCAGGCGTACCCACTCTGTCTGAGGACGGGGGTTTACAGCCGGCGGGACATCGATACAGCGGGGATCCTTTCAAGAAAAAAGCCCGGTTTTCCGGGCTTTTTTTGTTGCGCCAAAACAGCTGGAATTCACTTCAACTCCCCTTCCAACAGCCGCTTCACCGCCCAGGATGCCATGAGCATCCCTGCCGCCGGCGGGACAAACGGGCTGCTGGCCGGGGCCCGCCCCTCCACCGGCCGGGGCGTCTCCAGGGAGTAGACCACCGGCTGGTGGAAAATCCCGCGGCGGCGCAACTCCCGGCGGATCACCCGGGCCAGGCCGCAACCGCACCCCTGGGCCGTCTGGGCCAGATCCCCCACCCGCAGTTGGGAGGGGTCCAAACGGTTGCCGGTGCCCAGGCAGGTGAGCAATGGCAGCCCCAGCTCTTGGCACCGCTCCACCAGGTGCAGTTTGGCGGTGACGTTGTCCACCGCGTCCAACACCACCTGGGGCTCCCAATCGTAGAGAAAACCGCTCTGTTCCGGCAGGTAGAACGCCTGAAGGGGGATAAACTCCCCCTCTGGGTTGATGGAGCGCAGCCTCTGGGCCATCGCCTGCGCTTTGGGCTGGCCCACCGTCTGGCAAGTGGCCACCAGCTGGCGGTTCAAGTTGGTGGGGTCCACCCGATCCCGGTCCACCAACAGCAGGTGGCCCACCCCGCACCGGCCCAGGGCCTCCGCTGCCGCAGAGCCCACCCCTCCCAGGCCCAGCACTGCCACGCGGGCCTGGGCCAGCCACTCCAACGCCCGCTCCCCCAATAGGCGCCCTGTCCGCTCCTGCCACTGTTCCACAGATCCACCCTCCTCACCAATTGCTGATATGGGCCCGGCGCATGGCACCGAAGATCCGTTGGGTCACCCCCGGATGGGTGTGCT
Organism: uncultured Anaerotruncus sp.; assembly: GCA_904398655.1. Lineage (GTDB taxonomy): Bacteria > Bacillota > Clostridia > Oscillospirales > Ruminococcaceae > Anaerotruncus. Next base: position 1,166 of record CAJFPF010000138.1, on the reverse strand, counting down.
CCAGGCCAGCCAAAAACTCCTTGGTCCACTGGCGCTCGGTGCAGCCGTCCACCGGGCAGCGGCTTTTCACCACCGGCAGCTCCGCCCGGTTCACCGCGTTGCGCAGTTCCCGTTCCGGGGCAAAAATCAGCGGGCGAATCATGGTCAGGTCCCTGCGGGACAGGTAGCTCACCGGTTGGAAACAGCCGATCCGCCCCTCGTTGAAGAGGTTCATGATGAAGGTATCCACCGCGTCGTCGTAGTGGTGGCCCAGGGCAATTTTGTTGCATCCCAGGGATTTTGCCAGATCGTGGAGCACGCCGCGGCGCATCCGGGCGCAGAGGCTACAGGGGTTGGACTCCCCCCGCTCCTGGAAGATGATCTGGCCGATGTCGGTGCGGCGGACGGTGTAGGGCACCTCCAGCCGGTCGCAGAGTTGCTGGATGGGGGTATAGTCGGTCTGCACCCCATCAAAGCAGTTGTCCAGGGTGATGGCCTCCAGCCGGAAATCCACCCCCAAAAAACGGCGCACCCCGGCCAGTCCCGCCAGCAGGGCCACCGAATCCTTGCCGCCGGAAACCCCCACCGCCACCACGTCTCCGGAGGAGAGCATCCCATATTCCTCCACCGCCCGGCGGATATAGCCCATGATCTTCCGCATTGCTGTTCTCCTTTTCCAAGTTCAAAGTTTTCGGCGGGGCCTGTCCCGCGGCCCAGACGCGCTTTTGGATTCGTTTTTGCGGCAGCGCCGCCGCCCGCGAGTCCGCCTGCGGCGCAATCCAAAGTTTTCGTCCACCTTTTTCAAAAGGTGGCGGGTTCCAAGGGCGGCGCCCTTGGCCGCCATCCGCAGATGGCGGAACACCCCATGCTTCAGGCGCATTTGGGGGGTCTGGGGGGATTTTGCAAGAGAAAATCCCCCTAGGGCCTCCCTTTTTTGTGCCCTCTTTGCGGCTGTGTCCTCCCCGTGGGGGAGGTGGCGCGAAGCGCCGGTGGGGGCCCTGCCTGGCCGGTGGGGCTTTTTCTCCTGCGGAGGGCTTGCCTCGCCCTTTTGCCAATGCCTCCCCCCACGGGGGGGAGGTGGCCCGGAGCTCCCACTCACTCCCAGCCTCCCCTTCTAGGGGAGGTGGCCCGGAGGGCCGGAGAGGTCGTTCTACAGGAAGGCCCCCGCTGGCGCGACCCCTCAGCCG
>CAJFPF010000137.1 GCA_904398655.1 uncultured Anaerotruncus sp. | reverse complement strand
TAGCTGTTATAAAAGTCTGTGAGATATGGGCTGGTGCTCATGGCGCGCCTCCTTTTGAAAAGATTTCTCCGATTGTAGGACAAATCCTCCCAAAAGTCAAGGGAAAAACAGAAGGCCCCGGCCGTATGGCCGGGGCCCCTGTTGGGGTGCGTCCAAAACTATTGCAATGTGGCGTAGAGAACCGCCTTGATGGTGTGCATCCGGTTTTCCGCTTCGTCAAATACCACCGAGCAGGGGGATTCAAACACCTGGTCGGTGACCTCCATTTCGGAGATGCCAAACTTCTCATAGATCTGTTGGCCAATGGTGGTCTTCAGGTCGTGGAAGGAGGGTAGGCAGTGCATGAACAGGGCGTCAGGAGCAGCCATAGCCATGACGTTGGTATTCACCTGGTAGGGGGAGAGCAGCTGGATGCGCTGCTCCCAAACGCTGTCCGGCTCCCCCATAGAGACCCAGATGTCTGTATAAAGCACATTGGCACCGGTGACCCCTTCCTTGAGGTCGCTGGTGAGGGTGATGGAACATCCGTTTTCGGCGGCGATGCCCTTGCAGATCTCCACCAGCTGCGGGTCGGGGAAGAGGGCAGCAGGAGCACAGGCGGTGAAGTTGAGGCCCATCTTGGCACAGGCCACCATCAGGGAATTGGCCACGTTGTTGCGGGCGTCCCCCAGAAAGGTGAAGTTGACTCCCTTGAGCTTTCCGAGCTTTTCCTCAATAGTGAGCAGATCTGCCAACATCTGGGTGGGATGGAACTGGTCGGTAAGCCCATTCCATACAGGGACGCCTGCGTAAGCGGCCAGCTCCTCCACAATCTGCTGGGAAAATCCCCGGTATTCGATGCCGTCAAACATCCGGCCCAGCACCCGGGCGGTGTCGGGGATGCTCTCCTTCTTGCCCATTTGGGAACTGCCGGGGTCCAGGTAGGTGACCCCCATTCCCAGATCCATCCCCGCCACCTCAAAGGCGCAGCGGGTGCGGGTGGAGGTCTTTTCAAACAGCAGCACGATGTTCTTTCCGGTCAGATGACGGTGGGGGACTCCTGCCCGCTTCAAATCTTTAAAGTTTTTGGACAGGTCCAACAGATAGCGGATCTCGGCGGAGGAGAAGTCCAATAGCTTGAGAAAGCTTTTCCCGCTCAGATTGATTCCCATGGCTGCACGCCCCTTTTCTTAGAAGTGTTCTATCGGAATGATAGCACAAAATGGATATAAATGCAATATTTTTCAAATAAAACGGATAAATATTCATTTATATCCAAAAAAACAGGCGCCGATCGGCGCCCGACTGTAAGAATTTGCTCAATCTTTCTCTCCAGGAACCAGCCATTTGCCGATCTGTTTGATGAAGTGTCCATCCTCGGTAACCACCTTCACCGGCTTGCTGTAATCCAAGGCCATCAGCCCCAGGATGGATTTGGCGTCTGCGATTTTGCCCTCCTTGGTATGGACGCCAATGTCCTCGGGGGATTGCATGGCCAGGAACATAAATTCTCTCAGATCCTCAGCGGTGTAGAGCATCACATCTTTGACGTACATAAAGCGCACCTCCTTGCAACAACTGAAAAATCCCATTTGCTTACACCCCTATTAAACAACAATCCCTGGCAAAAGTCAATATGTACATTTTAAAAATATTAAGATTGTATAAATTAACCAATTTTAGCACTCTATAAAAGAGAGTGCTAAAAAACTGTAAACATTTCGTGAATCCCCTTGACATCTGGGGAAAATGTGGTACATTATAGTTGTTGGCACTCAAAGAATATGAGTGCTAACAACGCTTCATCAAATTGGAAACGCGAGGTGGGACTGATGAAGCTGGACGCAAGAAAGTTACAGGTGTTGGGTTCCATTGTGGAAACCTATATCGAGACGGGCGAGCCCGTCAGTTCCAAGAGCCTGGCGGACCGCATGGATTTTTCCGTCTCCTCCGCCACCATCCGCAACGATATGGCGGCGTTGTTTGAAATGGGGCTTTTGGAACAGCCCCATACTTCGGCTGGACGGATCCCCTCCCATCTGGGCTATCGAATCTATGTGGATCAGCTGATGCACTGCAAGCCCCTTTCGGAGGAGGAGCGCCGGGAGATCGATGCCCTCTTCAATGTGCGGGACCCCGACCCGGACCGCCTGTTGGAGGATGCAGCGGAGGCGCTGGCCGATTATACCAACTGCGCCACTGTCTCCACGACCATCACCCCCAAAAGTGTGCGGGTCAAGCGGGTGGAGATCGTCCCTGCGGGCTTGCGCACCGTGGTGGTCCTGGTCATTGCCACCAACGGCGTCATCAAAGACAAGGTCTGCCGGGTACCCTTCAGCCTCAATGAACAGGTGGTGGACTTTGTCAACCGGTTTTGCAACGGCCGGCTGGCGGGGCGTTCGGTGAGCGAGATCACCCAAAAGTACCTCAACGCCCTCTCTGCCGCTTTGGGGGAGTATTCCGCGATCTTTTTGCCGATTTTGGCCACCGTGTTGGAGCTGTGCCGGGAGATCAACGAGGGACAGTTCTATACCTCCGGAAGCACCAACCTGTTAGGCTATAAGGAGTTTTCCGATGTGGCCAGGCAGCTGTTGGAGACCATGCAAAACCGTAATGACCTGTTGGGGGTAATCGCCTCCAAGGATGACGCGGTATTCATCAGCATTGGCAAGGAAAATACCCGCAGCGAGATGGTGGATACTTCGGTGGTGGTCACCAAATATCACATTGGCAACCAGAACCAGGGTGCCATCGGGGTAATTGGCCCCGTGCGAATGGATTATGCCCGCATTATCCCACATCTGCAATATTTCGCCCAGACGTTGGGGAAGGTGCTGGCAGAGACATTCGAAGAGGAATAGCATACCTGACAGCGGGACTGAATTTCAGAATGGATAGGTAGTGAGAAAATGTCCGAGAAAGAGAAGGCCACCCAGGAGCAGTGCCCCCCTGAGGAACAGTCAGTTGGCCAGCAACCGGAACCGGTTCAGGGCACCGAAGACGGGCAGGAACCCCAGGAGCCTTTGCCTGAAGTGCCAGAGAAATCCCAGGAGCAGCTGCTTCAGGAGGAGGTGGACTCCCTCAACGACCAGTTGCTGCGCGTGAGGGCGGAATATGACAACTTCCGCAAACGCAGCCAACGGGAGAAGGAGAACATCTATCCCCAGGCGACAGCCTCCACCGTCTCCCAGTTTCTGCCGGTTTTGGACGCGTTTGAGCGAGCGGTGGAAGCGCCCTGCTCCGACGAAGAGTTTAAAAAGGGTGTGGAGATGATCCTTCACAACTTCCAGGAAATTCTGGGCAAACTGGGCGTGGAGGAGTTCGGCCAGGCGGGCGACCCCTTTAACCCGGATCTGCACAACGCTGTGGCCCATGTAGAGGATGAAACCGCAGAGGCGAATGTGATTGTAGAGGTCTTCCAGCGGGGCTACAAGATGGGGGATCGGGTGGTCCGCCATGCGATGGTAAAGGTCGCCAACTAGAATGACCTGGTAAACAAAAGAAAATTCCAACCTAATTTTATCCGATGATTGGAGGGTTTTTATTATGGGAAAGATTATTGGTATTGACTTAGGTACGACAAACAGCTGCGTTGCAGTGATGGAGGGCGGCGAAGCCGTCGTCATCCCCAACGCGGAGGGTGGACGGACTACCCCTTCGGTGGTTTCGTTCTCCAAGACGGGCGAGCGGGCTGTGGGCGGTGCTGCCAAGCGTCAGGCGGTCACCAATCCGGAGCGCACCATCTCCTCTATTAAACGGCATATGGGCTCCGACTACAAGGTGACCATTGACGGAAAGAGCTACACACCACAAGAGATCTCCGCGATGATCCTGCAAAAACTGAAGGCGGATGCGGAGGCCTATCTGGGCGAGAAGGTCACCGAGGCGGTGATCACCGTGCCGGCCTACTTCTCGGACGCCCAGCGCCAGGCCACCAAGGATGCGGGCCGCATTGCCGGCTTGGAAGTCAAACGGATCATCAACGAGCCCACCGCTGCGGCTCTGGCCTATGGCGTGGATAAGGAACAGGACCAGAAGATCATGGTCTACGACCTGGGCGGCGGCACCTTCGATGTCTCCATCATTGAGATGGGTGACGGTGTCCAGGAGGTGTTGGCCACCAACGGCAATACCCGTCTGGGCGGCGATGATTTCGACCAGCGGATCATCGACTACTTGGCGGATGAGTTCAAAAAGGAGAATGGTATCGATCTGCGTGGGGACAAGATGGCCATGCAGCGGTTGAAGGACGCGGCGGAGAAGGCCAAGATTGAGCTCTCCGGCATGACCACCGCCAACATCAACCTGCCGTTTATCACCGCCGACGCCAGCGGCCCCAAACACCTGGACGTGACTTTGAGCCGGGCGAAATTCAACGAGCTCACCGCCGACCTGGTGGAAAAGACCATGGAGCCGGTGCGGAGAGCGATGGCGGACTCCGGCCTGAAGGTCTCCGATCTGAACAAGGTTCTCCTAGTAGGCGGTTCCACTCGTATCCCTGCGGTGCAGGAGGCTGTGAAGAACTTCTGCGGCAAAGAGCCTTTTAAAGGCATCAACCCTGACGAGTGCGTGGCGTTGGGCGCTGCGATCCAGGGCGGCGTGTTGGGCGGCGACGTGAAAGGCCTGCTGCTGCTGGACGTCACCCCGCTGTCTCTGGGTTTGGAGACCTTGGGCGGCGTCTGCACCAAGATCATTGAGCGCAACACCACCATCCCCACCAAGAAGAGCCAGATCTTCTCCACGGCTGCCGATGGGCAGACGTCGGTGGAAATCCATGTGCTCCAGGGTGAGCGGGAGATGGCCAAGGACAACAAGACGCTGGGTATGTTCCGCCTGGATGGGATTCCGCCGGCACCCCGTGGCGTGCCCCAGATTGAGGTCACTTTTGATATCGACGCCAACGGCATTGTGCATGTGACCGCGAAGGACCTGGGCACCGGCAAGGCGCAGGACGTGACCATTACCGCGTCTACCAACATGTCCAAAGAGGACATTGACAAGGCGGTTCACGAGGCGGAGCAGTACGCGGCAGAGGACAAGAAGCGCCGTGAGGAGATCGACCTGCGCAACAACGCCGACCAGATGGTCTATCAGTGTGAAAAGACCCTTGCCGACCTGGGAGATAAGGTCCCGGCTGACGAAAAAGCCCGTATTCAGGCGAAGGTGGACGCCTTGAAAGAGGCGGCCAAAGGCAGCGACCTGGAGGCCATCAAGACCAAGCAGGATGAGCTGCAGAAGGATCTGTATGATCTGTCCGCTAAGATGTATCAGCAGAATCCTCAGGCCGGCCAGGGCGCCCCGGATGGCGGTGCCAGCGCGGGTGGCCAGCAGGCCTCCGGCAACAACGGCGACGGCTATGTGGACGCCGACTTCAAAGAGGTCGATGACAATAAATAATCCCTCCCCGAGGGGGAGAACTGCAAGGCGGGGGGACTCCTCCCGCCTTGCAGTGGCGTGGAAGATACACAAGAGGTGACGGCAATTGGCTGAGAAACGAGATTATTATGAGGTGCTGGGCGTCTCCAAGGATGCCTCGGCGGACGATCTGAAGAAAGCCTACCGCAAACTTGCGAAAAAATACCATCCGGATATGAATCCGGGGGACAAGGCCGCCGAGGCAAAGTTCAAAGAGGTCAATGAGGCCTATGAGGTGCTCAGCGATTCGGCCAAGCGCCAGCGCTACGACCAGTTCGGCCATGCGGGCGTCGATCCCTCCTACAATCCCGGCGGCGCTGGAGGCGCGGGCGGCTTTGGCGGGTTCGGCGGCTTTGGCGGCGGCTTTGATGTGGGAGATATCTTTGATAGCTTCTTTGGCGGCGGCTTTAGCGGATTTGGAGGGGGGACCCGGGCGCGTAACCCCAATGGCCCCATTCGCGGCAACGATATTGAGGTAAACATTGGGCTGGACTTTATGGATGCGGCCAAAGGCTGCCAGCAGAAGATCACGATCCAGCGTTTGGAGCAGTGCGAAACCTGCGGCGGTACCGGCGCCAAACAGGGCACCTCTGCGGAGACCTGCCCCGACTGTAACGGCACCGGGCAGGTGCGCGTCCAACAGCGCACCCCCATCGGTGTCATCCAAACCACCCGTACCTGCCCCAAGTGCGGCGGCAAGGGCAAAATTATTAAGGAACCCTGTGGGGACTGCCGTGGGATGGGCCGTGTGCGCCATCGCCGGACGCTGGAAGTCAGCGTACCCGCCGGCATTGACGACGGCCAGACGTTTGTCCTGCGTGGGCAGGGCGATCAGGGCATCAACGGCGGTCCTGCTGGAGATGTGCACGTGATGGTGTCTATCCGGCCGGACACCCTGTTTGAGCGGGATGGCTTCGATGTGTGGTGTGATATCCCAGTGACCTTCACCCAGGCAGTTCTGGGGGATGAGATCGTGGTGCCCACCATTGACGGCAAGGTGAAGTACAATATGCCGGAGGGGACCCAGTCGGGCACCGTTTTCCGCCTGCGCAACAAGGGAATCCCCTATGTGAACGGCCGTGGCCGTGGGGATCAGTATGTGAAGGTGAATATCGAGGTGCCCCGCAACCTCACTGGGAAACAGAAGGAGGCTCTCAAAAAGTTTGAGGAGCTCTCTACCGACCGGAACTATGAAAAGCGGAAGAGCTTCTTTGAGAAGCTCCGGGATGCGATGAAATAAAATAATTTGAAAACCGCCTTTGAAAAAGGGCGGTTTTCTTTTATAATATATAATATAAGAGAGATAGGCCCCTCAGGGGCTCCTGAAATCGTTGGATGGAGGAAGGCAGAGATGCAATATAATGAGATTAAGGTCAAGGTGAATACCAAGGACGCGGAGACAGCGGCGGCCATTGCAAACCTGGTGGTGCCCTATGGCCTCTATATTGAAGATTATAGCGATATTGAGGAGCTGGCTCCGCAGATTGCCCATGTGGATCTGATCGAGCAGGAGCTGCTGGAACGGGACCGGGAACATGCGATCATCCATCTGTATGTCGCCCCAGAGGAGAATCCTCTGGAGGCCGTCTCCTTTTTGCGGGCCCGCTTAGATGCGGATGGAATTGCCCATACCATCCAATGGGAAAAGGTGGAGGAAGAGGACTGGGCCACCGCCTGGAAACAGTTCTACCACCCCACCCATGTGGGCGAGCATCTGGTGGTTTGCCCCTCCTGGGAGCCGTATGAGCGGCAGCCCGGAGAGGTGGTGCTCACTCTGGACCCGGGGATGGCCTTTGGCACCGGTACCCATGAGACCACCCGCCTCTGCATGGAGCTGCTGGAGGAGGTGGTGACCCCTGAGACGCGCCTGTTGGATGTGGGCACCGGAAGCGGCATTCTGGCGGTAGCGGCTCTATTGTTGGGCGCCCAGTCGGCGGTTGGAGTGGACATTGATGAGGTCGCCGTTCGGGTGGCCCGGGAGAATGCCCAGCAAAATGGTGTATCCGATCGGGTTGCCTTTCTGGCTGGGGACCTGACACAACGGGTGGAGGGGAGCTACCAGGTGGTCACCGCCAACATCGTGGCGGATGTCATCCTGCGTCTGCTGCCGGATTTGGGTCGATTTTTGCTGCCCCAAGGGACATTTATCGCTTCGGGTATCATCGACACCCGGGAGCAGGAGGTGGCGGATGCCATTGCGGCGGCTGGCTACCAGGTGTTGGAAATCCGCCGGATGGGTGGCTGGACGGCCATTCGTGCCCAACGGGATTGAGTGGGAGGTGTGGGGATGCCTCGTTTTTTCGTGGGGGCGGTATCTGGGGATCAGGCGGTGGTCACCGGGGAAGACGCCCGGCATATGGCGCTCTCCCTGCGGATGCGGCCGGGGGAAGCGGTTACCGTCTGCGACAGCGCCGGAAATGATTATCAGTGTGTCATCCAACGGATTGATCCCCAGCAGGTGGTGCTACAGGTGGCTCAGGTGAGCCGTTCAGCGGGGGAGCCCTCTGTGCAGATTACCCTCTATCAGGCACTTTCGAAGGGGGACAAGATGGATTGGATCGTCCAAAAGGCGGTGGAGCTGGGGGTGGGCCGGATTGTGCCGGTGCTCACCCGCCGGTGCATCTCCCGGCCGGACGCCCGCTCGTTGGAGCGGAAGGTGGAGCGGTGGAACCGGATTGCAAAGGAAGCCGCCAAACAGTGCGGAAGAGGGAGATCTCCCCAGGTGGAGGGGCTGCTGGAGCTGCCCCAGGCTTTGGAACAGATCCGGGAGGATCAACTGGGGATCTTTTTTTATGAAAATGCCACACAGCCGCTTCGGCCTGTGTTGGAAGAGCGGCTAAAGGAAAGCGTCTCCCTGCTGGTGGGCAGTGAGGGAGGCTTTGACCCCACAGAGGCAGCCCTGGCACAGGAGCAGGGACTCTGTTGCCTATCTTTGGGCAGCAGGATTCTGCGGTGTGAAACAGCGCCATTGGCTGCATTGGCCGCGATCCTCTACCAGGCAGGGGATCTTTGAGAGGAGTACTGTCCAAAAAGAAGGGAGAGGATGGATGCTGAAGCAGGAGCGTTTGGCCGAATGGCTCTCTCGAACTCTGGGTGGGCATGGACGTCTGCGAGGGCTGTTCACCGCATTGGCTCTGTTGGCATTGGCAGGGGTGGCGGGCCTATTGCTGGCCCATCGTGCCCGGCAAATCCCCCAAGAGTTTTTGGATAGCCAATTGGTGACGCAATTATTCCCTGCGGCACAGCAGGGAACGGTGGCAGAATTGTTGGGGGATTCCGGCCGTTCCGCCCTCCTGGTGGCGTATATTGACGCCATGGGCCAGGCGATTGAACAGCTGGAGGACCCGGGGCAGTGGAATTTGCAGCGTTTTTTGACCGTTTCCGACGCTGCCGATCAAGCTGGGGCCTCCATCCAAGGGTTTTCTTGGCGACCGGAAGAGGAGGCGTTGGAGGTGCACTGCCAGGGGGGAGATGCCCAAATGATGCAGGAGTCGTTGGATGACAGCAGCTTATTTCTTTGGGTTCGCCTTGCCAAGGGTTTCCAGGAGGATGAGCAAACCTACACAATCCTCTGCGGTTTTCCGGGTTCAGATTTGTAAATTGTGAAGAATTTTGTGAAAAGCCACAGTTTTCACATGTTCTTGACAGACTATTTTAGAAGTCTGTGATAAAATGAAATGGACGGGAGAACTCCCGTTCACCGGACGCTCAAAGCCCCATTCGGCGCGGGGAAGGCGGGGCAGCCGCCAGGCGGACCGGAATTTTGGAAAGCGGTGATTCCCATGAACCTATTTTCCCACGTCACCATGGGCAGATACCTCTATCGGTATTTCACCCGCAACATGGATGTCAAGCTGGACAAGAAGACGTTTGTGGCTTGGAATGTCCTGCCGGACCTCGCGCCGAGCCTGCTGCGGCTGCGGCATTTCAAGAAGGACATCTATGATCTGGTGATGGCGAAGGCGGAGCACCTGGCAAAGCATGGAGAGGGGATGACGGTCCAGGAGTACAGCAAGCAGCTGGGAATCCTGTGCCATTTCATGTCGGATTTCTTCTGCTATGCCCACTCGGAACAGTTCGACGGGAGCAAAATTGGGCATCTGCGGTACGAGGTATTCATGCAGTTTTATGGTTACCGCCGGCGCAGTATGCTTCACGCTGTGGATCTCATCTCCAATGCTGCGGAAGCCAACCCCAGTTTAGCCCTCTATGAACAGATCAACGAGCTGCATGACCAGTATTCCAGCCTGGCCCCCTCCTATGGAGTGGACTTTGTCTTCTCCCTCACGGCGTGTGTGGAACTGATGTTGGGGATGCGGGCCGAGGCCAATGCATCCTAAGGACCATTTTGTTAGCACAGATGAAAAGGCCGCCTTACAAAAGGCGGCCTTTTCATCTGTGCTTTATTGGGCGAAATAGCGTATGTGGAATTGCGATCCCTCGATTGGATATTTCTCAAAAATAAGATCGATCGTCCGGCTGAGGTGAGCCATGGAAACTTTGCAAGCCGATTCGGGGAACTTGCAAACAAACCGGCCTCTGGTTCTGCTGTAAGGAGGCCTTCGAACAGCTAAACGGAAGTACGCCTGTTCTCTTGTGAGGGAATTGTGTAAAAAGTGGGCAGGAAAAGATGTAAAATATTCCCAAACCACCGTGGATTACACTAAAAATAGGCTTGTATTTTTAGAAATTAGAGCTAAAATTTGATTTTATGGACAATTTATGAATATTTCTAAAACAAAAGGAATTTGTTGCCGGATGATTGGCGAAAACGGCAATGGATTTTGCATGGATTTTGCAATATACTTTTAAAAACAGGCATTTTACACGCCGTTTGGCGCTGTAACTGCCTGTTGCGGTTTTGAAATAGATTGGGAGGAAACCAAAATGAAAAAGATACTGGCACTGACCCTTGCGGCAATGATGTCGCTGTCCCTGGCCGCCTGCGGCGGCAGTACAGGCGGCAGCTCGGCTGCTGCCGCGGACGAAGGAACCGCTTCTGCCACCTCTGAAGCCGCTGCGGGCGGTGAGGGAACCGCTGCTTCCGGCGGCTCCATTAAAGTGGGGTTGATGGTCACCACCACCGGTGAAAACGCCATGTACGGCAACGCGGTGAAGAATGGCGCCCGCCTGTACATTGACCAGGTGAATGCTGCCGGCGGCGTCAACGGCAAACAGATCGAAGTGGTGGAGTACGACGACAAGGGCGACGCCACGGAGGCGGTCACCAACTTCAACCGGATGCTGGACGACGGCATCACTGCGGTGATCGGCGCGGTGCTTACCGGCCCCACCATCGCCCTGGCGGATGAGACCTACAACATCAACATGCCCCAGATCTCCGCTTCCGCCACCGCTGCGGGTGTCACCGTGATCGACCCCACCGATCCGGAGAGCGAGATCCGTACCAATGTTTTCCGTGCCTGCTTCATCGACCCGTTCCAGGGCGAGAAGATGGCGGAGTATGCCTCTGAGCGCCTGAGCGCCACCACCGCTGCTGTGATCTTTGAGAACGGCAACGACTACTCGGTGGGCCTGAAGGACGCCTTCGTGGCCAAGTGTGAGGAGCTGGGCATCCAGGTGGTTGCCACGGAGGCCTATAGCACCGGCGACGTGGACTTCCGCGCCCAGCTGACCAACATCGCGGGCCAGAACCCGGATGTGGTCTTCTCCCCCAACTACTATGAGGATGACGGCATGATTATCACCCAGGCCCGCGAGGTGGGTGTCACCGGGACCTTCCTGGGTGGCGACGGCTGGGGAAGCGTCAAGAACTATGCCTCCGCAGAGGACCTGGAGGGCTCTGTCTACTGCTCCGGTTATGCCCCTGGCTCCAGCGACGCTGTGAAGCAGTTTGAGTCCGACTATCAAGCGGCCTATGGCGAGGATATCCCCAACATGTTTGCCCCTCTGGGCTACGATGCTGCCATGCTGATGCTCAACGCCATCCAGGCGGCTGAGGAGCAGGGCCTGGAGGCTTGCACCGATGAGTACTATCAGGCTGTGATCGACGCCATGGCTGCCACCAACGGCCTGGAGGGCATCACCGGCTCCTATCAGTTCGACGAGCAGAACAACCCCATCAAGTCCGCTGCGATCATGCGGCTGGAAGGCGGAGACGAGGTCTTTACCGAGTTGTTCTAATTCCCAACACATTCGCGCAGGAACTGTGCCGGGGGGAGGCTGCTGGCTTCCCCCCAGCATGGTTTTCTTCTGTTTTTGTTGACAGAGCTGTTTTTTGAAAATGGACAGGCCATGGGCGCTCCCGCCGGCAGGACCGTAGTTTGCGGAGGCGGCCATGGACTGTTGATCTTACAGCGTCCCCACTCCAAAGAAAGGACGTGACAACCCATGTCACTGCTCTCAACCCTTGTCAGCCAGGTGATCAACGGCCTGCAGTCCGGCTCCATTTATGCTCTGGTAGCGTTGGGCTATAGCATGGTCTACGGGATCATTCTGTTGCTGAACTTTGCTCATGGCGACATCATCATGGTAGGCGCCTATGCCGCCTGGATGTGTATGGTGAATTTTCATCTGCACCCGGTGGTCTCCATTCTGGTGGCGATTTTGGCCAGCACTCTCTTGGGCGTCATCATTGAAAAGGTGGCCTATGCGCCTCTGCGCAGCGCGCCCCGGTTGAGCCTTTTGATTACCGCCATTGGGGTATCGTTCCTATTGGAGAACGGGGCGCAGTTGATCTTTGGCGCGGGCGCCAAGGATATGTCCGCCTCCATGGCCATGTTTACCACCGGTCCCAGCATCACGCTGGGCTCCGCCACCTTGAGTTTTCCGGCGCTTTTGACGATTGTGGTCTCCCTGATCTCCATGGCGGCCCTGACCTTCCTGGTGCAAAAGACCAAATTGGGCAAGGCCATGCGGGCGGTCTCGGAGGACATGGGGGCGGCCCAGCTCATGGGCATCAGCCTCAACTCCACCATCTCATTTACCTTTATGCTGGGTTCCGCTCTAGCCGGGATCGGCGCGATCCTCTATCTGTGTGCCTATCCCCAGGTGAACCCCACCATGGGTTCCATGTTGGGATTGAAGGCGTTTGTGGCTGCGGTGTTGGGAGGTATTGGTTCCATCCCCGGTGCCATGGTGGGCGGCTTTGTCATCGGCCTGGCGGAAGCGTTGGTCTCCGCCGTGGGACTCTCCGTCTGGAAGGACGGCGTCGTATTTGCTATTTTGATTGTGGTGCTCTTGGTGAAGCCCTCCGGGCTTTTGGGCCACAGCACCACCGAAAAAGTTTGAGAAAGGGGGAAGCGCAATGAACAATACACTGGGACAACGGCGCATCCCCATGCCCACCCGGTACCTGATCAACCTGGTACTGGTTGTGGTTTCCCTGGCGGTGCTCCACTATATCAGTGCTGCGGGTATTATCTCCAGCTACTACTCCAAAATTTTGATGTTGGTGGGGATCAACATCATCCTGGCGGTCTCCCTCAACGTGGCAACCGGCTATTTGGGCCAGCTGCCTTTGGGCCATGCGGGTTTTATGGCAGTGGGCGGCTATGCGGCAGGCATCTTTTTAAAGGCGATGCCCATGCCCAACCTGAACCGACTTCCGGAGGGAACCAACGAGTTGGCCGCCCACCTGCAATACAATGCCTATTTAGCTCTGGCTCTGGTGTTGGCCGGTGTGGTGGCCGCCATCTTCGGCGTCATCATCGGTGTGCCAGCCCTGCGCCTCAAGGGGGACTATTTGGCCATCATCACGCTGGGCTTTGGAGAGATTATCCGGGTGATCCTGCTCAATATCGATGATGTGTTGGGTTTTGAGTTCACCTATGGCGCCTCCGGCCTCAAACGGATCCCCAAGGCCGCCACTGTCACCAACGTCTTTGTCTGCGTGGTCATCACCTGTGCGATCATCCATCTGGTCCTGAAATCCCGCCACGGCCGGGCGGTCCTCTCCATCCGTGAGAACGAGATTGCCGCCGAAAGCTGCGGTGTCAACACCACCTACTACAAGGTTATGGCGTTTACCCTTTCCGCCTTTTTTGCCGGAGTGGCCGGCGCCCTGTACGCCACCTATGTGGGGATCCTTCAGCCCTCTACCTTTGGCTTTATGAAATCGATCGAAATCCTGGTGATCGTGGTGTTGGGCGGCATGGGTTCCATGTTGGGGTCGGTGCTCTCCGCCACCGTGCTCACCGCCCTGCCCCAGATGCTGTTGGCCTTCGACAAGTGGCGGATGGTGCTCTATTCGCTGGTCCTCATCATTGTAATGATCTTTAAGCCCTCCGGCCTGTTGGGCACCTATGACTTCTCTTTGAGCCGGGTGCTGGAGAAGCTGCTCAATCGCTTCGGCGGCAAGAAAAAGGAGGTGGCCAAATGAAAATCCGGGATGAATATGACAGCCGGGAGAAGATCCTCCCGGAGCGGGACAAGGGGAGCACCCCGGTGATGGAGGCCATCGGCCTGGGCATCGACTTTGGCGGCTTGACCGCGGTGGATGACTTCAATTTGACGGTGGGCCGCACCGAGATCTGCGGCCTAATTGGGCCCAACGGAGCGGGCAAGACCACCGTCTTCAACCTGCTCACAAAGGTCTATAAACCCACCCGCGGCAAAATCCTGCTCAACGGGCAGGATACAGCGGGAATGAATACCATTCAAGTGAACCGGGCGGGCATCGCCCGTACCTTCCAGAACATCCGGCTGTTCAAAGCGTTGAGCGTGTTGGACAATGTGCTCATCGGCATGCATAACCACATCTCCTACAACATGTTCACCTCCACCCTGCGGCTTCCCACCTTTTGGCGGGAGGAAAAGAAGGCCAGAGAGCGGGCGATGGAGCTCCTGTCCATCTTTGGTATGGAGCAGCATGCGGAGGAGGAGGCGGGCAGCTTGCCCTATGGCGCCCAGCGCCGGCTGGAGATCGTCCGGGCGTTGGCTACCCAGCCCCGCCTATTGCTGCTGGATGAGCCGGCGGCGGGCATGAACCCTTCGGAAACGGCGGAGCTGATGGAAAACATCCACCGGATCCGGGATGAATTCCAGATTGCCATCATGTTGATTGAGCATGACATGAACCTGGTTATGGGCATCTGCGAAGGGATTGCGGTACTGAATTTTGGAAAGATCATTGCCAAGGGCACCCCGGCGGAGATCAGCTCCAACCCGGTGGTGATTGAGGCCTATTTGGGCAAGAAGAAGGAGGGGTGACCGGATGCTGAAGGTGGAAAACATCAACGTCTATTATGGGAACATCCACGCGATCCGGGACGTCTCCTTTGAGGTTTCCCGGGGGGAGATTGTTTCCCTGATTGGCGCTAACGGCGCCGGCAAGAGCACCATTCTGAAGACGATCTCCGGGCTGTTGCGCACCAAAACAGGGACGATCACCTTCCTGGACAAGGATATCCATGCTCTGGCGCCGCATCATATTGTGGAGCGAGGGCTGGCCCATGTGCCGGAGGGCCGCCGGATCTTTTTACAGATGACGGTACAGGAAAACCTGGAAATGGGGGCCTATACCCAAAAGGTTGGATCTTTGGGGGAGGATTTGGAGAGCGTCTACCAGAGGTTCCCGCGTTTGAAGGAACGCCGCCGCCAGGTGGCAGGGACCCTTTCAGGCGGAGAACAGCAGATGCTGGCTATGGGCCGTGCGCTGATGAGCCATCCTCAGCTGCTCATGTTGGATGAGCCTTCCATGGGTCTAGCCCCCCTTCTGGTGGAGCAGATTTTCGACATCATCCAGGAGCTGCACCAGGCTGGGACCACCATCCTGCTGGTGGAACAGAACGCCCAGATGGCGCTGTCCATCGCTGACCGGGCGTATGTGTTGGAGACCGGCCGGATCGTAATGAACGGCAGTGCTCGGGAGATGCTGGAGGACGACCAGGTCCGCAAAGCCTACCTGGGAATGTAATTGCGTGCCCGGACGCTCCGGCGTCCGGGCCTTTTCATGGAAAAAGGAGGGCAAACAACATGGCCGAAGCCAAGACGAACGCCATGCGGATGCTGGACCGGGCGAAAATCCCCTACCAGGTCTATACCTATGACCACAGCGATGGAAAGATTGATGGGGTGAGTGTGGCGCAAAAACTGGGGCAGGAGGTGGACGCAGTCTTCAAAACCCTGGTGACCAAGGGGCACAGTGGGGGATATTTTGTCTTTGTATTGCCGGTGGCCCAGGAGCTGGACCTGAAGAAGGCGGCCAAGGCAGTGGGGGAGAAATCGGTGGAGATGATCCACGTGGCGGATATCAATAAGGTCACCGGCTACATCCGGGGCGGATGCTCCCCGGTGGGGATGAAGAAGCTCTATCCCACCGTTTTTGATCAGTCGGTGGAAAACCTGGCGGCGGTGATTGTCAGCGGTGGCCGCATCGGCTGCCAGGTGGAGGTGGATCCACACCTGTTGTTGCCGCTGGTGAAGGCCACCACCGCCCCCCTCACCTACGATTAAAGGGGAGCCGGTTGCCGCCAGCGGTGACTGGCTCCCTTTGTGGCAGCAAAAAGCACCTCCAGGCGGAAGCCTGGAGGTGCTTTTTAACTTTGGCAAAACGGGAATCAATAGTTCTTGCTCTGGAGCTCGAAGAAGGCCTGGGGATGGTTGCAGACGGGGCAGACCTTGGGAGCAGCCTCGCCCACATGGATGTGGCCACAGTTGCGGCACTTCCAGATCATAACGCCGGTCTTCTGGAAGACCTCACCCGCGTCGATGTTCTTCAGCAGGGCCAGATAGCGCTCCTCATGCTCCTTCTCGATCTTGGCGACCCCTTCAAACAGGAAGGCAATCTTGTCGAAGCCCTCCTCCCGAGCCTCTTTGGCGAAGGTAGCGTACATGTCGGTCCACTCATAGTTCTCACCGGCGGCGGCGTCCTTCAGGTTCTCAGGGGTAGAGGGGACATCGCCGTCGTGGAGCAGCTTGAACCAAAGTTTGGCATGCTCCTTCTCGTTGTCCGCGGTCTCCAGGAAGAGAGCGGCGATCTGCTCATAACCTTCCTTTTTCGCTTTGGAAGCATAGTAGGTGTACTTGTTGCGGGCCTGGGATTCACCAGCGAAAGCGGCCATCAGATTGGCTTCGGTTTTGGTGCCTTTGAGCTCTTTCATGTCTTGGTTACTTCCTTTCTGTTTCAATTTCCGGTTTGGATGGGATAGAATTTCTATGCTGTTCACAGTCGGGGCAGATGCCAGTGAAATAGAGGGTGTAGCCCGTAACTGTGAAATGGGACCCACTTTGGATCTGTTGTTTGGCCTGGACAAAATCGAAGAGGGAGCCGGGCTCCAAGTCAAACAGTCTGCCGCACTGTTGGCAGAGAATATGATGATGGCACTCCAATCGGCGTTCAAACCGGTCGGGTGTATTGGGTAGGACGATTCGCCGCAAAAGCCCCTCCTCCACCAGGCGCCCCAAATTTCGATAGACAGTCCCTAAACTGATGGAGGGTTCCTGGGCTCGGACAGCGGCGTAGATCGTATCGGCGGTAGGATGACAACCGCTCTCCAAAACCGTCTGATAGACCAATTCCCGTTGTTTGGAGTATTTCATAGACAACCCTCAAAATAGTAACGATTCCTGTTATTAATTTTATTATAGTCGGATTTTATGGAGTTAGTCAAGGCTAAAATCGGAGTTGAAATGTCCAATTTTTGTAGTGAAATCGGGTCCCCTCCGCCCAAAAAAGGGCAAGGAGCAAAACGCTCCTTGCCCAATAGGGGTCATTCAGAGATTTGGTCCAAAGCGAATTTATGGGGGGTAGGCACCTTTTGGTCATAACAGGAGAAGGTGACATCCAGATGGGCTTGGTTCAGCTGGGGTGTGGCCAAGCTCACCAGAGGGGCTACCACCAGGGAGGAGAGGATGGCAATGGCGCCGGCGGAGGTAGGGGAGGCGAAGGGGAAAGCCAAGTTCACCAGATTGATCCCAATGCCCACCACGAAACAGGCCCAGACGCTGGCGGCGGTGGCGCGCCGCCAGAACAATCCATAGAGGAACGGCCCCAAAAACGACCCAGCCAGTGCCCCCCAGGAGAGGGACATGAGGGAGGTGATCAGCTGGTTTGGGTAGAGGGCCAGCGCCACAGAGAGCAGGACAAAGAAGGCGCACAGCACGCGGATCCAGCGGAGCTGCTTTTCATGGGAGAGGTTGGGAAGCCACAGCCCTTTGATCAAGTCCAGCGTCAGGCTGGAGGCGGAGGTGATCACCAGGGAGGAGAGGGTGGACATGGAGGCGGAGAGTACCAGAATCATGACTACCCCCACCATGAGATCCGAGAGACTGCCCGCCAGCATCTGTGGGACGATGTCGTCAAACACCGGTCCGCCCTCAGGCACAGTGTAATAGAGCCGTCCAAACGCTCCCATGAAGTAACTGCCTCCGGCAATCACCAGGGCGAAGAGGGTGGAGATCACCGTCCCAGCCTTGATGGCCCTCTCATTTTTGATGGTATAGAACTTGTGAATCATCTGAGGCAGCCCCATGGTGCCCAGGCCGGTGAGGATTACCACCCCTAACAGGGCGGCTGGCTGGGGGCCAAAAAAGGAGATATAGGCCCCCTCCATCCCTGGCGCGGCCTCCGCTGGGACCTGGGAGAGCTTCTGGAGGGCGGCGGTGAATCCGCCCTGGCCCTGGAGCACAAACGCCACCACCAGGACGATCCCCACCAGCATCACAACCCCCTGTACCAGGTCGTTGATGGCAGTGGCCAGATAGCCTCCCGCCACCACATAGATGCCAGTGAGAAGGGCAATCCCCCAGACACACCAGCTGAAGTCCAGCCCAAAGGCCATGGCAAACAGACCGGACAGCCCTTTATAGACAGAGGCGGAGTAGGGGACCAAAAAACAGAACAGGATGAGGGAGGCAGCGGTACGCAGCGCCGGACAGCAGTACCGCTTGGCAAAGAAGTCCGGCATCGTGGCGCTCTCCAAATGCTTGGTCATCACCCGAGTCCGCCGCCCCAGCACCACCCAGGCCAGCAGGCTGCCGATGAGGGCGTTGCCCAGGCCGATCCAAGTGGCAGACACGCCAAAGTTCCAACCGAATTGCCCCGCATACCCCACAAACACCACCGAAGAAAAATAGCTGGTGCCATAGGCAAAAGCGGTGACCCAGGGGCCCAGGTTGCGCCCACCCAGCACAAAATCCCCCACCTTGGTCACCCGGCGGCGGCAGTAGAGACCGATCCCGGCAGTGACCACAAAGAATAGAACCAACAAAATAACCTTTTCCAACATCTTGGAGACCTCCTTGTTTTGCGGAGGACGAGAAAAACCCTCCCGTCCTCTGTGGGATGCAGAGGACGGGAGGGTTCCCGCGGTACCACCTCAGTTTGTCCCCGCCTCGCGGCGGGAACCTCGCCGGGTACACGTTCCAAAGGGGCGAATACCCTGGCGCGATAACGGGCGCCCCCGCCGTGGCCTACTGCGGCGGGAAGCCGGTTGGGCGCGGAGCTCTCGGAAGGTATTCGGGAACCCGGCCCTCCGCGCCTCTCACCCTCCGGCAGCTCTCTGTGGAAGACGGATGGGTCCCTACTTGTTTCCGGTCATTGCTTTTTCAATTTAACGCTTTTTGGTATAAAAGAGTTTGGGCATATTCTAACAGATCAAGGGAGGGATGTCAACCATCTGGACAAAAATTTCTTCATCTCTAGGTTTTGAGGGTGGGGAGAATTGACAACCGGAGGCGGCACTTTTATACTGAAAGGAGGGTATATCGCCTTGGAAGGAGCGAAAATATGAACTATTTGATTGGTGTGGATCTTGGTACCTCTGGCACCAAGACGGTGCTATTTGATCAGAATGGGGAATCGCTGGCTTCCGCCACAGTGGAGTATCCGCTCTATCAGCCTCAGAACGGTTGGGCGGAACAGGACCCGGCGGACTGGTGGGACGCAGCGGTGCGGACCATCCGTCAGGTATTGGGCCAGAGTGGCGTGGATCCCCAAAAGGTGGCGGGAGTCGGGATCTCCGGTCAGATGCACGGCTTGGTGATGTTGGATGGGGAGGGCCAGGTGCTGCGCAGGAGTATCCTCTGGTGCGATGGCCGTACCAGCCAGGAATGCGCTGAGATCACCCAGGCAGTGGGTGCCCAGCGTTTGATCCAACTGTCCGCAAACCCTGCCCTCACCGGTTTCACTGGGGGAAAGATCCTCTGGGTGCGCCGCCATGAACCGGAGCTCTATGAGAAATGCCGGCAAATATTGCTGCCAAAAGATTACGTTCGGTATAAATTGACTGGAGTATACGCATCGGAGGTGTCCGATGCCTCCGGAACCAACCTGTTGGACGTTTCCAAACGGTGTTGGAGCCAGGAAATCCTGGAAAAGCTGAGGATCAATCGGGAACTGCTCCCGCCGCTCTTTGAGTCCTGTCAGGTCGCGGGCCGGGTAACCGATGAAGCGGCCGCTCTCACTGGACTGGCCCCTGGAACCCCTGTGGTGGCCGGGGCAGGGGATAACGCCGCCGCCGCGGTGGGGACTGGAGTGGTGGAACGGGGAAAGGCGTTCACCACCATTGGCACTTCGGGTGTGGTATTCGCCCATGCCGACCAGGTGACCATCGATCCTGAGGGCCGGGTACATACCTTCTGTTCGGCGGTGCCCGGTGCCTGGGCGGTGATGAGCTGCACCCTCTCCGCTGGAGGATCCCTCAAATGGCTGCGGGATAACTTCTTCCTTCAGGAGAAGGAGGCCGCCGCGGGAATGGGGGTGGACCCCTATGTGCTGATGGATCAACAGGCGTCCCAGGTGCCCATCGGTGCGGATCGGCTGCTATTTTTACCTTACCTGATGGGAGAGCGTTCCCCGCTGCTGGATGAGAATAGCCGGGGGGTGTTCTTCGGCCTTTCCGCCATCCATACCAAATACCATATGCTTCGGGCGGTGTTGGAAGGGGTGGTCTATTCCCAGCGCCAGTGCTTGGATATCCTGCGGAAGATGGGGGTGGTATCCCAGGAGATGCTGGCCTGTGGTGGGGGCGGTACCAGTCCTCTTTGGCGGCAGATGTTGGCGGATGTCTACGGCTGCCCCGTGCGGACGGTGGCATCCAAGGAGGGCCCCGCTTTGGGCGCCGCCATTCTGGCCGGAGTGGGCGCTGGGCTGTACCCCAGTGTCCAGGAGGCCTGTGCCCGTATGATCCGTCTAAATCCGCCCCAGCAGCCGAATCCGGTGGATTCAGCCCGGTATGAGCCCTACTACCAGCTCTACTGTACTCTATATCCCGCACTCAAGCCCGCGTTCCAAACGCTGGCCATGTTATAAGGAGGAATTCCCGTGAAATTGCAATCTGTATTTGATGAATCCTTCCGTCCCTATGGGAAGGTCGTGGAGGGCTATGACTTTGAGGCCCTGCTCCAGGCACTGGCTTTGACCCCCTGCCCCAGCGACGGTACGGTTTACCAGCCCAGCGAACCGGCAATGGAAGCGCTTCCGGTGTTTCAGCAGCTTCAAGACCGGATGTATGGCGGCATGCCCATCCAGATTGGCTATTGCAACGGCCACAACCAGCGGCTCAATTGCCTGGAGTACCATCGGGACAGTGAGGTGAATGTAGCGGGAGATGAGATGGTCCTGCTGGTGTCCAGTTTGCAGAAGGTACAGGAGGGTCACCTGGATACTCGAGAGGTGGAGGCGTTTGTGGTCCCGGCCGGGACGGCGGTGCAGTTATATGAAACCACCCTCCACTATGCGCCCGCCACCGCTCCCGGCGGCAAGGGATTCCGCGTAGTCATTGTGCTGCCTCGGGGAACCAACACGGACCTGCCGCAGGGGTTGGAATGCCACAATTTGGAGGACCGGCTGCTCCGCGCCCGGAACAAGTGGCTGATTGCCCACCCCGAAGCTCCGGAGGCGGCCCAGGGGGCGTTTGTGGGCCTCACTGGGGAAAATCCCACAGTGGAATAGGGAAGATGCCTGCGAGCTGGCTTGTCGAAGGGACGGGGACGCCTTTGGCGGCGGCCGCTGGCAGCGGATCCAGAAGCTTATATGCTGTCCCAGCACACAAAGGAGGGGTGTGGCAATGCGGATTGTGATCCTTTCAGACACCCATGGCCTGCTGCGGCCGCAGGTACTGGACTATTTGGCAGGCGCGGATGCCATCATCCATGCCGGGGATATCAACACGCCGGCGGTTTTGGAGCGGTTGAAAGGGTTTGCCCCCCTCTATATCGTTCGGGGGAATAACGACAAGGAGTGGGCGGCCCAGCTACCGATCAGCCAGAATTTTACTCTGGGAGGGGTGCGTTTTTTCCTGATCCACAACCAGAAGGAACTGCCTGATCGGTTACCAGAGGTGGATTTTGTAATTTATGGGCACTCCCACCGGTATACCGATCAGGAGCGGGCGGGAGTGCGCTGGCTCAACCCCGGCAGCTGTGGCCCCCGCCGGTTCCACCAGGAGATCACCCTGGCGGTGATGGAGCTTCGAGAAGGGGAATGCCAGGTGGAGAAGATATCCATTCCCCATTCGGAGGAAGGCTGATGGAATTGGGCTTGACCTTCCCCCTCCAGCGCTTTTTGCACACAGAGCCGCTCCCCTATGGTGTGGACCTGCAGCGCGGGTTCTGCTGGGATCTGCATGTGATCACCCTCGGAGGGAAAAAGAGTCTGTTGGCTGTCCACTGCCTGAGCCGGTATACCTTTGTGCGCTACGCCCCTACATGGGGGGAGTGGAGGGATCCAGGGAGGTTGTTCCGCCTGGGGCTGGAGGAGAGTCTGGAGGATGCAGGCTTGAAGAGGGAGCAGGTGCAAAACTATCTGGCCCGGGCGGGTGAAGTGATATTCAGCCGTACCCATGGCCGCAGGGAAGTGGCATTCCTCAATCGGGCGTGGGAGGACGTCCTATCCATGGAGCACTGCTTGGATCGGGAGGCGTCAGCCCAGCCGCTGCTGGACCGGGCGGTCAACACCCTGCCATGCCGATGTGCGGGGCTGCCGGGCCTGGACTGCGCCCAAAACCGGATTTCCGCCGCCTTTCTGGCGGCAGATGGAAGGAGAATGACGGTATGAGTAACGATGAACTGCTCTTTTTCACCCCCATGCCCGATGCACTGCCCCTCTATGAGGCGTTGCGGGAGGCGCTGATGGCGGCCTGCCCTGATACGCAAATACAGGTCCACACCACACAAATTACCTTCAAAGTCCGGTATGGATTTGCCTTTGTATCCCTGCGGCGGATTAAGGGCAGTCCTCCGGTTTTTCTGTTGCTCACCATTGGCCTGCGGCGCCGGCTGGATTCCCCGCGGGTGGCGATTGCAGTGGAGCCCTACCCCCACCGCTGGACCCATCACCTGGTCATTTCCAGCCCGGATCAGTTGGATGAGGAGTTGCTGGGGTGGCTGCGGGAGGCCCATGACTTTGCCCTGACGAAATGACACAAAAAAATCCCCGGGATGCCCTTGGAAATCCCGGGGATTTTTTTGCGGGAATGGGGGGGTTATTTCATCAGTTTGGCGCCGGTGTTCCAAGCCTGGCCCACCTTTTCACCAATGGCATAGTAGCCGCTCTGGAACTGGTCGAAGACAAAGGCGTTGAGACGGGTAGGATCCACCTTGCCCTTGCTGTCCAACACGTCTTCCTCTGCCAGAACCCCTACGATCTCTCCAAGCACCCGGAAACCGTAGACGGTCTGCTGGCACTCCACCACCTTGCACTCCAGAGTCAGGGGGAACTCCTCCACAACAGGGGCGTCCACCTTCTGGCTCTTCACCGCGTGCAGGCCGCTACGTTCAAATTTGTCCTCCATCTTATTTCCGGTGGCAATACCGAAAAAGTCCGCCGCCTCAATATGAGGGATATCGGCGACACTCAGTGTGAAAGCGCCCCGGGCTTTGATGTTTTTCGCCGTCTTGTGGTCCTCATCGATGTTCAGGGCCACCATATTCTCCGCACAGATGCCGCCCCAGGCCATGTTCATTACATCCACCTTGCCGTCCTCCCCATAGGTGGAGATCATCAGTACCGGCATGGGGAACGCATAGGGATGGATACCAAGTTCTTTTTTCATGACAATGCCTCCGTTTTTGGAAAGTTTGGCTGGACTTTTGCCTGGGTTCATTATAAAATGGGTTGGAAAGAAAAACAAGTACCTACATTTATGAAAGAAGCTTACCTAAAAGGAAGTGCAACAGTGAGCAAAGCCTGTATCGCGGACGCCGACTGGGAAAAGACCGGCTTCAACTACACGCTGTCCCTCATTTCCGGAAAATATAAGATGGTGATCCTCTATTGCCTGATGGAGTACCAGCCGGTGCGGTTCAATGAGTTGCAGCGGTACATCAAAAAGGTTTCGGATAAGACGTTAAGCCAAAACCTGAAGGAACTGGAAGCGGACGCCCTCATCCAACGGACCGTCTACCCGCAGATTCCGCCAAAGGTGGAATATTCCCTCACGCCGAGGGGGTGCTCCTTGATGCAGGTGTTGGATCAGCTCTGTATCTGGGGGGAGGAACATCGCCTATGAAGCAAAGAACCTTTTTCATCGGCTCCATACCGGCCGTACTCTATGGGGAGGATGCCCCAGCGGTATGGCTGTTTATCCATGGACAGGGAGGGTATAAAGAGGAAGGGGAGGGGTTTGCCCGTTTGGCCTGCCCCAAGGGCCAACAGGTCCTAGCGGTGGATCTGCCGGGGCATGGGCAACGGCCGGCTTCCGAGCCGCTGGTCCCCTGGACGGTTGTACCGGAGATTGCCCAAGTGGCAGGCTGGGCGTGGGAACGATGGGAGAACCGATCCCTTCGGGCCACCAGCATAGGGGCATATTTTTCCCTTTTGGCCATTCCCGCCCCTCAAAAAGCCCTGTTCGTCTCTCCGGTGGTGGATATGGAGCGCCTGATCCGAGATATGATGGGCTGGGCAGGGGTGACAGAGGAACAGCTGCAAAGGCTGGGGGAGATCCCCACGGAATTTGGACAAACCCTCTCTTGGCGGTATCTTTGCTATGCCAGGGAGCATCCGGTCCCCCGCTGGGAATGCCCCATTCACATTCTCTACGCCGGGCAGGATGAGCTGACCTCCCGGCGGACGGTGGAGCGGTTTGCGGCAGAGCGAGATGCCCAGATAACCATTTTTGAGGAAGGGGAACACTGGTTCCATACACCGGAGCAGTTGGAATGGCTTCGACGGTGGGAAGAAGCCTGTCTTTAAGGAGGAGTTGGTATGGGGAAAAAGATTTTGGTGCTGCTGGGGGGCGGACGCCCCCACGGGAACACTGCCCAGCTGGTGGAGGCATTTGCCCAGGGGGCCCAGGAGGCGGGCCATCAGGTGGAGGTGTTTTCCCTCATGAAACAGGAGGTACGCGGCTGTTTGGGGTGCAATGCCTGCCGGTTCGGCAAGCCCTGTGTCCAAAAGGACGCCTTCCCCCTGTTGGCGCCCAAACTATTGGAGGCGGACTGTGTGGTATTTGCTTCCCCGCTCTATTTTTGGACGCTGTCTGCCCGGATCAAGGCGCTCATCGAGCGGTTCTACTGTCTGGCACAGGAGGACCCCAATCCGCCCTTGGGCAGGTATGAGCGGTACCCGGTACATGACTGTGCCCTGTTGATGACCGCCGCGGACAACCTCTTTTGGACGTTTCAGCAGGCGGTGTCTTACTATCAGTTTGCCCTGGTACAGTATATTGGCTTCCACGACCGGGGGATGCTGCTCTGTGGAGGCTGTGGGGACACCAACGGCCGGCCCCGGATCCAAACTACCGGGCATTTAGAGCGGGCGCGGGAGTTTGGCCGGAAGCTTTATCAAAAACAAGAGATGTGACAGTTATGCAGATAAAATGAAAATTGGTCCCGGTGAGACTTCCCCGGGACCAATTTTATCCTGTAGCTTTTCAATACCACCGGCAGGCGTGCTCGCTGTGGTGGGAATGACATCCTGTTCCATTGTCGCTCTGGTTTGCGGAGAAATTGTCACAAACCCCGTCCCCATCGGCGTCCACAAAACCATGCTCTCCGCCGCAGTACGCACAGTAGCTGGATGTATAGCAGCTGCCCCGATTCCATCTTCCATGATGTCCATGGGCAAATACGCCGATCCCGCCTAAAGAGGTCACCAGGAGCGCTGCCAGAATTCCCGCAGTCCATCTTTTCATATTTCATTCCTCCAAATCCATAGGGGATCTTCAAGTTTTTGCTAGGATACTTTTCTATTCTATATTCTACGCCGATTCCCCCAGAAAAACAAGTGGGAATCAGATCACATTTCTGTTGCTTCCAAATTTCGCACCAGGTTTACCATTTCAATAGCGGAGAGGGCACAGTCATATCCCTTGTTGCCCGCTTTGCTGCCCGCCCGTTCGATGGCCTGTTGGAGGTTTTCGGTGGTGAGTACGCCGAACAGCACGGGGATCCCGCTCTCCAATGAGATGGCCGCAATTCCCTTGGAGACCTCATTACAGACGTAGTCATAGTGGCTGGTGCTGCCCCGAATGACCGCCCCCAGGCAGATGACAGCGTCATAGTGCCCGCTTTTGGCCATCTTAGAGGCGATGAGGGGGATTTCAAAAGCGCCGGGGACCCATGCCACCCGGACTTCCTCCTCCTGGACACCGTGGCGGACCAGCCCATCCATGGCGCCGGAGAGCAGCCGGGAGGTGATGAATTCGTTGAACCGGGAGGCCACAATCCCCACTCGGATCCCTTGCGCGGTCAGCTTGCCTTCCAAAATTTGATACATCTTGCAAACTCCTTTCAATCTTCAAACTGCAGCAGATGCCCCATCCGGGCCTGCTTGGTCTTTAAATACTTTAGGTCATAGGCGGTGGCCTCCATCTGAAGGGGGAGGCGCTCCAGGATTTCCAGGCCAAACGCCTCCAGTTGATAGACCTTGTCCGGGTTGTTGGTGAGCAGCCGCATGCTGTGTACCCCTAGATCCCGCAGGATCTGGGCGCCGATGTAATATTCCCGCTGGTCAGCGGCGAACCCCAGCGCCAAATTGGCCTCCAGGGTATCCATGCCCGCCTCCTGGAGCTCGTAGGCCCGCAGCTTGTTGATCAGCCCGATCCCACGGCCCTCCTGGCGCATATAGAGCAGGACCCCCCGCCCCTCCCGTTCAATCTGGGACATAGCGGCGGCAAGCTGTTGGCCGCAGTCACACCGCAGTGAGCCAAAGGCGTCCCCGGTGAGACATTCCGAATGCACCCGGCAGAGCACTTCATCTCCCGCTCCGATTTCCCCTTTCACCAGCGCCACATGGTGTTCTCCGTTGAGCCGGTTCACATAGCCATAGGCCAAAAAGTTGCCGTATTTGGTGGGCATTTTGGCCACCGCCACCCGTTCCACCAGCTTTTCATGGCATTTTCGATAGGCCTGCAGGTCCTGGATGGTGATGAAGGGGAGTTCCCATTGCTGCGCCAGCTCCCACAACTGGGAGGTGCGCATCATCCGTCCATCCTCTGCCATCACTTCGCAGCAGAGGCCGCAGGGCTTCAGCCCCGCCAGCCGGCAGAGGTCCACTGTGGCCTCGGTGTGGCCCGGCCGTTCCAACACGCCGCCGGGCTTGGCCAGCAGGGGGAACATGTGCCCCGGCCGGCGAAAATCCTCCGGGCGGGCCCCTTCCGCAACACAGGCGCGGGCGGTGGCTCCCCGTTCGGCGGCGGAGATCCCGGTGGTGGTGGAGATGTGGTCGATGGAGACGGTGAAAGCGGTCTCATAGTTATCGGTGTTCTGTTGGACCATCTGCGGAAGCTGCAGCAGCTGGATATATGTCCGGTCCATGGGCATACAGATCAGCCCCTTGCCGTGGACGGCCATGAAGTTTACATTTTCTGTGGTGGCAAATTGGGCCGCGCAGATCAGATCCCCCTCGTTCTCCCGGTGGGGATCGTCTGTGACCAGAATGATCCGGCCTTGGCGCAGGGCCTCCAACGCCTCTTCAATGGTGTGAAACTGCGGCATATTGGTTCCTCCTTCTATTAAAACCCATGTTGGGTCAAAAAATCCAGGGTGATCGTCTTCTGACCGGGCGGCTGGGGCGGGAGACTTAAAAATTTCTCCACATATTTGCCAATGATATCTACCTCCAGATTGACCCAATCCCCCGGCCGCCGCTCCCCCAATGTGGTCATGGCCGCCGTATGGGGGATCACCGAGACCGAAAATTCGGACTTGTCCACTTGGGCCACGGTGAGGCTGATTCCGTCCAGGGCGATGGAGCCCTTTTCCACTACATACCGCAGCAGTTGCGGCTCCGCCGCCAGGGTGTACCAGATGGCGGTATCATCTTGACGGATCTGTCGGATGCTTCCGATACCGTCCACATGCCCGGCCACAATGTGGCCGCCAAACCGGCCGTCCGCCCGCATGGCACGCTCCAAATTGACCCGGCTGCCCGGCCGGAGCCGGGAGAGGGAGGAGCGATCCAGCGTCTCATGCATCACATGGGCGGAAAAGCCGGAGGTATCTAAGCGGGTCACCGTCAGGCAGACGCCGTTGACGGCGATGCTGTCCCCTATGCGCGTCCCCTCTAAAACGGTGGAAGCCTGAATGGTTAGGGAGGCGGAGGCCGCCCCCCGCTGCAATTCTTCCAGCCGCCCAATCTCTTCAATAATGCCGGTGAACATCCCCCGCCACCTCCCCTTCGATTAGAAAATCCTCTCCCAGCCTGGTGATATGGGTGCGCTGCAGATGTACAGCTTGATCCGGATGTGGAAATCCCTTCCCCTCCACCGGTGTTTTGGCTGTGCGGCCCCCCAACAGCTTGGGGGAGAGGTAGGCCAGCACCTTTTGCACCAGCCCCTGTTCCAACAGGGACCAGTGAAGGGTGCCCCCGCCCTCTGCCAGTACACTGTCGATTCCCTCCCGCCCCAGTGCCTGCAATAGGGAACTGAGATCCACTCGGCCATCCCTGCCGGGGGAGAGTGCTATCCGGCAGCCTGCCTCCTCATAGGGGCACCAGCGTTGGGGATCCGCGCAGCAGGTGGCCAGCAGGGTGGGAAACTGATGGGAAGTAGACACCAGGCGGGAGTCCAGAGGGGTACGCAGGCTGGAGTCACAGACCACCCTGAGGGGCTGTCTGGCGCCGGAAATCCGGCAGGTGAGCAGTGGATTGTCCTCCAATATGGTGCCCACCCCCACCAGAATGGCGGCATAACGCTGCCTCTGACGCTGTACGTGGGCCCGGGCCGCCTCCCCGGTGATCCACTGGGAGGCACCGGTGTGAGCGGCGATCTTCCCATCCAAAGTCATGGCGTATTTGAGCACTACGAAAGGCCGCCCTGTTTGGATATAGTGGAAAAACACCTGGTTCAGTTGGTCACAGGCCTCCTGAAGCACCCCCTCCTCCACCTGGATGCCCGCCCTTCTAAGCGCTTGCAACCCTTTGCCTGCAACCAAAGGGTTGGGATCGGGGGAACCGACCACCACCCGCCGGATGCCCGCTTCCAGAATGGCGTCCACGCAGGGCGGTTGCTTCCCCTGGTGGCAACAGGGTTCCAGCGTCACATAGAGCGTTGCTCCCCGAGGGGATTCGCTACAGGCAGCTAAGGCGTTGCGCTCCGCATGGGCCTCCCCATAGTTCTTGTGCCACCCTCGGCCGATGATTCGCCCCTCCTTCACCACCAGCGCGCCCACCATGGGATTGGGGGAGACCCAGCCCACCCCTCTCCGGGCAAGCCGGAGGGCCATACGCATGTATCCGATGTCATCCAATGAATCTTCCACCTCCAAAATGGAAAAATGCCCTGAACCGAAGGGTTCAGGGCATGGAGGGAACCTACTTCCCGAAAAATAAAAAACCCGGAATGAAAACATCCCGGGCATTTCCAAGCGTACAGGAACAGGATATCCTGACGTGTCCATCTTCTTTCATCCAGACTGTACTGTCGGCTTCGGAGTTGCACCGAATCATGCCTTGCGGCTCGTGGGCTATACCACCGGTAGGGACTTGCACCCTGCCCTGAAGAT